>JAFGKU010000212.1 GCA_016928415.1 Spirochaetales bacterium
ATGCGGTATTTCTCCCCTTGTTCCATTGACAGTTTAGTGTACAGGGTTTGTCAAATCAAGACAAAAACAGGCTTATTTTCAAAAGCAGGCTCTTCATGTCTGCCCCCTGCAGGTCTGCCGGCCTTCAATTGATTCCGAATTTATTTTCCATAATTAGGGTATAAAGCAAAATAATTTTGATTCGCGTGCACCCCCAGAAAAAAGATACTTGAAAGGAACCACGGATTACGTAATCCGTGGTTCCTTTTTCCCGGCTTCCCGCGTGGTATTCAGTTCCCCCGCGTCATTGGCGATCCTCAATTCAGGAACTGGATTTGATTCCACACGCTCGGATCCTTGTAGAAATTCTTTTTTCCGTACCAGAGGGCCTGTGTTTCCCTTGAGCGGGAGGCGTCAGCGTCGTCGATCGCTAGGTTAAAACCGTAGGTTGTCCCGGGCTGGATCTTCACACCGTTGAAAGTGACCCAGTCGATCCGTATCTCGAAGGTATACCCGTGATCGGTCTTCACAGATTTGCCTTCACCTGTGCAGGGCGCGGACTTGAACATATTCCAGAGAATCGGCTGGAGGTCGGTCCCGTTTCCGGGATTCAGGAGAAGCTGGAAATCACCGGCGGAAAAGACGGTCCTGGCGGGGTCGTCCTTGGGGTTGGCGCCGAACACGATCTCCACGCAGTCGCCCTGCCAGGAATCGCCGTTCTTGAACTTGGTCGTTAGCGGAACGTCGTCGGTAATGTCGAGGCCCAGATAGAGTGCCGATGCGTCCCAGGCAAGCCGGACCACGGCGCTCAGATCCCTGTCATCCTTCCACTTATCGTTTCCTTCGGCGGCAATGCTGTCCTTGCGGCTTATCGTGATTGAGGCCGCGTCGGCGGGCCAGTCGGAAAGGTTCCCGTCGATTTTCACCGGTGCCGATAGCTTTTTGACAGCGACCGTCGTTTTCTCCGGCATCACGGCTTTCAGCTCGTTTACGTATTTCTGATAGTTCACCTTGAACTTCGGCCCAATCGTGGCAAGGTCGCCCGCCGAGGAACAGAAATAGGGATCCTGGAAAACGGCATGGGCGGCTTCCGCCACTGCAGGGTCGCCGTCCAGCGTCCAATCCGTCTCCTTGTTAATGTTGAACCAGACAACCGATTTCAGGCCCGGGAATTTCGCGGGGATATCCTCTCCCATTTGCCTGATCCACGCGACCTTGTCGCCGCCTACCGGCCCGCTGGCGAATTCGCCTATCATGAGCGGCTTTTCCGGGAACTTCTGGAGCGCCGAGGTGTACGCATCGGTGAAAATCTCCTCAAACGAAAGCCAGCCGTAATCGAACCCGGGCTGGTGTCCGAAGTTGTACCCGTCAATCCCGATCCAATCGACATACGCGTCTCCCGGGTATGCCTTCCAGAAGCGGTTCTTCTCTTCGTCGGGCACCGAGGAATTGTTGGGGCACCAGACCCACAGGGCGTTTGTCGCCCCTTCCTTCACAAAGATGTCATGAAGGTACCGGTAGGCCCTGACGAATTTGGCCGCATCCATCCCGTTCTGGGGAACCGACCAGGGATACCAGTTTCCGTTGAACTCGTGGCCCCACCTGAGAAAGAACGGTTTTCCATAGGCCTTTGCGGCCCTGGCAAAGGCTGTGACGTACCGGTCCCATTGGCCTCCGAGCAGCTGGTCGAGCGAGAAGCTGGATTTGTCGCCATTGATCCACGCCTCCCAGGTGATGTGGGGGATATATCCCTTGCCTGCCAGTTCGGCGCAGTCCTCCGCCGGGAACTCGCGGCTCCAATCGATGTACCACATGACCTGCGCGAACTTCTTGCCGATCCTTGCCTCCAAACCGGCAAGCATGTCCGGTGACCGCTCGTATCCCTGGCCAAAGACGCCAAGGTAGCATCCGTCGGGCGCCGTGTCGTTTTTAACCACCGGATATGTCTTATCCTTTGTACCGGACGACACGCTGTTCTCCGCTGACGTGAATTTCACGTTGTCCAGCTCAAGCCATCCTTTTTCTCCGTCCACCATGGAGCCCGTCTGGAACTGGACCAGGAAAATCTTACTCATGTCCAGCTTCTTTTTCGCGCCCCAGCCTTCCTGGAAGAATTTGGTGACCGGCACATTGTACTCGGTCCATTCGGCGGGCACGCTCGCGATCAGGAACTCGTGGTAGTCGTAGTCTGTGACCAGCCGCGTTCCAATGTGGACTTTCAGCTTCAAGCCGCTCCCCCGAATCCAAAAGGAAAGCGTCTTGTATCCCGAGAAGTCCTTGTCCCCGTTCATGCCGATCTTGACCAGGCCGTAACGGTACTGGTACCCGGTGCCGAGCGTATAGTCGAATCTGATCGCTCCGGCCGATCCGCCCTGGCCGGCCACCCTGCTGATGACGGCGGTGGACGTGCCCTTGTTAGGCGAATCGTCTTCGGCCATCCATTTTCCCATGGGAACGTCCCATGAATCCGTCTCAAAAGCCCCCAGGACCAAGTCGGGCAGTCCGGATGATCCCTCCTTGCCCTTGTCCGCTGCATCGGGGGTGTTCACACATCCCCAAGTTCCGGCCAGGAGCCCGACGGCCCCAAGGATCATAATTCTCGCAAAAAGATACTTACCCCTTTTCATAATTTCTCCTAACTCTATAAAAATTTGATTCTTCTCTAAATTATATACCGATTATGCGCCCAGTCAACTCTCCCCGTACAGCTTCGGCCGGTTGGGTGTCGTCAGTAATGTGGATGGTTCTGGTGCAAATAATCCGTATAAATTTATATCTACCCCCACATCCATACCACGATAAGCATTACACAGTAATCCCCGGCAAATTAACAATGAAAATCTTATCAATTCCAAAGCATTTGAAAAAATCCCGGCATCGGTCGTATCCTCCACTTTATGAACCCGTGGTTTTGTTCCAGGATATTATTCATAAATTGAACCGGCCGATGAAGAACTTCCAGATCCAATATTTTATCCAACTTCAGTCCTTTTATTGCAGAAGCATATGACGGTGCTTCATCTGTATTGATTACCCTGGGTGGAGTTGCATGTCTGTTTGATAAAACCTTTTTTATTCGACGCGGTTACTTCCATAACAAAGCCCTGGAAAACGCCGTATGAAAAAATAAAAGCACTCAACGGATGGATTGATAAAAACGTCCTTCATAACGACGTTCTGAAGGAAAAGTTCCTGAAGGGGGAAATCAAAACCACGATCGATCCGGATAACCTCAATTACACAAAACTCAGCGACATATATGTCAACCGGTGCGGAGACTGTGTTATGCGCCCCGCGCTCTTTGTCGGAATGTGCCGCATTCTCAAGGTTCCCGCCCGCGTACTGCTGGTATTCGTTTACTACAATTACAGGAACAAGACGGAGGGGCTGCTGGACGGCGCCCATGGAACCAGCGAGGTGTATGACCCCGACCGGCGTGAATGGATCCAGACCCCGCTTACCGGTGAGACAAAAGAGTAGTATAATCATCACTATTTCATAGTAAACGGCTACCATACCAGGGAAGACAAGCCGGACAACCCGTGCAAACGGATGTTCCTGGTCCAGGACGCGATTAAAATGGGCGACCGTGAGGCCGGGAAATGGAAGCTTCAGTACAATGAGTAACCGCGGAGACGTGAAGTACTCAGAGTTGGTGTAAACCGCTGATGAGGAAGAAGAATGGGAACCACAGATGGCACAGATTTTCACAGATGCAGGGAGCGGTCCTCCGGGGGTTGCTTCGGGATGACATCCATTCATCCTGTTCGTTAACGTACGGCATGCGGGTCAATGTGGGGTGTCCCCATCCCCTGGCGGACGGGTTTCCCCATGATCGGCAGCCGGACAGAAAACTTCCCCTTTGAACCAGGCTTGATGTCGCGGCAGGCGGTTTTAGTGTTGTAGATGGCCGCTACTCCCATTTCTCTTGCCAGGATTCCGATATGATCGAATGCGGAACCATTGTCACAGATGATTCCCACTATTGATGACAGGTACGGGGTAATATCCGCCTCACGGCTGTCGGAAAGCAGAAGTATCGAACCGGGGGCCAGGGTTTCAACGGGGCCGTTTACGCGGAAGGCACGTCCCGAAACATTTACCGCCATCCCGGAAACACCCTCCAGGCGGAGGCCATCAACCATGTCACTGATTTCCATTGTTTGTTCCACGGAATCCCCGGACGCTGTTTCCGTTTTTTGGGGTGCGGAACCAAGCCATGGCGAAGGAATAGCGAATGATCATCCCTGACACGAAACGAAGTCTGTGCCCGTGACCAGTTCCGGAAAAACCCGGGTCATTCGCGTAACGGAAGTTTTTTCAGGATGACGGATGCGATCCGGCGTTTGCTTTTTAAAATGCCCTTTCTTGCCGCACGGGAACGATCCGGGTCCGTCCCCGCTGCGGAACGGATTAACTCAAAGACAGCCCAGGGTCTTTCCCGGATAACGGGTGCAAACGGTTCAACCCAGTCCTTCGTGGGGTGAAAGGGGTAACGGCGAACAAGGGAACGAATCATCCGTTTCAGCCTTCGGCCGGCAAACGAACGGGAAAGAGACGCATACTGGACAGACGGATAAGTGTCCTCCCTCAGTCTCGCCTTAAGCCGGGGATGGGAATTGATAAACCACGTTATTTTTCCGAACATTTCCCGCAGCCGGGTGAACGCGGTCGGCGAATACAGCAGGTCGAACAGGTCATGTGCCGGAAGGACAATTCCGAGGCCGGACAGGTATCGGGGAAACGTATCGAGCCCCTCCGCTTCCCACCCTTCCGCGTACGCGAGTCCCCATACCGCTTCCCAATGCAGCCTCCACGCCGTTTTTGTGAAGGTCAGCGTCTTTCGGAAATAAGTGTACGCCTGTCCGGGACAACCGTCTGCCGCGTATTGTTTCAGGGAAAACGGGAAGCCATTGCGGAAGAGGAAATCGGCGAAAATTCCGGAAGAAAGGGCGATTCCCCCGGGTACGGAAAGCCCTTTCCCGAGGCATTGTCCCAGGGCAGAAGCCTTTCCTCCGAAAATTTGTGCCTGTCCGGCGCCCAGTTTCTCAATGGGAAGAATATGATTGTCGTAATGGTTCAATGCCGCACCGCTTTTCATACAGGTATTCTCCTTACCAATTCCGGAAACGGAGAGCCTGAGGTGAAAGGCCCCGCCCCCTCTGATTTAACCATACTTCGGGAAAAGGAAAATGTCTGACACTATTTTATCCAATCCCGATAGTATTTTTAGATGATAGTCCAATTTTAGCCTTAAAAACATTAAATTTATCGCGGGTAACCTCAAAAAATACCTGTAATATACGGGCTCCCTGTCCAAAAAGTTACTTTAATAGCCTATTTTTCATGTTTTATACTATACATATATCAAAATTTTGTAGTATATTGCTTTAAAGCATTAGTTTGAACCGAAAGTATTAGTGTGAGTCGCTTGATGAATACGCAAGATATATATTGACAGTTCATGAACTTTGCTTTATCCGCGATTATCGCGGATAAATTCACAACAAAACCCGTTGCAGGACAATGGGTGAAGGATTTTTTTTTATGGGTAATAAAATTTATGTAGGTAATCTCAGCTTCAACACGGACGAAGACACTCTCCAGAGTCTCTTCGCGGAATACGGGAATGTGACTTCCGCCAAGATCATTAAAGACCGTGATTCAGGCAGGTCCAAAGGTTTCGGATTCATAGAGATGAGCACCGAGGATGAGGCACACGCCGCAATCTCGGGCGCCAATGGAAAAGAACTCGACGGACGCCAGATCAAGGTAAATGAAGCCAAGGATGGACCGCGCAGAAGCAACAACCGTTACTGATAATCTCAGCTTAAACATCAATGAAAAGGGGCTGTCTGCACAGCCGGACGGTCCCTTCTTTTTGAATGAATTCCGTTGATTTTCCGATAATTCTCATGACGTACATAAAATGTCAATACTTGAACAGAATACCCACCATGGGCAGGTTATCCTCTGTGAATGTGAAATCCAACAGGAACCTGGATTCCTTGACCTTTTCGGCGTTTTCCTGACCTCCCTGGTATAGTGAAATACCGGTAAAAATTCCACCGACCACAACCGCAACGACCCCGACACATGCCACCCCCAGCGTCACGTATTTGAACGTGGTATAATCGCTGTACGAGCTGGTCAAGGCTATCGACACAACGTCCAGGTTGAGGATTATTCCCGCGGCCGTAAGCGCTACGCCGCCGGCCAGCGTAGGATATCCGATCCACGCATTGGTTATGCTGGCCACTTTGAAAGATTCCGCCCTGGCGATTTCCACCACCTCTTCGGCGTCCTTTTTAAGCGTCAGTTCGGCGTAGAAATTCGCGTACGCCGGGTTCTTAACGAGGAGCTTGCAGTCGCCCATTCTCACGGTCAGGACGGAATCCTTTACCTGATCCGTCACGTCTTTCCCGTTCAAAAATACGGTGGATTCCGGCTCCAGGTTGCGAAGGATTATTTTCGCCATGTAATAATCGACCTTGAACCTTATAGTCGTGCCGAGGATTCCCACTTCAAAAGGAACTTCCTTTGTATAGAAATCATCTCCCGAGATGACAGCCTTGTATTTCCCGACTTTCAGCCAGAAATTGTCAAGGTCGCTGTAATCGATTTTACTGCCGGTATTAGTGAAAAACTCTATCTTGGCATTTTTTGGAATAATCAAAGGATCGATCGATACCTTGTAACCCTTCACAAGTTTATACTCCAACCTGGTGATAGTTTTCCTCGGAACGTCGATTTCCTTTTCTTCAAAGAAATATCCGGACAGTTTCAGGTCAATCGTGTGCTTATTCTCCGTGACGTTTGAAAGAGGTGCCGGGGTCTTCTTTTTCGTAGAAACACCGTCGATAAAAATTTCAGCGCCTTCGGGTTCCGAAGTAACGAAGAGGTTGCCCGTGAATTTCCCCATGACCGGCTCATAAGTGATGATATCCTGTATTTCCTTTTTCACCCGAACCTTGATCCCGTTGTAAGTGGTTTTTGTCTCGACACGGAGAAAATGGTCGCCCGGACTCAGATCCGAAAGGAGTACCGCTTTTGTTCCTTTCAGGACATCA
This sequence comes from Spirochaetales bacterium, assembly GCA_016928415.1. GTDB lineage: Bacteria > Spirochaetota > Spirochaetia > SZUA-6 > JAFGRV01 > JAFGKU01. The sequence goes on from JAFGKU010000212.1 coordinate 7,050, forward strand.
TCGAGATAAATGGAGCAATCATCTTTGGCCTTCACGAAAAACGATGTGCCGGTCTCCAGAACATCATTGGCGATATTGATACTGCCTGACCCGAGTTTGACCGAATCCTTTTCATTCTCTTCGGCAACATCCTGGTGTTTATTGTCTTTCAGCCAGCTGAGGAGTTTTTCCGACGGGATGGAAAAATAGATGTTATTCCCGCTGCTGACTACGCCGACGTTCACTCCAACCATTTCCCCATGCATATTGAACAAAGGGCCACCGGAATTCCCCGGGCTGATGGAAGCGGTGTGCTGCAGGCTCCAATTGTCCTTCCTGATGGCCGATACGGTTCCCGTGGTCAATGTGGATTTAAAATCCTTGAAAATCGAGTAAAAAGGACTCTGAAGAGGATACCCTATAGCCACCACCATGGAACCGACCTTCAGATTTTTTGAATCCCCGATCGGAATGGATTTGAATTTTTTACCGGATGAAACCTTTAACAGGGCAAGGTCAATCTCCTTGTCCGATGTTATGACTTCGGGAATCAGGTATTCGCCGGAGACAAGCCTGATCCTGTATTCCCATTTTGATTCCAGAAACAGAGGTTTGAATTCCCTCATGACCGTTTGAAGTTCGGCCGCGGACAGAACATCTTTAAACTCGCTGCTGGCAATGTATTGCATGACGCCCCAATAGGCATTTTCCCTCATTTCCTTCAAGTCCGTTACATCGACAACGTGCCAGTTGGTAATCAGGTACCCGGAAGGTGTCACAAAAAATCCCGACCCGGTCACGATCGGGAAATAGTCATCCAGGATTTTGATATCCAGATGCCTTTCAATCTTCCTGATGATGTCCGGATGATTGAATGCACTTGCGGCGAAGTAGACCCCGACCTGGATATAAACCGTTGCCTCGTTATAGGTTTCATAAATCTGCGTCACTGTATTGTCGCTCTGTGCGGCGGCCGGAACCAAAGAGAGTGTCATGAACAAATAGATTAACCAATGAAATTTCATAGTTTACTTTCTCCTGGAAGTCATGCAGTTTTTTCAGCGTAACGGAATACCTGTAAATAGTCAAGAAAAAGGCGCTCTGCCCGGGATTAACAGGTCTTTCGGTTCTATTTACAGCCTGATGTCCTTGAGTGGCGCCAGGTCCTACTTATCCTAATCAGCGAAATCTATCCGCCAATCTCCCAAGGCCTCGTTTTCCATCATATGGTTCAATATTGACGCTTTATCTCCCGCTTCTATCAAAGCGTAATTCGTATACTGGGTTAGCACATCCACCTTGACAAGGAATTTAATCGGGAAGACGGATACGCATCCGGGTTTTAAGTTGACGGTAAGCAGCTTCAACTCATCATCATCATACGTCTGGCGGACCTGCCAGGATTGGTTTTCAATAACTTTAAGGCTGTTAACCCGATATGTATCCGCCGGAAGTACAAAATAATTGAAATGCTTGCCCGGAGAGACCAGGATCTGGCCTTTTGAACCCTCAAAAATAATTCGATAATTGAAAAAATACTTGACATCCAGACCGAATTCCTTTCCTATCTCCGTTTCGACAACAACAGCCAGAAGGCTGTCTTGCGGGGATCCCGGTTGAGGGACGCCTCCGGAAGCGCATCCGGTCAAGGATAAAATTACCCCCATACAACCAAGCAGAATCATAATGCCAACCCTAATGCCTTTCAACTTCATGGATAACCTCCTAACCTGCCGGCGGGTGCCGGACTGCCTGAACCTCAATCACAAATCGTCAAGCCGACGGGAAATTTTAAATCCCCTAATTTATTTAATACTCGTAATTGAATGTACAAGTGAAACAATTTAATAGTAACACATTCTTTTTCCAATTTCAAGTTTACATTTGATTAATTGTAAGATCATTTCACGTTCCCGGTTTTAAGGAATATGCTCCTGCATATCATGCGGCGTAAAAAACAAGAAATCATTGTGTCAGCAGGTAAAGAATTCCAAGCCTGCGGCCCCGGCGGCGCGCTCCGGTCCGTTCTAAAAACAGCAGGGAGCGCGCCGCCGTGCGGTCACTATAGGCGTTTACTTTGACCAGTAAACATCGTCGATATAGATTTTGTTCGCGGCATTGGGCACATTGCCTGTCACGCCGTAACGGTCCGCGATAACAAGCGGACTGCTGACCAGGGCCATGTTCAGCGTCGCCGATGCCGGCATTCCGTAGGCGGGTGCCGCGTATGGGGTAATGACGCTGACGGGAATAGAGACATTATGCCATTCCCCGTCATTTATATAGCCGTAAAGACCGCTGGAGAGGGGCATGTATACATCGCAAGCCGTGCTCTCCGATGTCGTTCCCGTCTGGAACCCCACTTCCAGTTTTCCAGGATAGTCGGTCTTGATACTGAAGTTCAAGTAACCTGCGGAGGTAAAATTGGAAAGGTCATCCAGGTAATCAAGGATCAGGGCCAGGCCCCACCCCCAGTTGTTCGGGCTGGGTATCGGGGTAATCTCGCAGGCATAAGTTCCCTCTGCAGTGGAATCTGTATAGACCGCATTGACCGAAGCCGTATTCCCGTCCCAGGGCCCCCAGGTTTCCAGCGGTTCGCCGGTGACCGAATCAGTGGTTGGCTGAGCATCAGTGTCGGGATTAAAATTTTCCGAATACAGTACGTACTTGTCCTGTGTTATGGTCGGGTTGGCCACGGGTGGAAGATAATAAACCGCATCGGCATCCGTGTAGACTTCGTTTTCCTTGTTGTCGGGGAACAGGTCGTAGATCACGTACTTTGCCAGCCGGTCCTTATCGAAAAGACCCCACATGTCGTCCCCGCCTTTCCACGGTTCATCGAAAGCCTCGAAATAAAAGAAGGCGACCGGACCGGTAGAGCCTGAATTCACCGAGTCCCTCCAGGCCATGAGGCGGTCGTAGTACATTTTCTGATTGACGGGGTGCGCCCGGAAAACCTCGCCTCCCGAAGGATAGCTTTTCCATCCCGTTTCCCCCACAACTACGGGTAGGGTATATCCATGGGAATCCAGGTAATTTTTCACGGCGTTGTAATTCGATTGAGCATGTGCGATTGAAGCGTCCATCATTGCCACCGCACGGGAAGCTTCAGGAACCCCCTCCTGCTTCCAGTTCCAGAGACCCCATGGCGTATCGGCTAACGGGTAGGTGTGGATGCTGATAAAATCGACGACATTAGCTATTGTCGCCGTGGCATAAGGAACTCCCGATTCGTTGATGCCGGCGTAAAATTCCCAGTTGTCATCCGTGGTAACGGGCTGGGTAATATGACTTCTGACATATTCGATATACGCGGCCATATCCGCCGGCGGGACACCGATGAATGACCAGTCCACCATCGTCTCGTTACCTACACTCACAGCCAGGATGATATCCACATAATCCGGATTCGTGGCCAGGGCGATTGCCCTATCCAATTCTGCGTAGTTGTCATCATGCGACGCGGAATCCGGTCCCGAAATCCAGGCACCGAGCATCACCTTGATATCCAGGGTATTGGTCTTGATGACATTCAGGATGCTTGCCGAATATTCCCCGGAAGAAAAAAGCCGGATCAATGTCCAGCCGCCCTGTTCGAGGAGGGTCAAATCCTCGAGAATCTCAGCCTCTGACGGGGTTCCCCCACCTTCCCGGATACCCGAATACGCAACAGCCTTGCGTGAAGCAAAATCCCCGCTCAAGGCCCGGACGTCCAACCGCCCCGGATTGACCGGAGGCGTCGGAGTGACGTTTGAGCAGGAAACGATCAAAAAAATGAAGACGATTACATTGATAGCAATAAAAGATACTTTTTTCATAAAATCCCCTTTTCTCGTTTTTTTTTGTTATTGAAGTATAAAATGATTTATCGTGAGGATTGTAACCTAACATGTGAGATCTGTCAAGAAAATTCGTTTTCCGGCTGGACGGTGATAATCAATACAATCATTGAGAAAAGTGAATCAGGATGATGCATTGGAAGAAAAAAAAATATTAACCGCCGAGTAAAAATCACTTCTGAGCTTTGGGATTCTTGAGCGGAAGAACGCCGAAGGCGCCGAAATGCCGGAAGAACATCCGGGGAATACAAATTCCAGTAAAACGGGATTTTCATATGCCCTTGACAATTAAAATTATGGAATTAAATTTTGATAATCTGATTTATCTTAATTGTCATTAGTGTGAGTATGATTTTACTGGAAAAATCCGGTATTTACGCAAGTTTAACTTGATGAACGGCATCATAAAACGGAAATTATTTTAATATATTCAATTATTCTACCGATAGTTTATTGTATTCCAAACTGGAACAGTTGACAGGGATATATTACTTTTCCCGTCAACTTCAGGCTGCCGAAATATAAAGGAGAAAAGCCGATCTTCTTCACGTGCCGCACCCCTCTCCGGTTTCAGAGGAGTTTCCTTGTCCAAAAAAAGCATAATGCTGAACATGCTGGAACAGGCCCTCTTATCGGCCCCGCTCGGCATGAGCCGCTCCGAGATCGCCAAACAACTGGGCATCCACCGTTCCACGGCAGGAAGGTATATTGACGACCTGAGTGCCATCCTGCCGGTCTGGGAAGATGATGACAAAAAGGTCCATATTAACAGGAACGATTACCTGCACAACCTGCAGCTGACCATCCATGAGCTGCTCGCCGTGCACCTGGGCGCACGGCTGCTGGAAAACGCAACCGACAAATACAATCCCCATATAACAAGCACACTCAAGAAATTAGCGGACACGCTCAAACCCCTGTCCCTTTCCATAAGCGGGTATATCAACCAGACCGTCGCCGCGATGGAGGCCAGGAAAAAGCCCGAGGTTTCCTTTATCGACATTCTCCAGACATTAACAATCGGCTGGGCCGACAGGCAAAGGGTCCGGGTGACGCATTATTCAAACCGCCGGAAGGAAAATACGGTCTACGAAGCCGCCGTTTACTACATTGAAGCCTACCCTCCCGGCAAAACCCTCCACGCCATCTGCAAGTGCAAGGGGGAAAACCACCTGCGCACGTTCCGGATTGACAGGATTTCCGGGGCGAAACTCCTCAAGGAAACCTGCATCATCCCGGAAGAATTCAACATAGAAGAAAAACTCAGGTATGCCTGGGGCATATGGTACACGGAGGGACCGCCGGTACGGGTGAAGATCAAATTTTCACCGGAAGCCGCCCAACGCGTACGGGAAACGAAATGGCACAATACCGAGACAACCGAAGAATTGCCGGAAGGGTTTCTTGTATGGCAGGCAGATATTGCCGAACCGATAGAAATGCTTCCATGGATACGGGGATGGGGCGCGAGTGCCGAGGTTCTGGAGCCGAAGGATTTGAGGGAAAGGCTGAGGGAGGAATGCGGGAAGATGGCTAAAATATACAGAAACGGTTGAGCTTAACGAATCCAGGAACGGCTAAGGAATGATAACAAGTTTGTGCGGAGGAAAAAATAAAAACCGCCGATTACGCGGATTTTCGCCGATTTGGGGACTGGCGCTGGAGAATTACCTGAAAAATCCCGATTTTGTTGCGGAAACTGCAACGGGAGTGTGGGAGAATGGATTTTAAAGAAGCTGGAAAGGTATAAATGATTAAATTTTGGGCAAAAACTACTCCGCAAAACGAACCTGGAGTTTCTGTTTATGAACATATGTTAAATGTAGGTAATGTAGCGCGGATTTTGGCAGAAATGACGCCGCATCTACTAAAATTGTTTCATTTGGAAGCCAAGGAAGTTGGAGCTTTAGCAGCTCTTCATGATCTCGGAAAAATATCACCCGGTTTTCAAAGGAAATGCGAGAAATGGTTAATAGAACACGATTTGGTAAAAATCGCAAAAAATAATGTTTGGGATACTGCCATGGAATCCGATCACGGTAAAGTATCACACGCAGCAATCCAAAAATTCTTATTGGATAGTGGTATGGTCCGAAGTACTGCAAAATATATTTCTACCGTTTTAGGTGGTCATCATGGAAGATTGAATCCACCTAATGATAGAGGATACAGACCTCAAGGGATGATGGACGAAAAAAATAGCGGAATCGATTGGGATAAAGCCAGGAGTGATATAGCGAATAAAATTGTATCCAATTTCAATATAGATTTATCCAGAATTGATATTGATGAATCCAATCCAGCACTTTGGTGGCTAGCAGGAATTACTTCAGTAGCAGATTGGATAGGTTCTGATGAACGCTATTTCCCCGCTGAAGGAGGTATTTCTAAAAATGAATCTGAGAAAAACAGTCATTTAGCACTTACAGAAATAGGGTTTGCCACATTAAAAATAATTAACAATTTAAATTTTCATGAGTTATTTGGTGATAAAACGGAACCGAACGATATATTTATTCCCAATGATATGCAATTAAAAGTCTTTGATATAATTAAAAACCCTGGAATTTACATAATCGAAGCCCCAATGGGTATGGGAAAAACAGAAGCAGCGTTATGGGCGACCTATAATTTGTTACAAACCGGAAAAACAAACGGAATTTATTTTGCTTTACCAACTCAAGCAACAAGCAACAGAATGTATCTGCGTTTGAACGATTTTTTGAAACGAATCAGTCCGGATGCGTCAGGAAGTAGACTTATCCACAGCAATTCATGGCTTACGAATAATGAATTAGCGCTGCATCCGGTTCAAACAGAAAAAACATGTTTTAATTCATTTGACGCAAGAAACGGAAGAGACTGGTTTGCTTCAACCAAACGCGCTTTAATTGCACCATTCGGAGTTGGAACCATCGACCAGGCATTACTCGGCATCGTAGCGGCAAAACATTTTTATGTTCGCCATTTTGCTTTAGCAGGAAAAGTGGTAATTCTTGATGAAGTGCACTCTTATGACATTTACACAGGCGCACTCATTAATGAACTTATTAATACACTTGAAGGACTGGGTTGCACTATCATCATTCTTTCTGCAACTTTAACAGGAAAAAGACGTGATCAAATCATATTACGTGGAAATAAAATGCGTGATAAAATTGATAATGCCTACCCACTTATTACAGGCCGCAGTGCAGATTCTAAAATTGAATGTATTCCTGCAAAGCCACCAATAACAAAAAATATCAGAATTAAATTTGTTGAACTGAATGAAGCCATGGACGATGCGGCATTACTCGCAAAAAATGGAGGTGCCATACTATGGATTTGTGATACAATAGAAGCAGCACAAAAACAATATCAACAATTCATAAACTTAGGGCAAAAAGATTTTACAGTTGGTCTTCTTCATTCACGTTTTACATACCAACGACGTGAACAACTCGAATCAGAATGGATGAAACGATTCGATAAATTTGGGATAAATCGTTGCGGCTCGATCCTTGTCTCAACACAAATTGTGGAACAAAGCGTGGATCTTGATGCTGATCTTATAATTACAGAATTAGCACCTACCGATATGTTATTACAAAGAATAGGCAGACTGTGGCGACACGAACGCGAAATGCGTCCGATAGATAAAGCACAATGCTACATTATAAAAGAAAAAAAGAGTCTTCTTGAATATAAAAAATCGGAATCCAAAACAATAATAAACTCACTTGGAAGCAAAGGATTCATTTACGCCCCATATGTTCTTCTTCGCTCTCTTGAAGTTTGGAAAAAATATGACGGAAAAAATATCCAAATACCAATGCAAATTCGTGAAATGATTGAAAAAACGTATATTGAAAGGGAAAATGAACCCTCTGCTTGGATTGAGTTATACAATGATTGGTTCGGCAGTGATTCGGCGAAGAAAATGCTGGCCTTGCGGAATTGTAATATTTGGCAAATTTCACTAAACGATGAAGAAGGAGTGCAGACACGATTGAATGATATACCCTCTATTCAATTGGTTCTATGCAGGGTAATAAACGAAAATGAAATAATTTTCATTGATGAATCAAAAATCCAGATCAGAGAAAATCAATACAAATTGGCCAGCGTGCAGGCAATACATAAAAATCTTGTAAAAATCCCCGAATATCTTTTTGAGCAAATAGAACCCAATCCTAATTTCCTATCATATTTAGACGGATCCCAAACAGCTGCTGTTGTAACAGAAAATGGTGCCGTTAATGTGAAAGGATTAAAAGAGGGCGTTAGTCTTTCCTACACAGATAATGTCGGTTTGTATTTTAAAATAAATAAAAAAAGGGGGGAAAATGAACGTTGCATTTGACTCATGGATACCGGTTATCAATTCAGAAGGTAAACGCAAACTTGTTAGTTTAAATTCC
>JAFGKU010000213.1 GCA_016928415.1 Spirochaetales bacterium
ATGGCCTAAAGAAAATAATGAATTCAATAAAACAATTTCTTATAATGAAATAAAGTTAATCGATTTTGATAAAAATAGCAATTATTATTTTTTACCTTTTGATTATACTTCAATTGGGAAAAAAATATGTGTAATGAAACCCTGCGGAGAATTATTAGCTTATTTCAAACTATCAGCTGAGAAAAAAACTCCAAGGGCAATACAGATAAATGAATATGGTGATATCTATATGATGATTCTTAACGATGCTACCACTGATTTCTACCGCATCCGCAACACCTGGGACCCTATCGACACTGACAGTTCCACAACCACACAACCTACCCCCGCCCCCTCATACGACGCTGCCATCACCTCCGTCTCCTCTTCCAACTGGCTCACCTGGGACAAGGACTGGTACTCCTACCACGCCATCAGGGCGTTTGACGGTGATCCCCTCACCGGCTGGATCGAGGGAAGCAAGGGCTCCGGCATCGGCGACTACATTACCCTGGAACTGGACAGGGAAATTACGTGCGACAAGATCGAGGTATCACCCGGTTTATTCGACAAACGCTGGTGGAAAGACAACAACCGCATCAAGGAATTGGAAGTGGCGTTCGACAATGAGAAGCACATAATGCGGTTCAACGACATCATGAAACCGCAGTCCGGCAAATTCAAGGAGCCGGTCAAGTTCAGGAAAATCACGTTTTACGTGAAGGTCGTGTACCGGGCCAAGAAGTCCAACGACACGGCGATCAGTGAGATTATGTTTTATTATAAGGGGAAGGAGATTGAGTTGGACCTCTCGAAGGTGAAGGGGTATCTGGAGAAGAAGACGAAGGCTGAAGTGGGAGAGTAGAAGTCAGGATGATGGGCGAATCTCTGGGGGTTTCGCTGAGTATAAGAGAAATCGCTGATTCTTTCGTGAAAGAAAAAGCCTCTTGACAGATCATTGCAAAGGTAATCGGGAAGTTCCCTGGGAATAGAATAGACACTTTTGATTCCTTCCGTTAAAATACGGCGTATGATAAGAATCCTGAAGATCCTCAAAACGGTCGCCTTTGTCACATTCAAGGAGTGGTCCGCGTACAGGTCCCATGTGCTGGTGTCCCTTTTTGTGGGTCCCGTTCTCTTTCTTACCCAGTATTTCATCTGCCGGGCCATTTTTTCAACGGGAAACGCGGTTGCCGGTTTTTCCTTTGAGCAGCTTGTCTCTTATTTTGCTTTGACCATCTGCATCAATTACCTTATTTACGATTCGGCGGGCTGGAACATCCAGATGCTGGTGCGGACGGGGCTTTTCCTCACTTTCATGCTGCGTCCGGTAAACCACCGGTTTTTTGCATTGTCGCAGAAAGTGGGGCACAGGATTTTGGGATTTGTCCTGGAATTTATTCCCGTTTATCTTGTATTCACGTTTATCTTCAGGATCACCCTTATTCCCGTTTATCCTGGATGGTTTATGCTGTCCCTCGTCCTGAGTTTCATTATGGCCTTTCTTTTCAATTATTCCACCGGTCTTCTGGCCTTCTGGTTAACCCGGACGGAAGGGGTGAGAAGAATTTTTCTCGTATTGAAGGATATTCTTTCCGGTGTTTTTCTCCCGCTGAATTTTTTCCCGCGCCCGGTCCAGCTCGTACTTTTTTTTCTTCCGTTCCAGTTCATCAATTACGTGCCTGTCCGGGTTTTTCTCGGGAGCTATAACCTGGCCGGGATGGAATTTACCATCCCCCAGATAGTCGGGATACAGGCGCTGGCGACTTTCGCCGTTTTTCTTTTATCCGAATGGCTGTACCGGGTGGGGATCAAACGGTTCACGGGAGTGGGCGCATGACGGGCAATGTACGCATATACATCCAGGCCTTCAAGCTTGCCTTTGCCCGGCGGATGGCCTACAGGGGGGATTTTCTCTTTTCCTGCGTTTTAACGCTTCTCTACGAGTCGGTCATCCCTCTCGTCACCGTCCTGATTTATGGGAGCGGCTACTCTTTCCCCGGCTGGGGTTTTTATGAAGTGCTTGCCATCCAGTCCGCTTTCATGCTGGCCAGGGGCCTGGCTTACCCGACATTGTTCGGCATGGTTATTACAACGATAGAGCTCGTTAAAAACGGGCAGTTCGATCTTCTTTTATTGAAGCCGCGTTCCATCCTTTTCATCACCATTGCCACCGGTATTGAAACGGAAGACCTGAGCACATTGCTGGGGGGCGCCGTGCTTTTTACGATTGCCGTCTGCAACCTGCCGCCTGCCGGTTTGTTAAACGCCCTGCTTTTTATCCCCCTGCTGCTCTGCTCCGTTGCGTTCCTGTTTTCCTTTGCCCTGCTGATGGCCGGCAGTTCATTCAAGTGGGTGGGGAATTACAGGCTTTATGAAATATTCTCGACAGTCACGCAGTTTGCCTCGTACCCCCTTTCCATTTTCCCGTCCCCGATGAGGGCCGCCTTCAGCTTTGTTGTGCCGATTGCGGTGATCGCCTTTATTCCCGCAAGCGTGCTTCTGGGACATTCCATTGAATTTCTTTTACTCTCGATAGGAACAAGTCTTCTCTTCCCGGTTCTCGGTCTGTTATACTGGCATAAAATGCTACGCAACTACACGAGCGCGGGCGGATGACGCTAAAGGAGGATACCATCAGTATAGTCGTCAATAACCTGAAAAAAACATTCATCACGTATACGCGCGGGCATACGTTCCGGGATGCCGTCAAGAGCCTGTTCAAACGCCAGAAGATGGTTGTCGAGGCGTTGAAGGGCATCACCTTTTTGGTCGAACAGGGTGAACTGACCGGCTTCCTGGGACCGAACGGCGCCGGCAAATCCACGACATTGAAAATACTGACGGGTGTTTTATTCCCGACAGGGGGTGACGCGTCCGTCCTCGGCTACATACCCTGGAAGCACAGGAAAAAGTATGTTTCGCATATAGGCGCCGTGTTCGGGCAGAAATCACAACTCATATGGGATATCCCGCCGTTGGACAGTTTTTACCTTAACAGAGCCATTTATGACATCGATACCGGGAAATTCGATCATAACCTCAATTCCATGACGGAAATGCTTGGTGTCAGGGATTTGATCCGGAAGCCGACCAGGGAATTATCTTTGGGCGAAAGAATGAAATGTGAATTCATCATGGCCATGCTTCATGATCCGAAGATCGTGTTCCTCGATGAACCGACCATCGGGCTTGACGTGCTGGCAAAGGACAAGATACGGGAATTCATCCTCGAGAAAAATAAATTGGGAGTTACCTTTATCCTTACAACGCATGACCTGGATGATGTGGAACACCTGGCGCGCCGCGTCATCGTGATAAACCACGGTGAAATCGTGTTCGACGACAGCATGGAACGGCTGAAAAGCCACATGGGAAACAAGAAAATCGTTCACGTTACAACGCAGAAAAACCTTCCCCCGCTGAATGAGGCCGGGATAACGGTGTCCAACCGCATTTCCGAATTCGAGGCGGAACTGGAGCTGGATATGTCGCAGATGAAGCTGAACCGCTTTATTGAAGATCTGAACAAGGCCAGTACCATTTCCGATCTTTCGATTGAACAGCTGCCGATCGAAAGGATAATCAAGGAATTATACGCTTGAGGCGTTTTACAGTATACCGGCAAAGGCGATGGTGCGCGGTTTTACCATGACCTCGGGGTCCCAATCATTCGGATCGGCGACAAACGAGATATAAATGAATTTTTCCAACGGGTCCACGAAAAGCGAGCACCAGCCCCAGCCTTCATGGTTGTACGTTGCGGGTCCGACCGTAGGGCCGTCCGCGTAGAATCCCCATCCAAGGCCCTGCCTGTAATTCTTACAGTTGGCGCCCCAGTGAAAAGCTGGTACGCCGTCCAGCTGGTTGCGGGTCATTTCCTCAACCGTTTTGCGCCCCAAAATGCGCTTTCCTTCATATTCCCCGCCATTGAGATAGGCCTGCCCGAGCATGAAAAGGTCGTGGAGGGTTGAATACACGCCCCCGCCTCCCGAAGGTGCCCCAGTCCTGTCCTTTGCGTTCTCCAGGGCTTTTTCATCCCATTCGCTCGAGATGATGACTTCAGGCCAGAGTTTTTCAGGAACCTCCATGAATGAGCGGGTCATCCCAAGGGCCTGGAAAACTTCCTTTTCCACGTAATCATTGAAATGCATGCCGGATACCCGGCTCACTATTTCAGCCAGGATGGCAAACCCCGTGCTGCAGTAATTCCACTGTTCCCCGGGCCTGTGCTGCAGGGGGCCGGCCAGGGCTCCCTTGGTGATCCAGTCGGGCTTCCCGAACTGCTCATAGACGTCATAAGGATACGGTTCCGTGAAATACCCTCCGTCCGCCGCTATGCCGGATGTATGCGTAAGAAGGTTCCAGACGCTGATTGTTCTGTGCATATCCGTGTCGAATTCCTTGATGATGGTGCTGACCGCCTGTCCCAGCCAGATAACGCCTTCTTCCACAAGCTTCATGACGGCCGTGGCCGTAATAATTTTCGTTATGGAGGCGATGCGTTTGATGGCATCCGGTTTCAGGGGGTCGGAAGCATCCCCCGTTTTTCTTGAGCCGACGGCCTGGTAGGCAAAGATTTTTCCATTACGTGCCAGGAGGAAACCGGCACCCTGGACCCTGCCCGTATCAACGAGTTTTTGATAATGACTGGCCAGCCGTTCCAGTTTCTGCGGATTGTACCCGGCTTCTTTTACCGAAATGTCTGTATTACCGTTTATATAAGAACTCATCATTCCCTCCTTTTTATGGAAAAATAATTCAGGGGCATCTCTAAAAACCCCTATTTTTAAAGGGTTTTGATTCGACAGACCGCTCCAAAAAGGTGGTTTTTAGAGGTGGCTTTAGGTACGGATATTATATGAAAAATTGAATTAATACCAGGACCTTTGTTAAAGCCAGTTCCTTTTAATCCATCCTGAAAATACCGTAGGACTGGCCATCCAGGCTGATGCGGATATTCTTCTTATCAAATTTTAAATGGCATCCCGTATTAATCAGCGTTTCGGCGATTTTTTTCAGCTTAGTGAACCGGAGTGTGGATTCTGTTTTTTGTCTGGAGGGATTTATGGCAATCAGGAATTTTTCGTCCCTGTCTGAACGGAGGTAAATCAATGGATATTTCTTATATTCGGCAAATAAAGGGGAGAATTGGCCCTGGGTACCGAGAGAGGGATGATTTTTTCTTAATTGAATGATTTTTTTTACCCGTGAAAGGAGCGAATCGGGATTTTTTTCCTGCGTCTTGACATTGGGGGCATCCCTGGAATAATCCACGGGCAGGTAAATGTCCTTCTCCCTGGCTTTTGAAAATCCCATATTCTTTCCCGCTTCCCAATGCATCGGCGTCCGTGAACCGGTACGGTCGTACGCGCCCTCTTTTGAAAGGAGGTGAGGAATGTACTTCATGCCTATTTCGTCCCCGTAATACATAAAGGGAATGCCGGGCATGGTCAGAATAAAGGCAAGGGCAAGCTCGACGTTTTTGTACGGGATGTCGGAATGCATACGTTTCATGTCATGGTTGCCCGAAGGAAGGCCGATGTAGGCAAATTCTTTTACTTTATGGAACTGCCTGATGAAATCATCAAGAAAATAGGTAATATCCCCTTTACCGTCCGGATGAAAAAAACTCAGATCGCCTTTCCGGCAGAGGGACAAATAAGCATCGCCGTGTTTTCCAAAATGAAGGAAGAAGTCAATATGAAAGCCGGCCTGAACCGATATTTCGGGGTCCCCCCATTCTGAAATAAGAATGGTTTCAGGATAGTCTGCGTCGATCATTTCCCTGACTTCCCGCCAGAAATTAATCGTGGCGTCAAAATGGGTGTCTCCCTTTACCAATGAAGAAGCCATATCCACCCGGAAACCGCTTGCCCCCATATTCAGCCAGAATCGAATAATATTTTTCATTTCTTCCCGTACTGCCTTTACGTCTTCATGGTCAACGGGAAGCTGCCAGCTTTTTTTCGGGTCCGGCTTTGCGAATCCATAATTAAGCGCCGGCTGGAAATAGAAAAAATTACTCACAAAATTGCCGTTCCGTTCGGCAAAACCGCTTACCGTATTCACGCTGTTTTTATCCTGGCTTACCCCGCTTTCCCAGGCATTATCCGTCCAGATATAGTAATTGCTGTACTGGTTGGGTTTTGGTTTGCTTGATTGCTTGAACCATGGATGTTCGACCGAGGTATGGCCGGCAACGAGATCCAGGCAAACCCTGATATGCTTCTTTTTTGCCTCGCGGAACAGTTCCCTGAGATTATCATTGGTCCCGTAACGCGGGGCTACCTTGTAAAAATCCGAAATATCGTAACCGGCATCCTGAAACGGAGATTCAAAACAGGGATTTATCCAGATTGCATTGAATCCCATGGATTTCAGGTAATCCAGTTTCGCCGTAATTCCAGGTATATCCCCGATCCCGTCATTATTGGCGTCATAAAAGCTCTGGGGATACACCTGATAAAAAATTGCGTCCTTAACCCATTCCGGCATATTGCTTTTCATACCAGCCTCCTTTTTGCCCGGAAGATAGACCTTCTCAATCGAAGGACCGTTCAACACGTATACCCGCGGTTTCTGAATATAAACGAATAAGGGCTGTTATACCATTTTTAGAATATTAAGTCAAAGGTATGGTAAAAAAACGGTGAAATTCCGTTATGCCGCCTTCTTATCGTTGAACATCGCCCCTACCGGTATAAAAAATGCATCGGCCTTTTATTCATTCATCAGGTTTTTTTCCTTCTGAATGACGTCATGAGGGCCGCCCTCTATGATACTCGTGGAGGAAACGACGGTCAGTTTGGCCTTGTTTTTCAGTTCGCCTATGGTCAGCGCTCCGCAATTGCACATGCTGGACTTTATTTTTGCCAAGGTGATGCCGAGGTTGTCTTTCAGCTTCCCGGCATAAGATACGTAGGAGTCCACCCCTTCTTCAAAGTCAAGCTTTTGTTTGTCCCCCATGACATAACGCTGCCAGTTTCTTGCCTTATTGGTTCCTTCGCCCCAGTATTCCTTGAAATAATTGCTTCCAATTTGAACTTTCCGGGACGGGCTTTCATCAAACCTGGCAAAATACCTTCCCATCATGATAAAATCGGCGCCCATGGCAAGGGCAAGCAATATATGATAATCATGAACAATGGCTCCGTCCGAACACAAGGGTATGTAAATCCCTTTGCTTTTAAAGTAGGCGTCCCTGGCCTGGGCAACCTCGATCAAGGCCGATGCCTGGCCCCGGCCGATGCCTTTCTGTTCACGTGTAATACAGATGGAGCCGCCCCCGATTCCGATCTTGACAAAATCCGCCCCTGCGTCGGCCAGGTATATAAAACCTTCCTTATCAACCACATTCCCCGCGCCGATTTTTACTTTGTCACCATATTCCGTTTTGATCCATTCGATTGTTTCGCTCTGCCATTCCGAATACCCGTCCGATGAATCGATGCAGAGAATATCCACGCCGGCGTCAAAGAGGGCAGGGACCCTCTCCCTGTAATCCTTTGTATTGATTCCGGCACCGACTACAAGCCTTTTTTCCTTATCCAGCAATTCCAGGGGATTTTCCTTGTGGGATTCATAGTCCTTCCTGAAAACGAAATAGAGTAAGTGGTTGCTCTTATCTATCACCGGCAGGCAGTTGAGTTTATGTTCCCAAATCATGTCATTCGCTTCCCTCAGGGAAAGGCCTTCTTTTGCGTAAATGAGACTGGAAAAGGGCGTCATGAATGTGCTGGTCTTTTTATCCATGGGGAATTTATCCGCTCTATAGTCACGGGCCGTTACCAGTCCCATTAACTTACCGTTGGCCGTTCCTGTATCCGTAACGGCGATGGTATTATGCCCCGTGCGTTCCGTTACCTGTATCACGTCTGCCATTGTGCTTTCCGGTGTGACATTTGAATCGCTGATGACAAAGCCGGCCTTGTATTTTTTAACCCGGGTTGCCATGTCCGTCTGTTCTTTAATGTTCTGGGAGCCGTAAATAAACGAAACACCCCCGCACTTTGCCAGGGCGATGGCCATGGTGTGATTGGATACGGCCTGCATTATGGCCGAAGCAAACGGTATATTCAATTCCAACGGGGGTTTTTCACCTTTTTTAAAGCGAACGGCCGGGGTCTTGAGACTCACCTTGTCCGGTGTGCATTTTTTTTCCGTAAGGTTGGGTATTAATAAATATTCGCTGAAGGTTCTTGATACTTCTGGATAATAGATTGCCATATTATTTACTCCTGCCTTCAAAATGAAGAATTTATATATGGCACTGTATACTACACGAATTAAAGAAAAGAATAAAGTACCTTGCAGGTATTTTTATTTTTTTTAAAGGCCCTTTACGGTTTTACTTCCAAACCGCGTTTCAATTCGAGCACAATATCTCTTTTTGCTTCGAATTCTTCCTTTAAAAAATCAAAGGCGAGCCATGGCTTGGTCTCTTTTCCGCAGGTAAAGAGATCTATGGCCGCGTATCCGTATTCCGGCCATGTATGGATTGTGATATGTGATTCTTTAATTAAAAGGACGCCGCTGATACCATGAACGTCAAAATTGTAAAAATTCTCGCTGACTACCGTGGCATTGGCATGCGCGGCGGCTTCCTTCAATACCTTTTCTATAAAATCCCTGTTTTTCAGCTTTTCATGGCTGCATTCGAACAGCTCGATTAAAATATGCCGTCCCAGATAATTCATTTTCTCCTCTATATTGTGATTGATTATACCCTTTTTACAAGGAGTATTCCATAGTGATATGGGTTGGTTTAAATCCAAATTGTTTGTAGAGGACCCTCATGGACAGGTTGCCCGCGTGTACTTTGCCGATAATTCTTTTTGCCTTTTTATTTCTGCAGAATTCCATGCCCTCCTCGAGCAGTACCCGGGCCCCGTTTGTACCCCTGAATTCTTCCACTATGTAAAATGTTTTAAAATTGATATAGGTTTCGTTCGTAATATAATTCGATTTTGCGGCCATCCAGAGGAATCCGGCCACTTTGCCTTCATATTCCAATATCAGCATTCCCCCCGATCCCTGGTTCCTGTCTTTTTCAATTTTTTTTTCATGAAAAGCCAGGTCTGTAATCGCTTCCGCGCCGAATGAAATTTCCGCAATCTCCCGTTCAAACCGCGCCGCGAGGGGGACATCCTCTTCCATCAATTTCCTGACAATAAAATCATCCGTTTTATTTTCCATCATTTCTTTTCCTTTCAAGCAATGAAAACGTCCCTGCTCCGCATTGAGGGCACCCGGAGGATTTCAGGATCTCTATGGTCGTATATTCCTGTTCCTGTCCGACCCTGATTTTCATTTTGCACGACCTGCATTGATAGAACCTTATTGTTTTTTTAATGTCCCCCGTGTAGATAAGTCCCGATTCCTGTTTGTCCGGTTCAGCACCGGATGTCCCTGTTGAAAGCAGAACGATCATCTGGGAGGTATTTCCGAAAATACCGGCGCCTTCATAAGTATTGAACCTGGGTATAATCTCAACGGGAACCAATCCCAGTTCCAGGATGGATTTGTACATATCAAGGCTTATTAAGGGGCCCCGGTGTGCGTATGAGACAAAGACCGTGCCCTGGTTCCTGTTTTTCAACGCGGTGTAAGCCCGGGAAAGAAACAGCTTCAGTCCCAGCAGCGTGTAGGGAGGGTCCGTGAAAACGGCATCCATGGTATTTTTGATTTCAGACGGGATTCCCGACCGTAGATCGTGTTTAAGGCATTTGATGGGTAAGAGGTATTTATCGGTCAATGTATCGATGTAGGCAGTGAACCTGTCGTCTATATCAAGAACAGTGACCGATACGGGCAATTTGCGGTCCGGGAAGAGTTTTTTTAAAACAAAACATGCGGCAACGGAAACAAGGTCATCGTCACCGAGGCAGAGAACATTTTTGCCGATTAAAAGATTGTAACGGAGGCAGAGAAGGGCCCGTTTCAGGCTCGTTTCCACCGTGCTTTTGGACTGGTCGATCGTCACATCCACCGAAGGGCGATGGTCAAAAATTTCAGAAAGTTCGGGGGAATCCCTGAGGAAATCGTCCATAATTAATGGCCCGGTCAGGATTCGTTTGTAAAGGGAAAGATCAATCCCCCTGAAGCCCATGCCGGTCTCCACCAGTTCAAGCCCCTGTTCGCCAAGATAGACCCCTGACCGCTCCGTAACAAGGTCTAATTTGAGCATTTCCTTTTTGACAGCCACGGCCACGGGGACGGGGAGAAGACAACGCCTGGCCAATTCTTTCGTGGCTATACCCGGGTTCATATAAATTTCCATCAGGTATTTTTCCAGAACCGGGATACCCTCTTCCAGGCCGGTATTTCTGCGGACAGTCTCAAGACGCTGCACCGGATTTCTCCTTATTAATAAATGTAAGAAGTTTTTTAGGGCTTTCGAGCGCTTCCAGGTCAAGGTCGTTACCAAGGTTTATATTGAATTCTTCTTCAATACGGGCAATAAAGCGGACCAGGGTGATGGAATCGATAAAATGGTCCGGGTCCAGGAGAGGGGTCTCCATGCCGCAGCCGGGAATGCCGAGTGTTTCGTTGATTATCCTCAAGATGTGTTCTTCCGTTGATTTCATTGCATAAATGTACAGTAATCGGATTTTTTATGCAAGGATGCCGTTTCTGGTTGTAAAAGAAAGGCACCCCCGGTTAAGGAAGTGCCTTGGATGAAAAAAAATGAATTTTGAAAAAGAAGTGGAGGATCTTTATCAATGAAGCAACTCTAAAAACTACCTTTTGGGGCATCCTTGCGAATTAAAAAAATTGAAAAATCGGAGTTTTTTGAGTTGCCTCGTATAAAATTCCAATTTTTAAAGGACTCCAATAATAATTTAATAAAGCCGTATGAAGATTTTATGAAATTTTACATAAAAATTGATTTCTTAAATTAATTGAGGTATATTATATGTAGACGTTCTCAGGTTTGACAAATAATAATGGGGTGGAATATTCAATGGAAATTCCTGAGAGTTGTCTTTCTGATTTATCATCAGTATTATATCCATTTTTTTATATATGAGATTGAGTACAACGGAAAGATGGGTTATAAAAGAAAAAACAAAAAAGTATATGATACTTGTTTAGAAGAGGAGAGGATTTTTTGAAATGAAGAAAATATTTTTATTTTTTATATCAATGGGTATCTTTTTATTGTTAAGTACCTGTTCCTTTGATTCCCCGTATAATCCGCCGCCGTATACGCCGAGGGATCCTTCCAAATGGAACCCGGTTCCGATTTTTTTGGATGAATTCGATTCCGGGACACAGCCGGATACGGTTAATAATTGGACGTATGAAATTTGGAACCCGGGTCACGTCAATAATGAGCTCCAGTCTTATACAAACAGTACTGCCAATTCATGGATTCAGGATGGTAAATTGTTCATAAAAGCTATACGTTCTGGAGAGGCGTGGACCTCCGCCAGGCTGCAAACAAGAAATAAACATGATTGCCTTTATGCACGGGTGGAGGCCAGTATTAAGCTCCCCACAGGCCGGGGAACCTGGCCGGCGTTCTGGATGATGCCGACCGATTCCCTTTACGGCGGATGGCCGGATTCCGGGGAGATAGACATTATGGAGTATGTCGGATATGACCCGTACCGTATATACGCAACCATTCATTGCGATAGATACAATGGCATGGACCAAAACCAGCAGGGCGGAAACATCACTTCGGGCGACTGTTCAACTGCCTTTCATAAATATGCCGTTGAATGGTACCCGGACCGTCTGGATTTTTATTTTGACGATATTAAGTATTTTACCTACAAGAATTTAGGAATAAGCTGGTCGTTTTGGC
This sequence comes from Spirochaetales bacterium, assembly GCA_016928415.1. Classification (GTDB taxonomy): domain Bacteria; phylum Spirochaetota; class Spirochaetia; order SZUA-6; family JAFGRV01; genus JAFGKU01. The sequence continues at coordinate 11,795 of JAFGKU010000213.1, forward strand.
CGTACAATGCCGATTTTTATGTCATTTTAAACCTGGCCATTGGTGGTAACTGGGGCGGTGCCCAGGGGGTTGATCCCGCAATGACGGAAGCCACCATGGAAGTGGAATATGTGAAAATGATAGATATGGGTATCGGGAGTGATGATATCAATCCGCCCACTGACCCCACCAATTTTACCGCCGTCCCGAAGGCTTATTCAATGACCCTGAACTGGTCGGCGTCTACCGATGATTTACTCGTGGAATCCTACGAGGTCCGCTTGGATGACGACACCCTGCTCGGGACGACAACGCTCACTTCTTTAGTAGTAAGCGGTTTGACGCCGGAAACCGAATATACCTTCAAGGTGCGTGCCAAGGATTTGGGCGATAATTATTCGAATTATACATCAGGTACGTTCAGTACTATCGCCGCGACCGTTCATGCCCTGAACACACAGATTGAAGCGGAAATCTGGGATGAAATGTTCGGAGTCCAGACGGAAAATACGACTGATACCGGGGGCGGCAAAAATGTCGGCTGGATAGATAACGGTGACTGGATGACCTATACTATTAATGTGGTAACGGGCGGAACATACGTGATTGATTACAGGTATGCGGCACAGTCCGCAACGGGGAGTGTCCAGCTTCTGGATAATTCCGAATCAGTGCTTTCAACAACCACTCTTCCACCCACGGGTGGATGGCAGACTTGGACAACCACCACGTCATCTACTTTTACCTTGCCAGCGGGGATACAGCAGATCAAGGTGAAAGCCGCTACCGGGGGATTTAATGTAAACTGGATTAAAATTCGCTGATCACCAAAAGTGAAATTAGCTTTTTACGGCGGCCTTAGTCACGGGAAATTACCGGGATCAAGGCCGCCTTTTTTTTTATATCCCCTAAAATTTTCCTTCCGCATCCTTGACAGGTTTCCCGTGGCCGGGGCAGACGATTAATGGCTTGAGGTTTGCCTGTTTCCTGAAGGCAATGCCGGCCATTTCCCTGTTCCAGGTATATTGGGGGTTGGATGAATAGAGTTTGCCTTTTGTGGAGATGATTGAATCGCCCGTAAACAGGATACGGTCTTTTTCCAGGAAATAAGAAAGATGGCCAGGGGTGTGACCAAACGTCTCTATGGGCGTCAATTTATCCTCTACCGGCAATGGATCTTTTTCTTTTATGATTTTGTCCACCGTAACGGGCCGGATTTTTACGAACGCCGACAGGATTTTTCTCAGGAACCCCTTCAGGCCTTTCCACCTGATCTGCCGCGATGTCTCCCCCCGGCCGATCGCTTTCGCTTCGATGGCGGAGGCATAAACAAGCGCACCGGTTGATTTTTTCAGGGATGCGAGAGAACCTACGTGGTCCGCGTCCGAATGGGTTATGAATACGTGTTTGATTTCCCTGGGTGACCGGTTTATTCGCCTGATATATTTCTTGATTTTTTTTTCATGGCCCGGAATACCGCAGTCAATCAATGAAAGTCCTGATGGTTCGGCAATCAGGTAACAGTTAACGAGCCCCAGGTCGATTAAATGAACCCCCGGAACGATTTCCATGTTATGCCTCCTTGCACCGTGTTATATTAGAAACTATCTTAAAAATAAAAAAGAGTTAAGTAGTACCTCGAAGATTTTTGTTCCGCCCGGCAAATGGCCTGAAAAGGTACAGCGTTAAAAAATTAAACATTGTTGACATTGCATTTCATAAACTATAAAAGTATAATGCTGAGAAAATGGAAATCATGACATGGGTGCCCCCGTATGGCCGGGAAACGTGTAAAATTTCGCTTCAAGCCGGTACGGGCGGTGTTTATAATCCGGCGAACACGCTCACAAGGATTGGCGGGCAGTTCTGGCAAATTCAACCCGATGGCACAACCATCCTTCAGGTGCCTGAAAAGGATGTCCGTTGGGTTGCCGATTATTGCCGTTCAAATGGCATCAAGTTTTTAATCTGTGTTTATAATTACATAGACGGCTGGAACTGGCAGGTCGCATCCTCGGCTTTTATCAGGAACAGGGCTTCCCTGGTCGATCATCTGGCTGATCTTGTGGGAAGGTGGGGCGCTGACGGGGTTGATGTGGATATTGAAGGAACGGCGGGAGGCAACCCTGACAGACGGGAATTCGCCGTTTTCATTCAGGAACTGGGCAGCCGGCTTCATTCAATGGGCAAAGAACTGACAGTGGATTTTTTTTCCTATTACTGGAACCAGCCCAATATGAACTGGATTGGGGACTGGAAGGGTTTCGCGGATGGAATCAATACAATGGGTTATGAAGCCCTTTTCGGCGGCGGTGCAGGCTGGCAGGCTTACAGATGGCAGCAGGATGCGGCCATCGCGGCAGGATACGTACCGGGGCAATTCAGTATGGGGATGCCTTCCTGGTTGGGTGAATGGGGTTCAGGCGGTCTTGGAATCGATATTGTGTCCCACATAAATGAACTGCTTTCCGGCCGGTACAACCGGTTTCCCACATCCCTGTGTATCTGGGATGCGCAGTTTTCCGGAACCGGGTGGCTCTCCGCCGGGGTCTGGAACGGCCTGCATAAATTGAAAAAGCTGCCATCCAGATGACGTGAATCGGTGAATATTGTCCCGCTTTTCACTTGATTTGTTGGTAAAAAAACTGTAATCTCAAAATCTCTTGAGAGGATAAAAGAATGGAAACCAAATGGCTCAATCCGGGATTTGACTATGAACAATTTCTTTTTGCCGGGGATATCGGTGGCACGAATACCAATCTGGCTTTGGTCGGCAGAAAAGGGGAAAAATATACCCTTATCCTGGAATGCATCTACAAATCGGGCGAGATAGACGGCATAGTGGACCCCGTCCTCAACACGATCGGGATTGCTCGCGGGAAAAAACCCGATTTAAAAATCGATGTATGCTGTATCAGTGCGGCCGGTCCCGTCTCTGATAACAAATGCAGCATGACGAACTGCCGATGGTCCATCGACGGTTCTGAAATAGAAAAAGCCGCCGGGTTAAAGACGGTTCTTATTAATGACTTCCTGGCCATTGGTTACGGTATTCCTACATTGGATACTTCAAACCCTCTTCAAATCACCCAATTTCCCTGCGTTGACGGGACAAAGCCGCAACCCAGGGGCACAACGAAGGCGGTTGTCGGGGCCGGGACGGGCCTCGGCATGGGTTTTTTAACCGCTGTAAACGGGGTGTATACGGCCTATCCGTCCGAAGGCGGTCATTCGGCGTATTTCGCGTTCGATGCGGATTCGGCGGAACTGAAGGCATACCTTACGGAAATATACGGCCAGCTTCCGGGAATGGAAACGGTGGTCTCCGGCAAGGGCATCGTCAATATTTTCAAATTTTTCAGGGAACGGCGTGGTATAAAGCTGGAAGGCTTGCTGAAGGAAATAGATGAGGCTGATGATGAAAGAAAACCCGCCCTCATTTCCAGGAACGCGGGAACGAATGAAATTTGCCGGGAAATGATGGCCCTTTTCATTAAATCATATGCAATGCTTGCCAGCAACATAGCCGCCATCTTTCTTCCGTTTTCCGGCCTGTATCTCGGAGGCGGGGGCATTATCAAGGATGAACCGCATTTTTTGAAAGATAATCTTTTCATGAGGTATTTCGAGATGAATTACAACCGTAACATAAAGCCCCTTCTGAAGAAGATTCCCGTGTACGTTATCAAGGATTATTCCATTTCGCTTTATGGTGCGGCTAACGCCGGGCATATCCTGTTGAACAGAAATTAATAAAACCTGTTGCTTCCCATTTTGTACTCCCGATTTTACGTCCCTTGTAATAATGGCGTTTTTATATTAGAATTTAATTAATCCACCTTGGGTTAATTAATAGATTGGGATGAAAAAAAACAAGGCCGTAAATCCGGATTTAAACGAAAAAATGCTGTCTCGGCTCAAAAAACAGGGAATAGATGTTAATCTTACCCTTTCCATACTGGGAAATTATAACGCCGGGAAGTATGATCGCTTTACCCCGGTGGAAGTGAAAGACCTGCCTGCCATAGACGGTGAAACCATTTATGATATTACGGATGACGTTTCCTTTGTCATGGACAGGAAGGACGCCGAAAAGGCATTGGCGTATGAGGGCGTTAAATCGCTGCAGGTTCTCAATACCATTCAGGCCGGTAATGATAGAATCGAATTCAACAGGCAGTCATTGACGCGCATCGGCATGAGTCTTTATCCCCTTCTTTCCTATGGCATTTTAAATGGCGGTTCGGCATCAAGCTATGTCGATAAAAAGAAGAACAGGGATTATAACCCGCAGCTTTTTTCCCTTTATGAATCGGAGTTTATCAAATTCGAGAAAATTGCGCGAAATAAGGCCAAGGGAATAGTGCCTGCGTATATAAACAGTAATGGCCTGTGCGGTGCCTCTTTCATGGAATTGAAGTTACGCAGTATTCTTATTGAAATAGTCAAGTACCAGCAGTTATTTGAAAAAAAGGAAAAACCCCTTTGGCCCTGTTTCCAGATGACGAGTATTTATAACGATGAAGAGATTCATCAAAGCTTGAAGAGGTATGCCGGGAGTCCTTACTTAAAAGACCTGATAAGGGAGACGGGCGTGAATGTCCTTGATATGCGCTCCCGCATTCAACCCTTGATCGCCGCGTACACGCATTCCTGTGAAGGGAAACCCAGGAAAATTTTCTTCGAAGCATTCGGGAAAAAACAAAATCCCCTGCCAATGCCGGGTGGTCACGGGCAGAATTTCGCGGTACTAAAGGAAATTTACCGGGAGTTATACGCGATGGGTAAACGTTATATTTACCTGGGAAACGTGGATAACCTCGGGTACACGATCAATCCTGTCTGCCTTGCCCTTCTGGCCCTGACGGGAAGGCAGGGCGCCTTCGAATTTGCCTACCGGACCCGTGTTGATATCAAGGGGGGGATACTTGTCATCGACCGTGATGACCGGATTAATTGCGTGGATATAGGGTCCGGTATTACCAGGGAAGAAATAATCAGGGTGGAGAATAAGGGTAAAAAGATCCTGTTTAATTGCGCCACGGGGCTTTTCAACCTGGAATACCTGACAAATAATATAGATGATATCATAACCAATCTGCCCATGCGTTTCTCCGATCAGCACAAGGATGCCGGGAAATATTCCCAGGCGGAACAGATAACGTGGGAAATCA
>JAFGKU010000214.1 GCA_016928415.1 Spirochaetales bacterium
TCATTATTACCCCAGCCGCCGCCGCCGGTTTGAAAAGTCCATGCTCCAGGAAGCCCTGTACCATTGAAAGTTGCTTGCCACAACTTTACTCTCGTCGCCGGTCCGTACCTGTCCGTCTGTGTCTGTGTTGGTGTAATCTCCTCTTCTTGGGGGGAAAGAGGTGCCTGGTCAAGAGAACACCCTGCAATAAAAAGCATTGTGATGATCGCCAAACCAATCATGAGTTTTTTTAACATTTAATACTCCTTTAAAATTTATTCATTTTTAAATGATAAACGCAAACAATGAGTTATTTTCACCTCCTCTCCTTTTTCAAATGCGGGGCTTAACTTCAAAAATAATAGTGAAACAATTGTTTTGATTTTATTTACGTGTGAGTCGATACTACTTTCTTCATCCAATTGCCCCTATAAATAAGTTTAACACCATGAACCAAGGGGTAAAGGGATTAAATTTCACTAATTTGTACTTTTTTTTTTACATTTTTGAGATATTTATACTATCTCAAGGGTATATTTTTGATATATGTCCACTTTTTTTGATTTATTTCCCTAATTAATAATATATAAATACTCAACTCTCTTCTGTCTTGAATAATTTATCTAAATAAGTAATACTTAACGCACTCAAAATAATTATTCGTTGGAAAGGATAAAAAAAATGAAATTTAAACCCAAACATTATATTTTATTTACAATATTGATCCTGTTGCCGCTTTTACTCATCATGACCTGTGTCACCGGATCGGATACTCAAAAAGAACCGGTCAAGACGGAAACAAAGCCCGTTGAAACAAAAATAGAAGAAATCAAACCTAGTAAATCGCCTGATGAATGGGTGGCCCCGGAAGGCAGGACCCTCGTGTGGAGTGATGAATTTGAAGGTCCCGATATCAACCTGGATAACTGGTCGTTCGAATCCGAGGAAAACGGGACGTGGAGTCATACATTCAACGGAGAATGGCAGCGGTATACGATTAATGAGACGGGCAGCCCGAACGCTTATATTGAAGACGGTGTGCTGGCCATCAAGGCCATTAAAACAAAGGGAGGGGACGGCGGATTCACGTCGGCCCGAATGACCACACAGGGGAAACACAGCTGGAAGTACGGTCATATAGCAGCCCGTATCCAGATGCCGTACGGCAAGGGCATGTGGCCCGCTTTTTGGATGCTTGGTGACAATTTCAGTAAAGTGGGATGGCCCCGCTGCGGTGAAATCGACATAGTGGAAATGATCGGCGGCGGGTTCAGTGACAGTAAAATGCACGCCACGATCCATTGGATGGATGAAAACAAACAACACGCTTCAAACGGCCGAAGCAAGCAATTTCGAAAAAGGCTGGCAGATGATTTCCACGTTTACGAGATGGACTGGACAAACGATTATATTGACATCAAATGCGACGGGTTTACCGCGATGAAAACAAAAATCGACACTCCTGAGCGAGCCGCTTTCAGGCAGCCTTTTTTCATTATTTTAAACGTCGCCGTAGGCGGCGGATGGCCTGGACCACCGCTCGACGTAACCGTTTTCCCGCAATACATGTACGTGGATTGGGTGAGGGTTTACCAGTAAACTTAGCGTAACGAAAAGTTATTCTAAAATCTTCTCGTAACAGGCTTGAAGCCATGACTGTGTTTCTATGTAGTAGTGGCCCGTACACAGGTTGAATGTCAGGAAAGCTTCCTTGTATTTTCCCTGCATATAATATACCTGGCCAAGATAGAAATTGGCGCGTTCGCTGATTTCGGGCTTATGACGGATCCTTAGAAAATCCTTCAGCATACCCTCTGCTGCCGTTAATTTGGCGTCGTAGAGGTTTTTCTCAATAATGATCTGAAGGATGTAGGCATCCCCTTCCGGATTGTCCGATTTGTCCACTTCCAGAATCTGAAATTCGGTTTTCTCCTCGGATCTCTTTATAACAGAACCTTCCAGCCGTTTTACCGCTTCCTCCGTACCGGGTTTTATCTTCTGTTCAGAAGGCAGTATGAATGAATTTAAATTCATGAGATCCTTGTCGGATTCGATGCTTTTGTCCAGGGAAAGATAAGGCAACGGAATGGGCCGTTTGCTTTTGACATCCGGTAGTCCTGTCCTGATGGTGGTATCTATCTTTACCGGGCTCAATGTCGTATTCTTTCCAGGTTCAATCTTAATATCCCCTATTTTAAACAACGCCGTATCAAATACGGCATAATAATAATCAATACCGGGAATGGGCTGGTCCTTGTACTCTGTTTTACCCTTTTCAACAAGCACAAAGGAAGTGGACTGCAAAACATCATCGGGCATTAAAATGGGCGAAGTACTCCGGTAAAGAAGCACTTCCCTGTCCGGTTTTGTAGAAGAAAAACTCACCGTGATGGTATCCATTGCGGCACTCGCCTTGATATTCGTGATTTTAGTGGCGAGGTCCTGTTCCGTTTCAACTTTTTCCAGGCTCACACCCAGCAATGTCTTGTTCCTGAACGGAATGAAAATCTCGTAGGTTTTTCCCTTCCTGTCACGAAGCAGCACCAGGTAATAATATTCAAATGTATCATGGGGATGGTCAACATAAGATTCAACATCCTCATTCAAACTTGCTATCAATGTGGCCTGGTTAAAATTTTTTTCATCGATTTCTTCACGATACCGGTAAATGAGTTTCGTAACCCCCTGCCCCGGCGGATATTGCCATGTCAGCACGATTCCCGTTCCTGAAATTACCGCTTTCAGCTTGGTAACAAACGGAATAAACGAATCATCCGTTACCTGCTGGCAAAACAGTGAAAAAGCGAAAAGAAATAACATGCAAAAAAGCAGATACTTTTTCATATATAGGGCACCTCTAAAAACTATTTATTTGTCCTGGGCAACCTCTAAAAACCCCTATTTTAAAAGGGTTTTGATTCGTTCAACTGCCTCAAAAGGAGGTTTTTAGAGGTGCCTTATATTAATTTACTCGGTTTTTTTTGTATTTTCCAGTAGCGGGAAATAAAATATTTTGTCCGTTTATTGCCTGCAATCCTGAAAACTCACCCACATTGGTATATCCCCATCCTCCAAAAACACCTTGGCCCGTTCATCCTCCAGGTCCAGTTCCCAAATGGTGCTTTTTACCCATCGGTCGCTGTGTTCCATGTAAGCCTCGATCACGGTACCCTGTTTCCAGTTGAATTTCCTGAGTTTATCAATCGTAATTGTATTATTTTCAATATACAGAAAATCATTAAAATCGGCCTGGGCAAAAAGGATGAAAATAGTATTCTTTTTTACGCTTGAAATAGTTGCCGGGTAGTAATAACCTTCTTTTTCAGCAAGCACCCGCATGTCTGCTTTCAAATCTCCCAATGCCAACTGCGAATCCGGAGAATCTGCAGAATCGTCTTTCGGTATTATATATTCCGTCAGTTTGGTCCAGGGACGGTTTTTAAGCAGGGTTTGTGAAGTGAAAACGCCATTTTGTTTTATTTCCACCCAATGGCTCGCGCTTGTACGGAGCCATTGACCGTCATAATTGGTCAAAGTAAAAAATTTGGCAAGCGTTAATCCCAGGATGGAGGCATCATCGGCAAGGAAAAAAACACAAATTACCTTTAATTCAGCATCATTGATAAATGGTACCTTATCTCCCTTGACGGCAAAGTAGAGGATATAATTCGATTTGACGCTTTTTTTAAAACTGATCTTACCCTTGCTTGAAACATCGCAATCATTGTATTTGCCTTTGACCAATTTAATTCCAGCAGAGGAGGATATGTCTATGCCGATGAAATCCTTCAGGTATGTCAATACGTTTATTTTTCCCAGCGGCAATTTGAATTCTTCCATTTCCTGGTATCCGGTGAGGTTATAGGCTTCCTGCGCAATGGAAAGGGACTGGCTGTCCTTTTCCAGAGCCAGAATGGTATACTGGAGTTTGTCCCTCGTTATGGTATTCCAGAACGAGTATTCACTGGCATTTTTGATTTCAACATTTTCAGCAGGATTGAACGGCATATATACGCTTCCTGCCGTTTGAGAGCTCAGGGCACCCATTCCGGACAGGCAGAACAAAATAACGATTGTTAATGTTTTTCGCATACGCAAGCTCCTTCACTTTATTCTAAGAACCTCTATAAAATATAGTGTATACGAAATTTATTATCCAATATTTTCAGTATTCGCGGATGAGGATAAACGGTATTTCAGTAACTGTAGATTTCAAATTCCCTGAGGGAGAATCCGTGTGACGTTCCGCTGTCCAGGCCGTACATCCTGACATAGCGGCCTGCAGCCGAAATGGAAATATCATCAGCCCCTCCCATGGATCCCCGGATTTCCTTGACCACATGCCATGAAATCGTATCATCGGATACCTGGATGGTGTAATTCTTTCCAAAAGCCTCATCCCATCGAAATATGATACGATTAACAACATATTTGGCGCCTAAATCAACGGCAATCCATTGGGGGTCAGAGAATTCCGAACCCCATCGCGTGGCGATATCACCATCCACCGCGTTGGATCCTTTTAATTCCTCTTTTTCAACGGACGAAACGGTGACAGTCTTTCCCTGGGCCAGATTGACAGGTTCTACGGGAGTAGGTAGGGGTGTGCTTATAATCCCGGCTGTCGGGGTTGGTTTCGGAACAGGTTTATCCTTGTTGGAATCCTCGGCGTAAATGATAGTTGCCATACAAAAACAAAATGCTGCCATAAAAAGTGCGATTATAATACGTTTTTGTCCAAGGGCTTTCATGTGACACTCCTGTTCTCCATTTTTATATTACCATGTTTTCTAAAATTTATCCACTAATATAATATACTATTTAGTATTTGTATCGGCAAGTTTTATTTTTAATGAACAGTCCTGTTATTTTATTACCAATTTGCTTTTTTCCTGACCTTTCTTATACTTAATAAAGAACGGCTTATGGTGAGGTTGAACGTGCTGAAACAGGCGGTATTCGGTATCACAATCATATTATTATTTACCATACAGGTAATTACAGGTTTTTCCGTCAATGCGGACACAACCGGTGTTGATGATTTTATTCTTAAATTGAACAGCCGGACAGGTCTTTATCATGTGAACGAAAATCCGGCCTATATAAAATGGCTGGAGGACCTTATCCTGGAATACAGGGATATTCTATGTCTACGGAACAAGGCGGGTGAGCCGGTTATTTTTAACCTGATAGAAAACCAGCAGTGCAGCCCTTTCCTTCTCGAATTTCTTGACAGGAACAATATTGATTTGACGGTGCGCGACGATGGCGGCAATAATTTCATTCATTATACTATAAATTATTATGTGAAATTCCCGGAATTGGCATCGGCTTTAAAAATAAATTATATTCCACAGGTTATTTTTTTAAGCAGACACGGAAAATACGGTCCTCTTCTCCGCCAACGAAATAACGCAGGCTTCAATCCTGTCGAGTGGGCATGGGTGGCCGGCCTGTTCGGTAAAACCATGCGTGGCAGAATTGCCTTTCCTTTTGAAAAAACCGGGACACTTTTCCGCAATACGGCAGACAGACTGGCCTCTATTGCAGGCAGGAAAAAATACGGAAACGGTATTCAATTCAGGTTGATAGAAGCGTGTTTCTCAGATAATACTTTGCTTGCCTCTGCAGCAATAGATGGTGGGGCGGAAATAAATACGGCGGCCGTTTACGGCATATCGGCTATCCATCTTGCCGGGGCCAAAGGCAACAGCCGGATGGTGCGCTTCCTCCTTGAAAAAGGCGCCGATGTTGACAAGGCCATGGCTTACAACCTGACGGCCGTGTTTCTTTCTTCCTTGAATGGGTACCCGGAAACTGCCGAACTTCTTCTTGAAAAAGGGGCGGATGCCAATATCGCCTGTCAATTAACAGGCGACACCCTTTTCCACCTGGCTTGCAAGCAGAATCCCGCTTCAAGGGAATGGATTGACATCCTCCTCAAGTACGGGGCGGACATAAACCGGCTGAACAACCTGAACGAATCCCCTCTCGGCACCTTTATGCCGTTTTCCAGGGATAAACTCGAAATACCATTCTTCCTTTTAAAAAATGGGGCAAAAGCGGCAGCGGATAAATATAAAAATATTCTGCCGATTTGTTCCGCGGCGGCAACCGGCAGCAGGCAGTTTGTGGAAGCCGTGTTCGCATCAGGAGAAAAATGCAAACGCACCTGGAAGGATTTCAAAGACTGGGGACCGGAGAACTTTACGTCAGCCGATGAATACCTGGACATGCTCGAATTGTTCATTAAGCACGGCGCCGATATTAACAGCGTTTCAAGGGACTGGCTGGACCCGGGCACACTCCTCTACAAGGCATTTTTCGTTTATGAAGACACGGATCTTGCGGGAAAACTCATAAGGATGGGTGCGAATTTAAAGATCCGCGACATGTGGGGAATGAGCCTGCTGCACCGGGCTGTAATCCACGGCAGGGTCGATTTGGCTGATTTCTTTATCAGGAAAAAACTCAACGTGAATCTGGGCACATGTCGGGATATTTTCCTCACGGGGAGAAAGACAAAAGGGAATATCAAGTGTATGGCGGATTTCCAATGGATTTTAGGGACAGGGAACGGAAAAAAATTATTGACGGTAACCAAACTGATTCCCAGGGGCTCAACACCGCTTCACCTGGCGTGCCTGAAATACGATGATGCGATGACGGCAATGCTCCTATCAAGGAAGGCCAACCCTCACAAGAAAAACGCGTACGGAAAGACCCCACTGGGATTATTAAAAACCGAAACAAACCACCTGTTTTCTGTTGCCGACACCGAGGATTCACTGCTTTTCAATTATATCGTATCCGAAAAGGAAAAATTCATGAAGAAATGGAAATCAAGACTGCACTAAACAACGCTTTACTTTGTATTGGACAACCTGATTCCTATATGATTCGCTACCACCCTTTCAGCACCTCCGGAAACACTGTTGACGATAACCGGCCCGCCCCTTTTCCCCGCTACCACGAGGGTTGAACTGCCGCCGCCGTCCACGTTTATGCCCTTATATGCACCGTGAACTTTCAACCATTGCACGAGTGATTTATAGTCCAGGCCAACACTGTACCGGGGTCTTCTTCCGTCAACAACCAGGAGGTATAGGAATCTCCCATCTATAGAAAGCCCAATAGCGGAACGGGGATGACGTTCCTCGAGAAATTCCTGTTCGGGAATTTCAGTGGGATCGTCCGGGTAAATTACTACCGGCCATCCTGACAGGGCAAAAGCGATATCAGTTTCCCGGAAAATGTCTGCGCCGATGGCCGCCCTGCCCTTCTTAGTAATGACAAAGGATGTTTTTTCGCGCTGGTATTCATCAGAATATTTTTTGCCCCTGGAAACGGCAAAGCCTGCAGTCAATCGCACAGGACGTCCTTCGTATCTGGCATACGGTGTAAAAGTTTCACCGTTAATGGCAACCACGCATTTATACTTTCGTAAAAATGTCGTTGTTTTCATTCCCCGGAAATAGGGAACTCCGTTCCTGATTTTGCCTCCGGAAATAATAACGGATATGCCCGGTTGATGCAGGTCTATCCGAATACAGTAAACGGCTAACGGTGGATTCTTTTTCCTTGATTCAGCCAGGAATATGCCTCTGTATAATTTGTGCCACTTTGGAACAAATCCCTCGTCCGGGCTCACTTCTGTCAAAGGCGAATAAGGACGGTATCCTTCCCTGCTCCAGAAGCCGCCATACCTGTTTCCGTCCATACCTTGCACAGCGGTACCGCCCGCGCAGCCGAAGAGGGACAGGAAGGCCAGCCCGGCCAATAAAAGAATGCTCCTTCCCGGTAAAAGTGACACGCGCCTGTCTTTGTCCATTCCGCCTTGAATCGTAATGCATTTCATGGGTAAAATCAACGGCTGATGGTTATATCAATTTTTCCCTGTATTTATGGGGCGTACAGCCTGTTTCCCTTTTAAAAAGCTGAATAAAATACTGAACATTGGGATAACCGATGAGACCTGCTATCTCCTTGATTTTCAAGCAGGGATTTTTAAGCAGTACAAGTGATTTTTTTATACGGATGGATGTTAGGTAATCCGAAAATCCTTTTCCCACCTCCTGTTTGAAAACCGTGGACAAATAACTCGGGCTGATATACGCTTCTCTGGCAACATCTTCCAGGCTGATAGGATCATTATAATGGTCATGGATGAAAACGATTGCCCTCTGGATCCGTATGTCATGCATTCCTTCGGAAAATTCAGGGCCATCTTCACCTGCAATGGAATCCTGGAGTTTTTTCAGCGTTTTTTGCAGATCATTGACAGTGCCGGATAATGACTTGATCTTTACCTTTGTCAACACCTCGTAATTATATTTGATTTTTTTTACAGCATCTTTGTACAACGCGACCACAAGACTCCGGCTCAAAACATCCCTGAACGACTCATAGAAAGGGAAATACCTGGTACTGCAGCCGATGAGAATATAGCCGATCCGTAAATCGCCGTAGAAAAGGGGTTCCAGATAGAGTGTATGACGATTCCGGGAAAGAGACTTGATTTCTTTTGGCAACAGGTGCAGGGGGTTGAAAACGATCCTGTTCTCCGGGGATACGGTCAATTTCCCGTCCATAAAAGCGTATTCAAGGGAGCCCTTTTCAAAAGGACTGTCCGGGCTTTCATACATTACAACATAACAAGAAGTTACACCGGCGGAAGGCATCAACTGCGTTATTATCCTGAAGAGGGAAGAGATGTCCTTTGAAAACTGCAGGTTATCCCCTATCGTCCGGATTGTTTCCCCCATCCCGATTGAACTGACATACCCGGAAATTGCATTCCCCGTCTTCCGTTGCCTTACGCCGCCGGATATCTTCGTGACGGGGTCCGGAACGTTCGGGTAATCCTGCGTGCATCCACAGGATTCCCTGAATTTCGGTTCAACAGGATAATGTATACAGCTTATTTCATAAGCAGGGTCCGTAAGCATCCTGAGCATGATTTCCATGGCATGATAGGAAAACTCGTAAATGGGTTGATGAACAGTGGTGATTGAGGGAGTGGACTGCCTGGAATTCAACGAATCGTCAAATCCCGTCACGGCTACCGTTCCGGGGACATCGATGCCCCTGTCCGTCAATTCATGGATGGCCCCTAATGCCGTATCATCATCGACGGCCACGAGGGCATCGAAGGAAACCTCCCTTTTATCAAGCAATGTCCTTACCGCCTGCATGCCCCCTGAGACGGAAAAATCGCTTTGAACGATGAGGGCCGGGTCAACGGGAATCCCCTGCACATTAAGCGCATGGAGGTAGGCAAAATACCGCTCTTCCGCATCAACGGCGCTGCCCGGACCGCGTATCATGGCAATCCGTTTACGGTGATGAAGCTTGATAAGGTGGTTTATGAGTTCCGTCATACCTGCCCTGTTATCAATCACCATTGAAGGGATTCCATCGATTTCCAATCCCGAACTGAGGGCGGGAACACCGGAACGGCCAAGGATAAATTCCTTCATCTTTTCCCTGTCAATAAACGCACTGAGGATATGCGATACATATATAAAACCGTCTATCCGGTTGTTAAGCGTTAAATTATAAATTACGTTCCGGTTTTTTTCGTGTGTGTAGGGCGAATCTATTCTCCCTCCGATCAAGAAAATGATATTAATATCCTTTTCTTCGGCGAAATCGATGAATCCCTTTTGAAGTTCCTCCAGGAATATATTTCCTTCAGTACCCGAGTCGTTTAAAAATATCCCGATCGTTTTCCTTGCCGGATTCATTGCCGTACAACTCCTTCGTTTCATCCTGCCGGGTGTTTTCCCTCAAATGATAACAAGCATGACAGGGAATTATATGTTTGTCAATTTGTAATACCCCTTTATCGCGAACCCGGGCCGTTACATACACTGACTGCATAACGAAACAAACGGTTTTCGCAATAATGACTTAATATAACCTCCGGGAAATATCTTCCAAAAATAACAACATGGTTCAAAAAAGATTAACATTTAAATCAGCGGCATATCCTATTATCATATCAATGCAACAGCAAATACGGGATATATGCAGGGAATCAGCATAAATCAATGGTAACTATAAAAAGAAAGGAGGGGGTGAGATAAAAATCAGAGTTATGGCATGAATATTCTTTTTAAAAGGAATCAACTAAAAAGGAGTAAAAAAAAATGAAAAAAATTCTTATTTTTCTGCTGATCA
>JAFGKU010000215.1 GCA_016928415.1 Spirochaetales bacterium
CAGGATAAGCAGGAGTATTTTCCTTACATTCAATAAATCAAGGGCGATGAGTATGGGCAGGTTGGCCAGTCCGATCTTTAAAAAAGGGATGGGCTTGGGAAGCAGGTATTCCATGCCCGAAAGCACCAGGGCAAAGGCCGACAGGATGGCCACTACCTTCTGTTTTTCAGAAACTGACGGCATCAATGTCATTTTGCGACCGGCTTTCTATGGATATCATTACGTGGTTGGGGAGACAGGCAATCCATTGTCCGGCCTGGGAAACTTTCCCCTGCCGGACACAGAGTTTCTCGGGGCAGTCCGAGTCAACCACGAATGCCTTCCCGTCTTTTATGGCGATTTCAGTCTTTCCCAGAGGCCCTTCCACCGTAAACGTCCGGTCCGTGTCCAGCGGGTAGAACCACTCACCTTCAGCCGACTTTACGTGGACAAAGGTTTCAGAATTCGGAGCAGCATATGCATAAAACGACACGGCAATGACAGCTGCCAAAACAAGGAGAAAAAGAACGACGTCGCCCAGCTTTAATTTCATCAACCTATAATACGAAAAATAAGGAAACCGGTCAAATCATATTAAAACCGCCTACACGGTAATTTTACGCACCATGACAACCCCCTCGATGGCCTTGAGTTTACCGACAAGATCATCATCCGGGTCTGAATCGATATCGATGATGTTATACGCAAGATTATCCTTGTGCTTGTTGATCATGTCCTCGATATTTATTTTTCTTTCTGCCAACACCGCCGTGATCTGGCCGACCATGTTGGGAATATTCTTGTTGGCAAGAACCAGCCTGTTGAAATTTTTACGGGAAGGCTGCATCTCACATACCGGGAAGTTGACGGAAAATGTGATGTTACCGAGTTCCAGGAAATTCTTGACCTGGTTCACCGCCATAACGGCGCAATTATCCTCCGCCTCCGGTGTGGATGCCCCTAGATGGGGGATACCGATTACATGGTCATTTTTCAGCAATTCCTCGTCGGGGAAATCCGTCACGTAGCAGGACACTGTTTCCCTGCCAATCGCTTCAAGGAGATCCTCATTGTTCACAAGGCCGTTACGGGAAAAATTGAGCAGCCTGACGCCCTTTTTCATCAAGCCGAATTTATCCTTTGTCAGCAAACCCTTGGTATCATCGGTTAAAGGCACATGGATGGAAATGTAATCAGATTCGGAGATAAGCGTTTCAAGAACCGTCGCACGCTTCACGCTGCTGGACAATCCCCATGCCGATTCAACGGAAATATAGGGATCATACCCGATGACATTCATCCCCAGATTAATGGCCGCATTGGCCACCATTACACCGATGGCGCCCAAGCCGATCACCCCGAGTGTTTTTCCCTTGATTTCCGGTCCGGTATAATCCGATTTTCCTTTTTCTATAAGCTTGGCAACCTCATCCCCTTTCCCTACCAGTGTTTTGGCCCAGTTGATCCCGTTCACAATCTTCCTCGAAGACAAAAGTAATCCCGTAATCACCAGCTCCTTTACGCCGTTTGAGTTGGCGCCCGGTGTATTGAATACAACAATTCCCTTGTCGGAACACTTTTCAATCGGGATATTATTTACTCCCGCGCCTGCACGGGCAATGCACTTCAGGCTGGCAGGCAGTTCCATGTCATGCATCTTGTAGCTTCTTACGATGACGGCATCCGGGTTCATGATTTCCGATGCAATTTCATAGGAATCGCGCGGAAAATGATCCAGGCCTATAAGGGAAATTTTATTTAACGTTCTAATCTTGTACATTGTTGTTTCCTTTCTAAAAACAATGTTATCATTTGTTTTTTACTTCAAAATCCTTCATGAATTCCACAAGCTTCTTGACGCCTTCAATGGGCATGGCATTGTAAATACTGGCCCGCATGCCGCCGACTGACCTGTGCCCCGCCAATGTCACCAATCCCCGGGCCGCCGCTTCACTGATGAATTTCTTCGAAAGCTCATCCGTGGGGAGGATAAACGGAACATTCATCAAAGAACGGTGTGCCGGGTCGACCGTACCCTTGAAAAAATCCGAGTCATCGAGGTAATCGTAGAGTAGCGCCGCTTTTTCTCTGTTTATCTTTTCTATTGCCGGTATACCGCCCGAATCCTTTATGTGTTTGAAAACCAGTCCCGCTATGTATATCGTATAACAGGGGGGTGTATTGTACAGAGAGCCCGAGTCCGCATGGGTTTTGTAATTGAGCATGGTGGGGACCGTCTCGGGCGCATGACCGATGAGGTCTTCCCGGATAATCACTATCGTCAGGCCGGCCGGGGCAATGTTTTTTTGAGCACCGGCATAAATAATGCCGTATTTCGTCACATCACAGAACTCTGAAAGAATGCTGGAAGACATATCGGCTACCAGAGGTACATTCCCGGTATCCGGTATTTTTTTATAGACCGTTCCTTCGATCGTATTGTTTGTTGTAATGTGAAAGAAATCCGCGTCCTTGGTAAAAGAACCGGAATCAAAATCGGGTATTTTCGTAAACTTGTCCCCTTCGGAAGAGGCCACAACATTCACCTTGCCGAATTTTTTGGATTCGGAAATCGCTTTTTTGGACCAGGCACCGGTATTAATGAAATCGGCAACCTTTGATTTCCTGAAGAGGTTCATCGGAACCATGGCAAACTGGGTTGATGCGCCGCCCTGCAGGAAAAGAACCTTGTAATTTGCCGGAATATTCATAAGTTCACGCAGAAGGCTTTCAGCCTCCACAATGATGTCGTCGAAAACCTTGGACCTGTGGCTCATTTCCGTTACAGACATGCCCGAACCTCTGCATTCGAGCATTTCTTCCTGTGCCTGTTTAAGTACATTCTCCGGCAGCATCGACGGTCCGGCAGAAAAATTATACACTCTACTCATTTTGTCCTCCATTTTTTATGATTAATAACCAACGGCAAAAGGATTCATTTTTCACTCCCCTGCCGAATCAATACTTTTCAGGGCAATCAATGCCTGTAAAATCCGCAATTCATTAAGTAAATCTATATTTCTGACAACGACATCATTCCTGCCCGACCTGATGAGAGTCGGCGTAAAATTGATGATTCCCCTGACACCGCCCTTAATCAGTTTGTTGGCTACCTCCTGGGTTGATTTGGAGGGAACCGTTATGATGGCCGCGGTGATGGAATGCTTCTTAACTATCTCTTCAATCTGGTAGGCGGGATAGGCCCGGATTTTCAGCTTGATCATTTCCAGTTTATTCAAATTGGTGTCGAAAACGGCCACGAGTTTAAAATTGCTTGAATTGAGTTTTTCATAATTTAAAATGGCCGTACCAAGACTGCCCAATCCAACCAGACAGGTATTCTGTGTTCCGCTGAGTTTCAGTTTATCTTCGATATGCGCCTTGAGTTTACTGATGTTATAGCCGGCAATGGTGTTGCCGATTTCACCTATATAACTTATGTCTTTACGAATCGAAAAGGCGGGTAAATCAAGATATTCACCGATCTCTTGTGAAAATATATTCTCCTTGCCCAAATTTTCCTGGTCTTCCAAAAAATTCAAGATGGAACAGAGCCTGATTATCGATGGTTTTGGTGTCCTTTTAATCTCCATAAATATAGAAATACTTCCTCTGTGAATATTTTCACTAATAGTATACTCTATTTGCCACATTTTGTCAATTAAAAAGTGAGTGTACGCAAATTATTTTGCTCTATTTAAGAAAAAAATCACAAATAAATGAAAAAAAAACATCATTTTTACATCATTAAATCATAATTCATAATTCTTCTCTAAAAATAAGCGAAGACAGGCATCCACAACTTCGGAATCATAATTAATTCCTCTTTTTTCCCGGATTTCCTTTAATGCCGCATCTATACCCAGGGCTGGTCTATAAGGCCTGTGCGAAGCCATTGCCTCAACGACATCAGCAACAGCTAAAATTCTTGCCTCTTTTCGAATGGCATCTGCCTTGAGTAAAAGGGGATATCCCGTGCCGTCAAGACGTTCATGGTGCTGATACACTATATCGGCGATAGGCCAGGGAAAATCGATTTTGACCAATATATCATAGGCCACCTGGGGATGATGCTTAATCAAGGTGAATTCAGCTTCATTAAGTTTTCCGGGCTTGTTCAGAATTTCGGAAGGTACGGATATCTTTCCCACGTCATGTATGATACCTGCCACCCTAACACATTCAATCTCAGCATTTGAACAGCCCATTTCCTGTGCAATGGCACGGCTCAGCACGGAAACCCTTCTCTGATGCCCCGCCGTATAAGGATCACGGACCTCGATGGTGTACGCCATCGTTTCGATAAAGCCGGACATCGCTTTTCTGATTATCACCAGATTATCCTCGAGGTTGTCCTTCTGCCTGCCTATCTCCTCAAACAACAGGGCGCATTTCAAGGGGACGGCGATCATATCGCGGAACATGATATAGAAATTATTGGCTACTTTGGGAACAAAATTGATAACGGCGAACCCGATTTCCTGAAGGGGCTGAACCATCAGGAAATACGGATCTTTATCGTCAGTCAGTATTTTTTCCATTACCGGCATAAGTCTGTTATACGACTTGACGGAATCATGATCTACTGCCTTTTCATTTTTCACGGCCGAAATCAGCCTGAACGCCTTATCATCACTCTTTTTATCATAAAGACAAAACAACGAAGTATGAATACCTAAAATATGGAGGCTGCTTCCAAGCAGCTTGATTTGACTTTCAAGGTTCAGCTCTCTTAACAATTCTCCCTGAATATCACTGAACTGTGATTGATAATTCAGATGATAATCCATGAAATGACGTTCCGACTGGATCTGCTTTTGATGGACAAGTAAAATCAGCTTGAAAAAAAGCGTTTCGACAAACGCATACGTCTTAAGGTCCCTGCATCCGGACAACAACCAGCTTCTCAGTTCTTTTAACCAATCAGACAGGGTAAATAAATCACTGTCTTCAAGATTAGGTCTGTTAAGATATTCCACCAATACATTCATCATTGGCTTTTCATCCTTGTCAGCCACAGCATTTAACAAATGATCCGGCAGGTTATTCAATAAACCGACAAGTTTATCATTATGTGTAATCCTGAAATGGCCGGTAAATGAACGCAAATCGGACAAGGTGGCTTTTTTTATATTTTCCAGTTTCGCTTTTTCATTGTAAGCCGAAGCGGCGCACATGAACCCGCATGAATCCCTTATAATCATTTTTGCGGGCATGAGGGTCTTCAAAGGCACCTGTTTGTTTGTTAATAATTCATCCAGCATATCGACCGCGCGGCTTCCTATTTCCAAAAGAGGTTGTTTTACCGTTGTCAGGGCCGGATGGGAGGCACGGGCCAGGTCCATATCATCAAATCCCGTAACGGCTTTGTCAAACGGTACCATTATTCCCCGTTTTCTCAATGCATTAACGGCTCCCAGGGCCGTATAATCATTGGAAGCGACAATGGCATCGAATTCCGCCTTTCTCTCATCCATGAGGATCCTGACTCCTTCCTCTCCGGATTCGAAAAAGAAATTTCCCTCCACAACCAGTTCCTCATAAAAAGGAACACCGCATTTTTCCAGCGTTGCCTTGAAAACATCAAACCTTTCAGCGGTCGCCTGTATTCCCGCCTGGCCCTTGATGAAGGCGATACGCCTGAATCCATGATGGATACAGAGATGTTCTACAAGCTCGATAAAGCCGCTTTTATTGTCTTCCATGATTGAATGAACCCCGTCCACGACAGACCCTATGCTTACAAGCGGACGGGACTTAAAGCGGTTGATGAAATCCAGAGTCGCTTCCTTATCCACATAATAACAAAGAGTGGGGGTAATCAGGAGATACCCGTCAAAGCGTTCATCGAACGAATATTCATATATCCTGTTATAATAATCCTCGAAGGGAAGGGGGGAATCAAGCGAGGCTCCCTCAAAGCAAAGCAGGTTCCAGCCCTTTTTAAAAGCAGCATCCTTTACTCCCTCAAAAATAGCTCTCTGGTAATAAGTGTCAATATGATCGAAGAGAAAGGCTATGTTTTTATATTTATGACTTGATTTATCCATATGCTACAGGAAAAAATCATGTTCCAGATAATTTACCATGCTCAGGAGGCTGTCAAAAAAACCCTCCTTCTTTTTCTTGATAAAAACCTGGAGTGCGGCATACCGCTTTTCATAATCAACAATCCAATTCTGTATATTGAGAGGGTCCCCGACGGACAGTCCCGTATTGTCCGCAATAGAACCTTTGATGATTCTCGAAACCACATAGTTGGTTTCCCAGAGGAATTTATCCGTTGGCGCAATCTCCATCCCGAACAGTGGAAGGAATAATTTATTCCTCTCATCCCTTGCAAGTGCGTACTCAATGGGACTGAAAGGCCTTTTAGACAAGGCACAGGCGCCTTCCCTGGTATTTCCAGCCGTATCCTTCCATGTAACACGGATGAGGGTATCCGGTGCGAAGTTCAGTATACTTGATTGAATATCGATAATTTTATCGTATTCTGTCCCGTTTATTGTTTTTATGATGTCACCGGATTTTATCCCGATCTGGCTGGCGGGTTCGGAAGGCACGACATACAAAACCTCAAGACCTTTTTCAGTTTCCAGCAATCCAATGCCCAGCCAGCTGTGTATATACTCGTTTCCCTTGTACAACTCAGGCAAAATTTTAACAATCCAGTTAAAAGATATGGCAAAATTCAATCCTTCAAAATACTCCAGCCCGGCAAAAACAACGCCAATGACATTGCCTTTATCATCCAGCAGCGGCCCCCCTGAATTACCCGGGTTGATTGGTGCGTCTATCTGGAGAACATCACCGTTCTGAAGGAATACCCGCCTGCCAATAGCAGAAACTATGCCGCTTGTGAGCGTATTCTCCAAAAACGGGTCCACGGGGGAACCAATGGCATATATCTTTTCACCCAGCTCCGGGGATGGGATGTCAAACGGTATGTTGAAGGAAAATTTCGGCGAGATCTCCACTTTCAACAGTGCAATATCGAAAATCCTGTCATAACCGACTACACGGGCCGGTATCCTCTCTTCTTCTTTTCCGGAAAGCCTGATAAACAGTCGCGAATAACCTTCATATTTGGGATCAACCTCGCTGGAGATCACATGGTAATTTGTAAGTAGATACCCATTAGGATCAATAAAAAACCCGCTTCCAAGCACCCGGTCAGGGTAGCCGACGCCTTTTTCCAGTTTAATTCCCTTGTCAACCCAGACAGTAACCATTCCTTTCATCATTTCCTTAATCTGCGGTTTCTCGGGCATTTCCATATTCAAAAAATCGGTATTTTCCAAATGCCGCTCTTTCGCTATTTTTTTCAAATAGTCGAGTGCCTTCGGGTTCCGGGTTTCCCGTATAATACCCGCGACCTGCTTCCATTCATCCAGGGTTAATTCGCCTGATTCAACGGCCCGCATGGCAACCAGCTGAGCCTGGATCAGCAATTTCTCCTGTTCCAGTATTCTGGCTTTTTCCAGATATACTTTTTTCAAATTCCAGTCAGGAATAAAATCCTGTTTCCCAACATTACGGAGGGAATCATAGATCCAGGTCGCGCTGTCATAGTCCTTGTCTTCAATGGCTTCATTAAATGTCGCCGTAATTTCCTCAAAAACCTGGTTTTTCAATTGATCCAGATCTTCTTTAGGTACCTTGCTTTCGGTATTTTCCAGGGTAATGATATTTTGGAGGGATTGCATGAGTCTCCCGTCATCGATCATACCCTTTATATCATCAACCAATACGTCCTTGAGCGGTTTTATATCCGTTTTTATCACTTCGTTGACCGTACAACCCGATATAATGAAAAATATACAAATTATGGTAATAATATAATTCTTGATAATGTTCATTTATAATTCCTCGATGTAATAATAATCCTCATATTGGAAAATAAAATATTCCCTGTTGCCATTTTTAAAATACCCATTGGTAAAATTCTCCGGAATTTTGAAAGCCTTTCCTTTTTTCCCAATCCAGTAAGTATTTTTATACACACCTTTAATTATAGGAGTATTCCTGCCGTTTTTCAAAACAGATTGAATAATACCGGCCCTGATTATCACCTTTAAATTATACTTTCCATTATATCCGGTTGAAAAATAAAGGGTATGGGACCCATTACTTTTCGTTTCCATGCAATCGTAGACCCCGTCAAAATTATAATCCCAGTATGCGTTATAACCCTTGCTTTTGGACATAACCTTTTTATAATCGATTTTGCCGTCCTTATTGCTGTCCCTGACAATTGTGGAAAGTTTTCCATTTTTATAAATTTCAGTTAAATCAGGATCTCCGTCCCCGTCCAGGTC
This sequence comes from Spirochaetales bacterium, assembly GCA_016928415.1. GTDB lineage: Bacteria > Spirochaetota > Spirochaetia > SZUA-6 > JAFGRV01 > JAFGKU01. Next base: position 8,298 of record JAFGKU010000215.1, read on the forward strand.
CCTTTTCCCGGAAACGGGTACGCCATTGGCATACTTCACATAATAATCCAATATTCCGTCATTGTTCGTATCCTGCCGCAAATACACTTTTTTCCCGCGGATTAAATCAGCTGATTTCACCGGATTTTTATCGCCTGACCTGAAGATATCCTCTTTGAAGGCATTGGCCATAACCGAGTTTTTATTCGGGTATTTCACCTTTTTGTTGGTAACGAGGCGGATTGTTAACCGGCCGTCGCTTGTTTGACCCGGGATCGATATAAAAAAATCAAGCCGGTATAGGTCCGGTACAATTTCATAAGCTGACCGCGTTTTGGATTGTACATAGATAATCTGCTTTAAAAACGGGTAATTGCTGTACCGGTATTGTGTCTGGCCCGATTCGTCATACCGGTTGAGAAGAGACGGCATTCCCCCATCAAAAATTACCTCCCACTCAATTTTACCATCCTGATTTGAATCACGTACAACACTTAAAAGCCGGTTATTCGCATAGGAATATTTCTCCTCGTAAGCACCGTCCTTATCAGTATCCAGAAACCGATCTCCTTCAAAGTTTGTAAAACGGTCCATAAAAACCGTCAAAAGACCGGGTGTATCCTCAATGACCTTATACAATGCTTCCAGGAGATCAATGTGATGATTTCCGTTCAATTTAAAAAACAGATCCAGGTATTCGGATGCATTGCCGGTTCCCGACTGGAGAGCCAACAATGCCGCTTCAGGATTCATTCCCCCCGCAATGTAATAATCCGAAATGGTCGCAAGACGGGCTGCAACATCGGTCTGCAGACTGGCTTTCTCAAAAAGCAACTCCGTATTGCCCGGGCCGGCATTTATACCGCGATCGATTACTGTTATGGCGGAGGCCCTGCTTTTTCCGGAAATCATGTACCTGGCATACATTTTATAGAATTCCATTACGGTGGGAAAACGTTTCAGGTCAGTTTCCATGGATCGTAGAAAACCCCTGTTGTCTTTTAAGGCCAGCAAAACCCGGCAATAGAGGATTTCCACCTCCGGATCGTCAACCCGTATGGATTTTATGGACAAAAGAATTCTTTTAGCCTCCCCGTATCTGCCGAACTGCAGTAAAAGGCCCGCTTTTTCACGCAGAGCAAGCGATGAATCGGTAGTGGTCCATTTGTTGGCCGCTATGGCTTTATCAAGATAGGAATATTGTTCGGAGGCGGTCTCCTGGTTCCCTTTAAAAATCCGCGAATAGAGATAATAGGGCTCTGAAAACCCGGGATAATACAGTATGGCTTGATCAAGGAGTTCTTTTGCCTGGTCCGTATTGCCCTCGTTGTATGCGACAAGGGCTTGATTATAGTACAGCAAGCCAATTGATTTGTCCTCTGCCTGAATTCTAAAAAGGCAGGTGAAGGCAAACAAAACGACAAAAATAACATGGTGCGGCATTGTTAATAAATTCCTGGTTTTGGAAATAAACACCATATCGTTATCAGCAAAATCCTTTATAAATACTCATATGTAAAGTATCGGTCTGAATTGGTAATTTTATACAACCAATACTTTAACTGTAATTTATAAAAAAACAGCTTCTCAGGTAAAAGATTACATCTGGTAATTTTTATTTTTAACTTATTCGTACTTCAGGCTCCTTCGACCAGGGGCTTAGCCTCGAAACCGAGCAAGGTTCTTACCTCTTCGCCATCCAGCGTTTCTTTTTCCACGAGGGTTTTGGCCAACAGGCTGAGCTTGTCCCTGTTTTCCGTAAGCAGTTCCATGGCTTTTTCCAAACAGCTTCGTACGATTTTCTCCACTTCAACATCGATTTTTCGCGCCGTATCCTCGGAATAATCCTTATGCCTGGCTATTTCCTTGCCAATAAAAATCGGTTCTTCTTTCTGCCCGTAAGCCAGCGGTCCCATTGTTTCACTCATGCCCCATTCACACACCATTTTACGGGCAAAATCGGTCGCCATGGCAATATCGTTTCGACTGCCCGTAGTTGTTACTTTGTAGATAATTTTCTCAGCGGAATATCCACCCATAAAAATGGTAATTTCGTCCATCAGCCATTCCCTGCTTCTGGAATATTTATCATTTTCAGGCAGGGAAAGGGTTACACCCAGCGCCTGGCCATGTGGAATAATCGTCACCTTGTTAAGCGGATCCGCGTTCTCAAGGTAAAAATGGAGAATGGCGTGTCCGGATTCATGATACGCCGTCATTTCCTTTTCTTTGGGCGGAATAATCTTGGATTTCTTGGCAATCCCCATCAGAATTTTATCCCTGGCCTCTTCAAAATCCTCCATTTCAACGACATTCTTGTTTTTACGCGCGGCAAAAAGAGCCGCTTCGTTCACCATATTGGCTAGGTCGGCCCCGGATGTACCCGGAGTGGACCGGGCCAGTTTATTGAGATTAATGGTTTTAGTGATGGGAATCTTTTTACAATGTATTTTCAGTATCATCTCACGTTCATTTACGTCAGGCATATCAACGACAACCTGCCTGTCAAACCGTCCCGGCCGCAACAGGGCCGGATCCAAAACATCCGGCCTGTTTGTGGCGGCAAGAATGATGACGCCGTCTTTCGTATCGAACCCGTCCATCTCGACAAGCATCTGGTTCAATGTCTGTTCCCTCTCGTCATGGCCTCCGCCGTATCCGGCGCCACGGGTCCGGCCCACCGCATCCAATTCATCAATGAAGAGTATACAGGGGGCATTTTTTCTTCCCTGTTCAAAAAGGTCGCGGACCCTGCTTGCGCCCACGCCGACAAACATCTCAACAAAATCCGAACCGGACATATGAAAGAAGGCAACGTTCGCCTCGCCGGCGATCGCCTTGGCAAGCAGGGTTTTACCTGTCCCCGGCATGCCGACCAACAGTACGCCTGTCGGAATTTTAGCGCCTATTTTTACGAATTTGGAGGGATTTTTGAGGAATTCAACCACTTCCTGTAATTCGTACTTCGCTTCTTCCTGACCGGCTACATCGGCAAAAGTGATTTTCTGCCCATTTTCCAGATAGCGTTTTGCCCTGCTTTTACCGAATGAAAAGGCCTTGTTCCCGTTTCCCTGGATCTGCCGGAACATGAACCATATGAAAAAAAAGCCGATAACCCAGGGGAAAAAATTTATGATGATGTCCAACGGAGAAGGATTTCTCGAACCTCCCTCGACAAGGACGCCGTTCTTCTGCATCATTGCCATTGTTTCCTTGTCTATGTTCCTGGGTATTTCAGTATGGAATTCCTGGCTGTTGCCCTTGAATTTTCCCACTATTTCCACACCGTCCAGTACTTTCACTTCCATGACTTTTCCGTCCTGCACGTATCTAAGAAACTCGGAATACGTGATTGACCTGGCAAAATCCCTGTTCTGGAAAAACATGAAAAACAGGAAAAATCCCAGGAGGACCAAAAGTGAAATGAGAGCTGCCTTATTGTTAAAATTAAATCTCATCGGGCTTTTGTTGTTTGGATTATTATTATTATTATCATCTTGCTCCATAAAATACCTTTTACCTACTTTATTTTGCCGAAAAACAGCATTATATTGCCTCTCTCCTTACTTTCCAACGCCCTGGCAGAATACCTGTTTTTAAAACCGAATGGTTTACCAATAACAGCTAAAATGCCTTTTCGATCCTGTAATACGGGTATTCGATACCGTATTTCCTCGGGCACATGCCATTCATTCAGCAGTTGCTTCAAGCGCTTCCTGCCTTGTCCGGTTTGAATCAGGTCTCCTTCTCGTTTTGATCTGAGAAGCAGGGGAACCGAGATTAATCCCGAATTCAACACTATATCCGCTGTTTCTGCTTCAACATTATCTGAAAACCGGCAATCAACACGAATTTCAGAATCCGGGATGACAAACGATTTATTCGCTTCTATACGGATAAGATAACCTTTTTTTCGATTACTATCAATATCTACGGCACAAAAAAGATATTTTGCTCTTTTATAAAAACGGACTCCATACCCTTTAATAATAATCCCGTCTTTTTTGCCCACGGCAGCCTCTATAAGCGGTTTTATAAACCG
>JAFGKU010000216.1 GCA_016928415.1 Spirochaetales bacterium
AGAAATGTATTATACTGGGTTAGAAGCTCCGGCTATGATAGCTGGACTCAAATAAAAAACTCTCCGGAATACCCGGGGTGGTTCAATCAATTAAAGCGAAATTCATATATTACTTTTTATAAAGTTATACAATAACTGAGGGTAATTTTTTTTATTATTCTTACCAATTTACTAATCAATTACTATTCTGGTGGGGCTATCCGGGGGTTACAGCCAAATAAGAAGACCCGGACACAGCCGCAACTGTTGCCCTGCCACATATGTACTGCAATTGTACTTCATTACCTGACGTCATGCAACAATAAAATTACGTAAGTGAAAGAATTTCATGGCCCAATCCTGCCTCGCAAGGAGGCCTTATACTCCCAAAACCCGCCTTATGCCAACCCATAACGGGGGAAAACAGTCCAAGGTTATTTATATGTTAAATAGCAACTAATATCATTTAACCCTTGCAAAACATTCCCCATAAATCCTACAATGGGGGTATGGCAAAAGTACCGGCAAAACGGCAGACAATCACCGGCTTGATACGGGATATAAAGGAAGAAATAGAGGCGGGAAAACAGGCGGCCATGGCCGCCCTGGAAAACGTCAAGACAACCACGTACTGGAACATAGGGAGGAAACTCGACGATTACCTGGCGGCCTGTTCCCGGCCGGAGGAATACAACAAAACCGTTATCCCCCAAATAGCCGGGAAACTGGAAATAGGGGAGAGAACCCTGTACCGGTCCCTTCAGTTCCACAGGCAGTACCCAGGGAAATCCGACACGGACACAGGCCTGGAATGGTCCCACTTTATCATCCTCCTTTCGGTGAAGGACACCAAACTGCGGGAAAAGCTTGAGCAAAGGGTGCTCAAGGAACGATTGAGCACGCGGGAACTGGAGAAACTGGTGAAGACCCGGGGGCTTATAGAAGACAACACCGTAAAAAAACTGTCCGTGCGCAGGGGTAAACCGAGGGTATATAAAATGGAAACCATGGAAGACGAAGACGGCGGCGGCAGCCTTTCCTGCGTGGACCTGGGTTTCCGGGTTTACATTAAGAACCCGGCGGCCGGCGGAAGGAATTTCCCGCATGAAACCATCGTGGAACCGGAAAAGAAGAACAACGTGATTATCCTGAACAGGCTGGAAGGGGACAAGTACGGCCTGTTATACACGTATCCCGCTTACATTACCGAAATAATCGACGGGGACACGGTATGGTTCAAGATCGACTTGGGTTTCGGCGTGTGGACACGGCAGAAGATCCGACTGAGGGGAATCAATGCGGAAAGCCCGGACACGGAGGAGGGGAGAAAAGCCAGGGAATTCCTTGAAAAGAAGTTGGGCCCCTGCAGGGTGGTTGTTATAAAAACGTACTGGCGGGACAAGTTTGACCGGTTTTTGGGGGATATTTTCTATGACCCCAGGACAAGGGACATATACGAACTGGCGGAAAACGGGATTTTTTTAAACCAGGAGATCCTGGACAACCAGGTGGCAACGACGTATTAGGGAGATGAGTTATCCACAACCTTTTGTCAGCGCTGACAAAAGGTTGTGGATAACTCAAAAACGGTTGAGCAGGATATGTTAATGAAGTATACTGAACAATGAGGGATGAAATCCTCCCGTCCGCAGCGGTGAATCTGCCGGAGAAAAGGGGTTCCAAGTGGAAAACAAAAAAGTGGATACCAAGAAAATCGAGGAATTGGTGGAAAAATTCTGTCAAAAATACGCCGGGAAGGACAGCCACTCCCTGAAAAAGGTCTGGCACGACCTCGACGCCATAAAGAAAGAGAAGAACAAAATCAAATTTCTACTGGCGCACACGGACGATGCCAAGGTAAAAAAATTCCTTTCCGATTCCCCGGATGACAAGGAACTGGATAATTTCGCCGACGCCGTGGTTATGAAGCTCAAGAGCCTGTAGCGGATTGGCCGGGATATTGATTACCAGGTATCATCGGCGGTTTTATTCTCAATATCATTTACCAGGGATTCGATGACTCCTTTATCTTTCAGAGCTTTTGAAAGCATGCTGAGATCATCCTTGCCGCCATAATATGATTGCCTGGTATTCGTCGTATGACCGAATTTATTTTTAACCTCTACGAATGAATACGGATTTTGCATTGTAAACCGGAATCTTTCGTCTTTTACTTCAAAAATATAATCAAAATAGACCTTTCCGGCCGTGTCTCCGATTGTAAGTTTGAATGTAAGCACCAGACTGCCGGTGCCCTGTATTTTATAATCGGTAATATCATCTTCCGTAATGCCGTCTATGTCGTCCGTAAAATTGTTTTCAATCCAGGTTATAACTGCTGGATAAATTTGTTCCTTTGAATTGGAGACATTGATAACTTTCTGCAACGTCGTATCGTTAATAATATCCATGGCCATGTCTTCGGGCTTGATTTCACCAATCATCTCCGCTTTCATATCCTTTTGCATTTCAATGGCCTGCTTCATCATGCCTTCCGTACTGAAACATCCGAACAGCATTAATGGTAAAAACATTGCAAAAACCAGATATTTCATATGCCCTCCTGTTACCTGAAAATTGTAGTTAAAATTCGTGAATCATGCAAGAAGCGGAAAATATTAAATTTTAACGCCGAAAGCACCGAATAAGACGGGTACGCCGAAGAAATCCCTTTTTAGCCTGCGTACATGGCCTCAACAGAGAGCGAATGATATTTCTTTGAATTCGGCGCCCCCGGTGCCTTCGTCTTCTTCGGCGTTAAAATCATAGTACCTGCCATCTAACGCGATACCAGCCATTATTCCATGATTAGCCCAAACTGCCTTGGATTTTTTTTATAACCATTTTTTATTCTTACAGTAGAGATCCATCCAGTTTTTGATTCTGTTATACGTCTCTTTTTTGCCGTTTATACCCCCGGCATCGAGACGGTTTTCATACATTTTATTCATACAGCTTTCATGCTCTTCCGGCTTAATTTTCATTTCATAGGTAAGGTAAGCCAGCCAGTCTTTTCTGGGTATGAATAATCCATTTATGCAATAGAGAAAATTACAGTAGCATTCGTTCGCTTCATTATAATTCTGGGCAATCTGTACCCAGGCTTCCCGATGTTCCCATTTTTCCAGCCTGTATTCTCCCGTTAAATAGTCATAGCGGAAATAATTGTTCAGCGCCCTCTGTTTGATTTGGTCTTCGGTTATGACAAAGCATTCATTTTTCCACTTTTGTAATGAGCCGGTTTTATCGTTTAAAATGATGGATTCGTTTCTGGCGAATATGACGGGCTCAGGCTGTTCACGGATTTTCCATAACTCATCTTCCTCTATAACTTCCATGGCTATGCCGGTTTTATTCTTTACGGAAATGCAATGATAGGGAATAAACGGTTCTTCGTCTTTACCGAATATCTGCTCCATATCTATATCTGATTTGTTTTTCAGGATAATGGCAATATCTATGAATATACCGAACGGCCCGACGCGGGCGTCGCCCCTGGCAACACTTCCTGTAAGCAAAGCGCCCAATATTTTGGCGTTGGGGGTAACCTTTTCCGCAATAACTTCATCGACGATTACTCTAAACCGGGCAATTTCTTCTTTTTGTTCATTGATTATTTTATTGAACTGTTTCATATTAAACCTCATATACAATAAGATGTACTTAAAGTGTATTTGATATTAATGCTCAATGCAAATAAAGTATAAGAATTGAATATTGCGGGAAGACTGTTGTTTTCTTAAAATACCGGATTTCGGATAGAAGAGGACAATGGCGAATTTTAACGCCGAAGAAGACGAATAAGACGAGTACGCCGAAGGAAGCCTCTGCTGAGACCTCTTTGTGGGTAGAAATAGGATAAAAATATTTTTTTGCCGCAGCGGTTTACCCCAATTCGGTGATTTCGATTTATTCGTCTTCTTCGGCGTTAAATAGATAGTACCTGTTGCCTGACCCGATACCAGCCATTGTTTCAGCAGCAACCCAAACCGCTAAGGTATTAAATTTCTTTCTTGAATTACCGCCGGTCTTTTTTTATACTTATAAATATCAGCAAGGAGGAAAACAAATCATGTTTAAGGCTTTGTTTGCCAATGTTCTTGGCGTTTATGAAAATAGTTCGCTTGAGATCCGGGAAAAGGCGAGGATCATCCTGATAATAGACCTCATCCTCGGCGGGTTTCTGATTATTGACGCCATTATCCTTTTCTTTACGCTCGAGGACATAGGCCTTCTCGTTGCCGGTATCCTTATGGTGACGTGCGTGATTTTTGTCATTGCCGTATTCCTGCTTAAGAAGGGGCGGTTTATCTGGGCCAGTAACATCAACCTGGTTGTAGCTTTCATTGCCATCTATTTATCGCTTTTTATCAAGCCCATTGACCGGATTACCGCGGTTTACGAGTCCGGTTTTCACCTCATGTTCGTCCTTATTGAATGCTGCCTCATCGGATATACGCTGTATCAGCCGATTGTTCTCACCGTTGCTTCCATTCTGGCCAATATCGGGATATACCTGTACATGCCTTTGGCGGCCGGTGGAGATGCCATGGCGGGTTTGGCAAACGTGATTTCCATAAACACCCTGATGGCTGTCTGCGGAGTTTTTGCCTGCCTTATCTTCATAGTGACCCGGAAGATCATCAGGATTGCCGAGACCGAAGCCGGTGCGAACAAAAGGAGGTTCCAGGAGCTTCAATCCATCATTGTAACCTCCAAAGAAGGGTTCAAGGTCGGCGAAGAGCTTATGGAATCCACCAATGAAATTATCAATGACATCCGCAATGCATCGGGCGAATTGAAGGAAATAATTTCAGAGGTGGTTGACATGAGCACGACTCTTCGGGAATCGCGGGAAGCGACTGACAGAATTGGCCAAAGCCAGGCCAGCGTGAAGAACAATATCGCGGAACAGAACAGCGCCATCCTGGAAACCTCCAGCTCCATCGATGAAATGATTGCCTCCATTAACAATATATCCCGGGTGTCCCAGGAGAAAAAAAAGGTGGTCAGCGAGTTCGCGGGCTTTGCCAAAGAAGGTGAGGAGCAGGTGACGGCTTCGAACCTGTCCATCGAGGATGTGTCCAACTCCTCAAAGAATATCATCGATCTTCTCAAGGTTATCCTGAAAATTTCCGCAAAAACCAATCTTTTGTCAATGAACGCGGCCATAGAGGCGGCCCACGCGGGAGAGTACGGCAAGGGTTTTTCCGTGGTCGCTTCCGAAATCAAGAAACTCGCCGAGGATACGAACCGGAACACGAAAACAATCTCGGCCAATGTGAAAAAAAGCGTGACCGACACGGAGAAAGCGGTAGACCTGAACAGGAAACTGGGCGGCTTCTTTCAAAGCATCATTTCCGGGGTGAACGACACGATGGAGACGTTCGATGAGATTATTTCCGGCCTGTCCGAACTTGCGGGAGGCTCAACCGAGATTACGCAGTCCACTGTTCACCTGAAAGAGCTGACGGCAACCCTCATTGACTCGCTGGACAGGATGGAGGAATACGTACATGGTTCCGGAACCGTCTTTGGAAAGTTTACCGGCCTCTTTGGCCGTATCGAAAACCGGATAGGACGTATTGACAATACGTTTGAAGGAGTCTCCGGCAAACTGGCCCGGTTCGGCAGCCTGGGAAAGCGGAACATAGAACAGATACAGCTCCTCGATACCGAGATTGAACGGCTGAAGGCGTAATTAAAAAATAAAATTATTGTATTTCTCCTTCCTTTGTCTATAATTTGTCTTACGGAGGTAAAAAAATGGCAGTATCTAACACGTCTTTAGGAGCAATGTTTATACGTATCGCACTCGCGGTCTTCCTGATTGTAGCGGGAATCCTGACACTTCAGCTGGACAAGGGACTTCTCGGACAAATCCAGGCGGGCTTGAGCGGCAATGAAATCGCATCCGCCGTTTACAGTTTTGTTAAAGGGGATTTCGCAAATGTCCTTATTGTCATCATTGGCATTCTTGAAATACTGGCGGGTGGTTTCCTTATTCTCGGTTTATTTATGGATATCGGGAACCTTTCCAATCCTATCATGATTATCATCCTGATTTTCTGGGTCATTGTTATTTTGCTTGTGGACTTACTTGGACCGGGAGGTTTGTTTAACGGAGCCTTTAAGAGTTTTGCGACAATTCTTTCATTCCTGAAAACTCTTTCATTGCATGTCCTGGTATTGGGCGCGATCTTGCTTGCACGGGAATAAGTTTTCTGACTAAAACGCGGGCGCTTGCCATTGAATGGTGAGTGCCTGTTGTATTAGAGGCCATTCATTTCAAGCAAATTATAAGGGTTAGAAGCAAACAATATAAAATATAAACGCCGAAGAAGACGAATAAGACGAGTACGCCGAAGGAAGACTCATTTTACCCTGCGCACAGACCCTCTGAAGCGAGGGAATTATAAGATCTTAAATTCGGTGCCCCCGGTACTCTCGTCTTATTCGGCGTTTAAATTTAAAAACCATATTAATTATCGGATTACCGGTAATTGTTTATTCAGATGACATATAACGCTGATAACTCCTTTTTTTCCCATTGTGCGCTACTCCTCGGATTCGTCAAGGCTAAACACTTCGTGTTCGCTTACGCTCAGCCTTGACAAATCCTGCGGGGTAGCTTCCTGCAAAAAGAAAAAAGGAGGTTTGTATGAGTGAAATCGTGTTTAAAGAATTATCTGACAAGGTGATTGGGTTGGGTATTAAGGTGCATAAGGCGTTAGGGGGTGGGTTGGTGGAGAAGATTTATGAGAGGGCGTTGTGTATGGAATTTGCCAAGGCGGGTATCAGGTATGAGAAGCAGAAGGCTTATAAGGTATTTTATGATGACGAATGCATTGGGGTTTATATTGCTGACCTTGTTGTGGAAGGCAGTATGATTCTGGAGTTGAAATCCGTAAGCATGATTACAACTGCCATGGAGGCGCAGTTGGCAAATTACCTGAGACTGTCAGAGATTAAACTCGGGTATCTTTTAAACTTTAACGGTGGCAGGTTGGTATTTAAACGAATTGTATGTTCATAATCTGTATAATCCCGCAAGCAAAGGGGGCCCTATGGGTTCCCTTGGTCCTTCGCGAACAAGTGCTCACCTTTTTCAGCCAGGAACGGCAAAAACCGGCTTGCCGTGCCCCAGGCAATGGCGAATGCGAGAAGTAAAAGCGATTCCAGTAAAAATCCGATGTTATAATTTTTAAGTATATA
>JAFGKU010000017.1 GCA_016928415.1 Spirochaetales bacterium
AAGTCCATAAAGATGGACTTGTTATTCTGGGTTTTATGTGTAGGCAAATAACAAGTCCATAAAGATGGACTTGTTATTCTGGGTTTTGTGCGTGGGCAAGGTGAGTGTTCCGTGACACACGGACGTGTCAGGGAGGCGGTGCCATGGATGGCTGTTTGAGGAGAATGAAAAATGTTCATTACCGGCAATAAAGCGTTTTTCATGATACCCGACGACCGTGACACACGACTGTAATTTTTAACATGCTTTGTTTATTTAAACTCCGCTTTTCGGGGCAGGGTAGAAAACCCTGTCCCGTTTTATTAGGCGATTGTCTTTATAATTTAATTACTTGAAAATTTTTCTTAATTAAACGTGTAATTTATAATATAATCATGAGTCGTAAAGAGGAAGTTCAGAATTTCAACTGAACGTGCAAAAAATTGCCCATCAAAATTATAGAGTGTGAATCGTTTTGCACCTTGATGATGGAAAAAAATATTTATGAAAAATATTTTCCTATGCTATAATAAAATAGATCAGGCACCACCCATATATTTTTGGCATGGTTATTGCTTGGAAATGATTGGGAAAAAAACTTACATTTTTGCCAAATTGGGGTTAAGTAGGACAAAAAAAAGACTCATTTAATAAAGGAGTAAGGTATGTTACGCAAGAAAAAAAAGTCTGTTTTCAGGGTTTTATTGTTTTTCGCAATGGCCTGCCTGACCCTGGTCCCCGTTTTTGCGGCCGGTCCCTGGACCGTCTACTCGCCTGACGGCACTATCCAGGTTACCGTGACCCAGGCTGGTGACGGCGGCATAGCGTATACGGCCTCAAAAAACAGTACAATAGTCCTGGAAAATTCAACCCTCGGCATCAACACGGGTTTGACCGATTTCATTACCGGTCTCACGTTTTCATCGAGCAGCGCCCGCACCATTAATGAAACATACACGATGGCGGCCGGCAAAAAAAATTCCTACACCAATTACTGCCAGGAAATCACACTCACATTTACAAAAAACGGCAGTACCATGAACCTGCTTGTGAGGGCTTACAATGACGGGATCGCTTACCGGTACAACCTTCCCGCGGCCACAACGGTCTCGGGAGAAGTGTCCCAGTTCAACCTTCCCACTTCCGGTGTTCTCTGGATTGAGGACAGGAACGGGGCGGACGAAGGGGATTACAATTACAGAACGATTGCCGATGCCACTTCCGTTACCACGGATTACGCGACGGCAGCCGCGGTAAGGCTGGATTCGGGCTACTACCTCTGGCTCGGTGAAGCGGCCGTTTACGGGGATTACTGCACGTCAAACCTGAGGGGAAGCGGCGCGGGGAACGGTATATTCAACGTTGTAAACATTTCAGGCTCGCCCTGTTCGACGGGAACCAGCAATTCACCGTGGCGGGCAGTTGTTATCGGGGGATTGAAAGACCTGATCGAAACCACGCTTATTGAAAACCTCAATCCTCCCAATGAAATCGGCGACATATCGTGGATCGTAACTGGTGGATGTGCCTGGGAATGGCTGGCCGGCGATTCAACCACCAGCCTGGATGTTGCCAAGCAGTACATCGACTTTGCCTCATCCATGGGCTGGAAATACTATATCGCGGACGAGGGATGGTCCAGTTCCTGGGCACCGGAAATGTGCGCTTATGGAGTTTCCAGGGGTGTCGGCGTTATCCTCTGGTCCCACCAGGATAACCTGGATACCCAGTCGGAAGTGGATTCATTGCTCCCCACGTGGCAGAGCTGGGGTGCGAAAGGCGTCAAGGTTGATTTCTTTGACGGCGAACGCCAGCTTGAAAACCAGGAGCGGGACAGGGTGGCCGTAAAAGCCGCCCAACTCAAATTGATCGTGGATTTCCACGGGATTCTGAAACCGACCGGCCAGACGCGGCGGTGGCCTCACATACTGACGTGGGAAGGGATAAAGGGTGCGGAAAATTATCCAAGTACGGCCCAGATCTGTACAACACCTTATACAAGGAATGTATCCGGACCGGCCGATTACACGCCCGTCATTACCTGGTCAGGCGGTACCCCGGGTTTCGAGACAGCCACGGCGGTTGCCTACCATTCCGGTTTTATCTGCTATGCGTCCAAACCCGACCAGATCAACAATTACCTGACCCGCGAATTCATGAAGGTTTACCCGGCAACGTACGATGAAACGCGCCTGATAGAGGGAAGCATCGGGAACTACCTGACCATAGCGCGCCGGAAAGGTACTAACTGGTATATCGGGGGCATCACCGCTTCTGCGAGAACCGCGTCCGTTCCTCTGTCATTCCTCGGTTCGGGAACCTATGTGGCGACTATTTTCAGGGACAACGAAGCCACTATCCAGGACGTCACCAACACCACGACATTGAACCTTTCCTGTGTGACCAAGGGCGGGTTTGTCATTTACATATCAACTTCGGCTCTCCCGATACCGACTCCGCCGCCGGGCGGCACAAGCTATGAGGCGGAAAACGGTACGTTGAGCAATGGTGCTGCCGCAGTGGCAGCTTCTGAATGCTCCGGCGGCTATAAGGTAGGCAATATCGGAGGTACGAGTGAGAACGGTATCTGTACGATCAATAATGTTCAGGCACCTTCTACGGGTACATACCAGATGGTGGTGTATTACGAATCCGCCGAACAGAGAACCTTTTACGTAACGGTGAACTCGGGCGGTTATGCCGGGCTTGCCTGTCCCAGCACGGGCAGCTGGTCGACCCTGGGATGGGTCACGATGAACGTGAACCTCAATGCAGGCTCCAATTCTATTTTATTCGATAACGGTTCCGGCTCGTACGCCCCCGACCTGGACAGGATAGTCATTATAGATGGTACGGGGACATCACCGACACCGACCCCCACGCGGACACCGGCACCGACGTCAACCCCGGTTCCGACCGCAACACCTGTCGGTCAGACGGATATCACGAACCTGGGCGGGACTGTCGCTGCACAGTACTCTGATTCCCCGTCAGGCGAGGAAATAGATAAACTGATTGATAACGCGAGTTCCACAAAATACCTCACGTTCCATGCATCCGGCTGGGTCCAGTTCCAGGCGAACGCCTCGTATGTTGTCACCGGATATTCCATAACATCCGCCAATGACGCGGAAGAGCGTGATCCGCTGATATGGACTTTCCAGGGTTCAACAAATGGTTCTGCGTGGATTACACTTGATACCCGCAGCGGCGAGGACTTCCCCAGCCGTTTCCAGTTAAAGAGCTACTCTTTCTCCAATTCAACGAGTTACAATTACTACAGGCTCAACATGACGAACAATTCGGGGACGATACTCCAACTGGCCGAATGGGAAATTTTCGGTACGGCCGGTTTCACCAGCACACCGACTCCCACGCAAACACCGACCCCGACACACACGACGGCAAACACGGCAACCCCGACGCGGACTCCGACGCCGGTAGCTTCGACTGCGACCCCGACACCAACCCAGGCGGGACTCACGGATATCACGAATCTGGGCGGGTCCGTTTCTGCCCAATATACCGATTCGCCTTCGGGAGAGGACATTGTGAAGCTGATCGACAATTCAAGTTCCACGAAATATCTCACGTTCCATGCTTCCGGATGGGTCCAATTTCAGGCGAATGCCTCTTATGTGGTCACAGACTATACGATCACTTCCGCCAATGATGCGGCTGAACGCGATCCATTGACCTGGACTTTCCAGGGTTCAACCAACGGCTCCACATGGGTCACGCTTGATTCCCGGAGCGGGGAGGACTTCCCGAACCGGTTCCAGCTGAAGAGTTACTCGTTCGCCAACCCGGCAAGTTACGGCTATTACCGGTTGAACATGACGAACAACTCGGGGACAATACTCCAACTGGCCGAATGGGAAATATTCGGATCTTCCGGTACGGTAAACACCGCTTCGCCTACGGCTACAACGGCAGCTACCTCTACCCCAACGATGACTCAGGCAGCCACGGCCACCTCGACACCGGCGCCCACTTCCATTACAGCCGGGTTCAGCGACAACTTCAACGACAACGCCATCGGTAGCGCCTGGACGATGTACGGCGGAACATGGAGTGAAACAGGAACCATTCTGAGGCAGGATTCAACATCCCAGGGAGACCCGTGCAAGGCAATCATTGCCGGTAGCGGCCTGAACGTTTCGGGTAATCATACAATCACTGCCAAGATGTATATTGACACGTGGACTGACGGGGATTCCGCCAGGGCTGGGATATCCCTGTTTACGGGTACGGGAGACGGGAGAGGATACAACCTGCTGTTCCACAACAACCATTCAACTGTTCAATTCCTGGATGACATGGTTGCCTGGGGCACTAGTTATACGTTCAACTGGTCCAATCAAACCTGGTACTGGTTCAAGATGAAAATGGAGAACGGCACATTATACGGCAAGGTCTGGCAGGACGGTTCTGCCGAACCTTCCAATTGGCCATATACCTGGACGCGAAGCGGCCGAAACGGGTACCCGGCATTGAACGGTGGAACGAGCGGCCACGGCGGCTCCTGTACCGTATTTTTTGATGATGTAAGAATAACAAGTCCATAAAGATGGACTTGTTATTCTGGGTTTTATGTGTAGGCAAATAACAAGTCCATAAAG
>JAFGKU010000217.1 GCA_016928415.1 Spirochaetales bacterium
AAACCGGTGTCGATGTCGGCGCGGGCGTGCGGGTCGGTGTTGACGTGGCCGCGCTGTTTACCGTGCCGAAAATTTCCCATTCCGCCAGCTGAAGTATCGTACCCGAGTTGTTGGTCATGTTCAACCGGTAATAGGAATAACTGCCGCTGTTGTTGAAACTGAATTCCCTTAACTGGAAACGGTTGGGGAAATCCTCCCCGCTCCGGCTGTCCAGGGTTATCCAGGTCAAACCATTGTTCGAGCCCTGCATTGTCCAGGTATACGGGTCACGTTCTGCCGCATCGTTGGCGGAGGTTATCGTGTACCGGTTAACTATGGCGGTAATCCCCGAATACTGCACCCAGCCGGAGGCATGGAAAGTCAGGTATTTTGTTGATGATGAATTATCCAAAAGTTTGTCGATTTCCTCGCCGCCGGGAGAGTCATTATACTGGGCAGAAACGGTTCCACCCAAATTGGTAATATCCTGCTGCCCGGGCACACTGGTGGGAGTCGCCGTGGATACGGGTGAGGGATTCGGCGTGCCGGAGCTTGTCCGGTACAATACGCTGCCTGGAACCAGCTGTTTTGTGACATACGGGCCTTCATAGCTGACATCAAGAACCTCATCACCGCCCTTTTCAAAGAAAGTTACCGTGATGCTGTGGTCGCCCGCCACCAATGCCACGCTGCCGGACCTTTCCTGTGCACCATGCAGGCCGTCATTATCCACAATCAGCTGGCTGTCAATGTAAAGCCTGCTTCCGTCATCCGAACCAGTATAGAAAGTATACGCTCCGGCGTAGGCAATACGTATGTACCCCGTGTATCTGAACCCGAAATTATCATTCACATCCCGAACGCTGATGTCGAAATTGCTTACCGTACCCGTTCTTACAGGCGTCAACGAGGTAAAATCCGGCAGGGCATCCCATGAACCTTCATAGTACGCGTAATTCAGTCCCGCATCACCGGCTGCCTGTGTCGGGGTGGGTGTGGATGTTCTTGTCGCCGTTGCCGCCATTGTGGGTGTTCGCGTCGCGGTAGCTGCAGTTGTTGATGTCGGTGTTGACGTGGCCGCGGTGCCCGTCGTGCCGTACAGTTCCCATTCGGCCAGCTGCAGGATCGTGCCCGAGTTGTTCGTCATGTTAAGCCTGTAATAGGAATAACCTGTACTGTTGGAGAAGCTGAATTCCCTCACTTGAAACCGGTTGGGGAAGTCCTCGCCATTGCGGCTGTCCAATGTTGTCCAGGTCGAACCATTGTTCGAACCCTGCAGCGTCCAGGTATACGGGTCACGCTCCGCCGCGTCGTTGGCCGAAGTGAAGGTGTACCGGCTGACAATGGCCGCGATACCAGAATACTGAACCCAGCCCGAGGCATGGAATGTCAGGTATTTTGTCGATGACGAATTGTCAATAAGCTTGAGGATATCCTCACCGGAAGGGGAATCTGTGTACTGGGCCGATATTGTCCCGCCGAGGTTCGTGATGTCCTGCTGATCCGGCGATGGTGTTATTAATGTAGATGTAGGTGTGGGGGTGGAAACACCCGTACTTGTAAAACTGAACCAGTTGATGTTCCATCCGGTCTGACTGGCATAAATACGAATTGTCTGGTTTCCGCCAGGCAAAGTAGCGGTTCCCGTGACAGTTGTCCAGGTCTGCCAGCCACCCGTGGCACCGAAGTTTATCGTATTACAGGTGACCCCGTTTATCTGGAGGGACAAACCACCTCCGGCACTGAGACTGGCAACACGATATGATACGGTGTATGTACCGGCTGATATATTGACCGGATAATCCATCCAGTCACCCGCTTCTATCCAGCCGACATTGGTGCCTCCTTCAGAACAGGCTTCCGCCTGGATCCCGCTCATGGCGGAATAATTTTCCGCCTCGATTTGACCGGGAATGGCATATGTCTGGGCTGAAAGGTGTACGGAAAGCATTAATATAATAAACATTATAAAATATAATATTCTTTTTTTTATGATCATAACTTCTCCTTTTGTTTTTTTAATTAAGTCGTCGATTATTACAGCTTTATATATAATTTTCAGATATATCCTGATAGGAACATAATTGGCCTCCTTCTACTTTCCCTGTTAAAAACCTCCCATAAATACTTCATGGAATCATGATTGCGTTCACGTTCAAACGGGGAACGGGGAAAAGGGCCGCGTTACTTTGGCATTGGATTGTATACTTATCAATTCGTTTTTGGATTTCAGCGGTGTCAAGCTTGAACAAGGCATCTTTCTCCCCTGAGATTTGTTTTTAATACCCTTTTTATACAGGTGACAACCCTGTATTATACAGGTGACAACCCTGTATTACCTAACACCCAGGACAAGCAAAACAAGTGATGTGATTAAAGACCGTAACATCGCAGGTAAACTTAAAATTGAAGGGACGGCCTTGATAATTATAAAAATAATATCATAATCCGAAAATAATATTAAGACCTTATAAAATAAATTGCGTAAATATTATTACTCTTTCGTGTTCCGGAACCAGTATTAAAACTGGATTGTGGCAATGGTCATGCCACCCTGGTCCACACAGCTGATGAGAACCTTTCCCGTATCTTCGCACCACTTCTTGATGTCGTCGGGGAAACTGGGGCAATCCGCATGCACGACAAGGGTGGAACCCGGTGCAATGGAGTTTGCCTTGATAGCCACTTTCAATACGGGTTTGGGGCATTTCATGCCTTTACAGTCCAAAGTTTCAGTCATTTTTTTCCATCCTTTCACTATATAAAGAATATCAGGCACCTCTAAAAACCACCTTTTGGGACCGTTTTCCGAATCACAACCTTTAAAAAATCGAGGTTTTTAGAAGTCCCTTTGATTACTCATTGCTTTACAATACCGATTTTACCATTGCCATTACGGACAACGGTTCCTGTAAGTTTTCCGTTAGGATCGGTAATATGGATCTGGAAGCTTTCCTTTCCCGGGAAACTGTGGGTCGCACATCCAAAACAGGGATCATACGCGCGGAAGGCCATTTCTACCATGTTAAGCAGCCCCTGGTTGACCTCACCCCCCTTGATGAGGGACCGGGCGGCCCTGTCAATCGACATGCACATGGCGGCCGAATTCCCCAGGGAAGCCACGATCAGGTTACATCCCGTCATGACGCCCCGTTCATCCGTTTTGTAATGGTGAATGAGCGTCCCTCTCGGAGCTTCCACGATACCGAACCCTTCCGACGGCGTCTGCAAATCCATGTTCCGGACGTCCGGTGAATAAAGTTCCTCCGATTCCGACAAAAGCTTGATTTTTTCAGCTGAATATAAAATCTCGACCAACCGCGCCCAATGGTTGGCCAGGGTATTGTGCACCGGTTTCCCGCCGAGGGTGGAAAAATACCGCTCGTACTCTTCCTGCGCCAATGGAGTGCTCATACCTTCGGCCGCGTTCAGCCGGGCAAGCGGAGCCACGCGGTAAATGCCGCTATCCTTGCCGTCCACGAATCCCTTCCAGCCTATTTCCTTCAGGAAAGGAAACTTGATATATGACCAGGGCTCGACATGCTCGGCAATGACGTTGGCATATTCCGGCGGTGTAAACTGCGTCACCTCAATGCCGTCATGGTCTATGACACGCACATTGCCGTCATAAAATTCCACATTGCTGTGGTCGTCCACCATTCCCATGTAATACGTCTTGTGCAGGTAAGTATCGGAAAGGATAAGGTCCAGGTACGTTTTGTTTTCAAGCACGACGGAATTGAATGTGTCCAGTGTGAACCGGGAAAATTCAACCGCATCCGCGGCAAAAGCCAAAAGGGTTTCCTTTTGTTCACCCGGGAATGGTTTGGCCACGCCGCCCGGGAGTCCGAGTACGGGATGCACATTCTTGCCCGCAATTTCGTTTACCATGTGCCGGGCCCGTTTCCTGATGTCAATCACTTTCTTACCCGTTTCAACGCCCACCTTTCCTATAACACCAAGGATATTCCGTTCAGCGGGATCGGCATCCGGTCCCACGATGAAGTCGGGACCGCCTAAAATATAAAAATGAAGAATATGGTCCTCGAAGAAATGCAGGTGATAATACAATTCCCTGATGGCTCTCGCCGCTTCGGTCGGCTGAACACCGAAAAGCGAATCGAGCGTTTTCGTGGAAGCCATGTGATGGGCGCCCGGGCAGACGCCGCAGATTCTCGATGTTATCTGGGGCATTTCCTCGGCTGGCCGGCCCTCCACGAATTTTTCAAAGCCGCGGATCTCGGGAATCTGGAGGTAGGCCCTTTCCACGTCGCCCGCATCGTTTAGAAATATCTCTATTTTACCGTGTCCCTCCAGACGGGTAATGGGATCTATCGTTATGCGTTTACTCATTCTCTTCCCCCTCCCTTTTACCGCCTAACAGTGAAGCGGCTACGCTGTACCTGTAAAACGTTCCGGCCGGGTCTACGATCCCGTCCGCCATCTTTTTTGCCGCCTCTTCATCCCCGGCCTCCAGAAGCCCTCCCAGGGTTCCCGTCATTTTAGCCCCCTGGTCCGTCCGGTCAAAGGGCCCCAGGCAGCCGGTACAGGGCATATTGCCCTTGATGCAGGGATAATCACACCCGTCACGTGTCGCCGGCCCCATGCAGATAATGCCCTGGGCAAGGAAGCAGAGGCCGGGGTCCGCCTTGACCTCGTGGATCCTTACAAGATTTTTAATGCTTACCGTTTCGGGCTTGCTGTCATTCCTGCTGCAGCTGCTGCAGAGCGATTTATTGGACGCGAGCACCGATTTCCGTTCCGGCAGTTTCCCCTCCAGGAGAGCGGTGAGGGCCGAAGCGATCATGGAGGCTGTGGGCGGACAACCGGGTAAAAAATAATCAACGTCGATAACATCATCGAGCTTGCGTACGCTCTTATAGACCGACGGCAGGCTCAAGGCATGGCCGTCGTCTTCGGAGTCGGCGGACGGCACGGTTCCCTGTTCATTGATTACCGTCGGCGAATTGGTATACGAGACACGGAACGAATCATCCAAATTCTTGAGATTGAGGAGGGACGGCACGCCGCCGTAACACGCACAGCTGCCGAACGCGATGACGATTTTCGATTTTCTGCGCAGGAGCTTGACAACATGCTCCTGGTCCGTGTTCTGGATTGCCCCGTTTATCAATGAAACGGTTATATCTTCGTCGGGCAATGCCTCGATTTGTTCATATTTGAAATCCATGGCGCACGGCCAGAGAACAAATTCCACCGCCTCCGCGACATCGAGAATTTTTTCCTCCAGGTCAACGATGCTTTCATCGCAGCCGCCGCAGGAGGAATTCCAGCTTACAGCCACTTTCGGTTTACTCATAAGTACCCCTAAAAAACCTTATTTTTACGGCGGCGGTCACACTGCCGTAAATTAAATTCATCGGGTGACATACCCTTTCAGTTTCAACGGTCCCAGCCTGGTTACGGCCTCGGTCATGGATTGGGAAATTTTCTGGAATTTTTCCGATTCGCCTGCAGCCACCCAGTCCAGGGCGAACCTTTCCTTTTCTATGCCGAACTGGACAAGCAGTTTTTCCAGGACGGCCATTCGCCGCATGGCCCGGATGTTACCGTTCCTGTAATGGCAATCACCGGGATGGCAGCCCAGAACAAGGACACCATCCGCCCCTTTCCGGAATGCCTCCAGTATGAATTGCGGGTCCACACGCCCGCTGCACATGACACGGACAATACTTATCTCCGCGCTGCACTCAAGCCGCTGGCCACCCGCCTTGTCCGCACCCGCGTACGAGCACCAGTTGCAGAGGAAGGCTATGATTTTGGGTTTGAATTCACTCGTCATTTAAGCAACCCCCCTATTTCGGCAAGTATCTGATGGTTCGTAAAATTCCGGGCCGTTGAGGCGCCGTTCGGGCAGGCAGCGCTGCATGTACCGCACCCCCTGCAGATGGCTTCCATCACCTCGCTCACCTTTTTTTCCTTGTTATAGACGATGGCCTTGAAGGGACAGACGGAAATGCAGAGCTTGCAGCCGCTGCACAGTTCGGGATCAATGACAGCGGTCATCATTTCCAGTTCAATCTCGTTCCCCGGAACAAGCCTGCTCATAATGTCTCCGGATGCCGAAACGGACTGCGTTACCGCCGTGCTTGCATTGCAGGTCATAAGCGCACACCCGGCCAGATATATTCCATCCAACGACGATCGTGTCTGCTGCAGAACTTCATGGTCATAGACAATATACCCCAGGTCATCCAGGGAAAGATTCAGCAGTTCCGACAGGGCCCCGGTTCCTTTCGCGGGTTTCATGCCGGAAGCAAGCACCACCATATCGGACTCAATACGGTCAAAATCTTTTCCTTCTACCAGTATTTTGCCGGAATCGGCTGTTGTAATTTTAATTGCTTTAAGATCCTGCGAGCGAATGAAGATAGTGCCTTCCTCTTTCTGTTTTTCAAAAAACTTCTGCTCCCCCGGCTTGTTGAACACCAGGTCCCCGTGGATGTTCACCACCCTGGCCTCGGAATTCTGCTTGCGGAGCAGCTCTCCCACCTTGAGCGCAGCGGTACAGCAGGTGGTTGAACAGTATGGCAGACCTTCCTGCATCAGGGAACCGGCGCAATGGATGACCACGGCGCTCCCCGGTGTTTCCCCGGATTTCAGCTTGATTTCACCTTCAGTGGGGCCGTTTGTACTGGCAAGGCGTTCGAAATCGCCGGTGGAAAGAACATTCTCGACAGCCCCGTAACCCAATTCCGGATAAGCCGAGAGGTCTGGTGAAGAAAAACCGGTGGCCACGATGACAGCCCCCACTTCCACTTCCTTAACAGAATCTTCCTGTTCAAAATTGATGGACTGGTAGGGGCAGGCGGCAACGCAGGCATCACAGGAACCGTCCTTGAAATGAAGGCAGGCATTCCTGTCAATGGCGGCCGCGCCGGGTACGGAACCGGCAAACAACGTGTAAACCGCCTTCCGGTTGCCCAGGTTGTGGTGATATTTACTCGTTACGGAAACGGGGCAGACCTCGAAGCACTCTTCACAGGCCATGCATGTATTCTCAACGTACCGTGCCCTCTGCCTTATCCTCGCCTTGAAGTTTCCGAAGAACCCCACAACTTCTTCCACCATTGCCGGTGCAAACACCTCGATGGAAGCGCTGTCCCTGATTTCCGCAAGAAGGGGAGAAAGCATGCACGGCGCGCATTCCATGTTGGGCGCCACTTCCTCGCACTTTATAAGAAAGCCGCCTATGGAGATTTCCCTCTCCACCAGGTACACTTTCCGGCCGCTCCTGGCAAGCGCCCTGGCCGCCTGGATTCCCGCTATTCCTCCCCCGATTATCAGGATGTCGGTATTGACTTTCATTGTTTTGCGGAACAGGTCCTCGGAAAAACGGGAGCGCCTTATCGCGGCCCGGATAAGATGGATCGCCTTTTCCGTCGCTTTCTCCCTGTCCTTGACCACCCACGCGCATTGCTCCCTTATATTGGCAAACCTTATCCGCCCCGGATTCACTCCCTCCTTTTCGGCGAGTTCCTGAAATGTCTTTTCATGGAGCTTGGGCGTACAGGCCGCGATGATTACCTGGTCCGGTTTTTTTGTCCTCAAAATTTGACTGAATTTTTCCTTTTCCTTCGGGGAGCAAAGAAGGTTGCCCGTCGCGATGATGTCTATTCCCCCGTATGATTTAACCCATTTCTTGATCCTGTCAAAATCAATGGAACCCGCTATGTTGGTCCCGCATTTACAGAGGAACAGTATTGTTTTCTCCGATTTGTTATCAGTTGAATTTTCCATTTTGTCTCCTCAATGGCATGCCTCTTCTATCCGCGATTTCAATCGTGCGGCCAATTCATGAAAGCGGTTCTTCAATCGCCGGGAAAGTCCCTGGGTGAAATCACGGCAAAACGGAATTGCCACGGCAAATACCCTGAATTGATCAGGCATTTTCAAGCCCAGTTTTAACCCGAGGTTGATTATGCCCGGCAGGCTGAGGCCATGCGAATGTAAACTGGGGACGGAGGTGCTTTCTGTTATCGTATTGGCATCCCATTCAAAAAGTGTCCCTATGGGCTGGTCCTCTGCTTCGATGCCATCAATGAGGAAAACATTCTCATACTCGGCAACCTCGTGAACAAGGTCCATACCCCAGGCACCGGCTTCCCTGAACCTGCCGTAACCGGCCGGAAAGACCTTCTCCATTTCACGCACCAGGTAAAGCCCTATGCCGTCATCCCCCCGAAGTTCATTTCCGATACCGAGTACCAGGCATTTTTCGTTTAATTTCATTCCTTATTTAACTATATGTAAAATCAGGCGATTTGCAAGGAAAGGAACCATTTCCATATCTAAAACTGCCCAATTCATCTGCGGATTACACGCAGCAATGGATAGGCAATAACCTTGTGCGTTTTTCCCTTGAGAGAAAACGCCTGGCCCGGGCCCACCTCGACGTCTTCCCTGACAAGTTCATACGTCGAGTCGGAGATCAGGCAGCCCATATGGGGGGACTGGCTTTCAAGCCTTTGCGTGATGTTGACATTGTCACCGATCATGGTGTAATCAAGCCGGAAACTCTCACAGCCCAGATTCCCCAGGATTACATTACCTGAATTAATCCCTATCCGCACTTCGATCGTTTCTTCCGCTGTTTTATTGAAATCGACCAATGCATTAAGCATGTCATAGGCCGATAACACGGCGTTTTTCGCATCCCTTTTCCTGTCTCCGGAATCAAACCGGACGACGATGGCATCGCCGATCAGCTTGTCTATAATGGCCTCATGATCTTTCAGGATCATGATCATCCTGTCAAAATAACTGTTGAGCAGCGAAACAATGGCCCGGGGGCCCATTTTTTCGCACTTGGGCGTAAAGGAACAGATGTCGGAAAACAAAATCGTGATGAATTTATCCTCGGCTTCCCGTTTCTTTACACCATCCAGCATATCATCCACGCTCGAAATCACGTCGCTGGCCACATACTTGGTAATCGCTTCCCTCTCCTTCTGTTTCTTTACCGCGTCCAGAACCCTGGATACGCATTTTTTCAAATCATCCTCGCGGAAAGGCTTGGTCAAATAATCGGCCACACCCAGAACGGCGCCCTTTTTCTTGTCCACATCCGCACCGCGTGCCGTAACCATAACAATGGGGATTTCCATGATGTCGGGAATTTTCTTGGCTTCCGTACAGAATTCCCATCCATTCATGATGGGCATGTCATAATCACAGGTGATGATATCGGGTTTGTTCCGCAAAGCCATTTCAATGCCCTGCTTCCCGTTTTCCGCCATGGCCACCGAAAACCCGATCTGCTTGAACATGCGGGATATAAGGTTTCTTATCATGGCGCTGTCGTCAATCACTATGGCCCTGCTTTTTTTCCCCCTCTTTTGAAGGGAGACAAGCTGCTTCACCTTGCTTAAATGAAGTTCACTCTTGAACGGCGGCAGGAACGTATCATTGGCCCCCGCCTCGAAACATTTTTCAATGATTGCGGCATCATCCGTTTCCGAAAGAAAGACAATCTGGATCCGGGATGTATAAATATCCTTTTTTATATTTCCGCAAAAATCCAGGCAATGCCTGTTTTCAGGCGAATACCGGACGAGTATGAGATCCGGAAAAATCTCATAAGCCAGGTCCATGCATTTTGTGGCATCGGGCGTGTGGTACAGCTCATATCCTTCCTTCTTGAGCGCCACGTACAGGCTCATTATGTTGTCCGTCATCTCTCCGGCCAGAAGGATCTTTCGCGGCTTCCCGGACAGGTTGCGGATAATGAATTCGAATTTTACATTGGAGAAAGGTATGGGCAGGATGTAATCAATGCCGTTCAACTCCGCGGTTTCCACGGCCGATGTCTGGCTCTTAATGAAAATCAGGAGAGGATCCTCGGGTAAATCGCAGGATTTAATCTCGTCGATAATCCGGTAGTTATTCTCCCTGTCAAACGATTCATCGATAAAGATAATATTCGTATCTCCGGCCTTCACTTCCTCGATCAGGTCCGGGTTGGATTCGGTGATTACCAGTTGGATGCCGTGTTTCTCGCACACTACGGCCAGGATTCTTTTTACCAGGGGATTCAATGTTGCGACTACGGCCTTCATGCTCATGCAATAGTCCTGTAGAACGTTGCGGCACCGTGATGCTCTGCCTCAAACTGGTTTGAAATTGTATATAAATTTTCGGACGCACCCAGGATCAGGATGCCGGACGGGGACAGGAGCTTATGGAACCGCGACAGGATCTGCTTTTTACTTTCTATCGAAAAGTAAATGATAACGTTCCTGCAGAAAATGATGTCGAAATAGGCAAAGCGGTCGCTGAAATCCGAAGAGAGGTTCAGCTCCTCAAAGGATACCAGTTTTTTTACCGGCTCATTTACCTTTACCGATTTGCCGGTTTGCAGCAAATACCTCTTCCCGTAATTTTCCATTACCGGGGGGGGTACCGTTGCGGCATCATACACCCCTTCCCTTGCCTTTTCCAGGACACCTTTGGAAATATCGCTGGCCAGGATGAAAACCTTTTCCTGTGTATACAGGGTTTGTGACGGCAGCCAGTCCAAAACGGTCATCGCAATGCTGTATGCCTCCTGGCCGGTACTGCATCCGGCTGACCAGATTCTCAAGGGGGAGGGCATAAAAAGATTTTCTTTTCTTTTTGTCTCCTCAATCCGGGGCAGGATAATATTCATCAAGGCTTCGAAGGGATGGGTGTCCCTGAAAAACGACGTTTCATTCGTGGTCATATATTCGATCATTCGCCGGTTAAGATCCCTGTTCCCGTCGGCAATAAGCGCCGCATGGAGGTCTTTGAACGAATCAATCTTCTCTTCCCTTAAAAGGTCGGAAAGCCTTGTTTTGAACAGGTATTTTTTCTCGATTGAAATGTCCAGTCCGCAACACCGGTGCATATAATCTTTCAACAGGAAAAATTCCTCATCGGTTAAATCAATCTGGTGTTTCTTATGCAATCAAATTCCTCCACCACTAACAAGTTCATTGATCCGGTCCACTATTTTTTGAAGCGGCAGAACCTCGTCGATCAGCCCGGCCTGGACGGCTGACCCGGGCATACCCCATACAATCGATGTTTCCCTGTCCTGTGCTATGGCCCTGGCGCCATACCCCTTCAGCACGGCCAATCCGCGCGTTCCGTCTTCACCCATCCCCGTACACAGTACGGCCAGAACATTTCCCCTGTACACCTCGGCGAGTGAACGGAAAAGCACATCGACGGAAGGCTTGCACCCGTTTTCGGGAGGACCGTCGTCATAATGCAGGTACTCCTTGCCGTCATCACCCCTCTTTACGACAAGGTGGGAACCGCCTTCGGCAAGATAGACATTCCCCGCCTTTAACATATCACCGTCCCTTGCCTCCACCACGGAAATACCGGATTTGGCATTCAATTCATTAGCCATGGAACCGGTGAACATTTTGGGCAGGTGAAGGACAATCACCACGGGCAATGGAAATACAACCGAGAAATGCGGTACCATTTCCAATAACGCCCTGGGACCTCCGGTGGAAATGCCGATGGCAACGACCCTGAACTTTCCCTTTCCCGCGGACAGGGACTTATTGGCCAGAATTTTATCTTTCAGGTCAACCGCCGCCTTTTCCGTTTTATGGGTTCCGGAAACGTTCTTGGCAAAGGCGGTATATTTCCTCGTCAGGCAGCCGTGTATTTTAAGCAGCAGCCTTCTCTTTATTCTTTCAATGACTTCATCGCCGCCTCCCAAAGGCGGTTTGACAACGATATCAAAGGCGCCGCTTTCCAGGCCGCGCAGGGTTCTCTCCACTATTTCCGGTCTGGCATTCGGTTGTACGGTCAGTATAACCGTCGTGTCCGGAAGCTTCTTGTGTATATTACGGGTAAATTCATCGGGAAGCAGGTCGTTGACTTCGGCATCCACTAAAATCACTTCCGGCTTCAGGTCAAGGGCCTTCATACTGCCGATGTGGTTGTTGGGTGAAGTGGCCATCACGGTCAGGTCAGGCAGCCCTTCCAGGGATTTTTTCATGATTTCCCGGTATTCCAGTGAATGGTCGATTATCAGTATTCCAGATTTTTTCCCGGCTTCATGCATCGGCATTTCCCTGTGCAAGGCTGTTCAGTGACTCAATCATATCGGAAATTTTATCCACGGACATGTTCATGTCATTGTTGCAGTTCTTGCTCGCCTTGGTTGAATCCGAGGCCCTCTTGATGTACCTGTTCGCCTCTTTTACCAGGACTTCCGATTCCTCGAGCTTCTGGGAAAGGTCCTTGATGGCCGATGCCGCTTCGGCCACATTACGGGCAACGCTGTTGGCTCCGGTCGCGATTTCATTAATCCCCTTGGACACGTGGTTGGCCCCGATGGCGGATTCCTTGATATTCTTTGAAATCTCGTTGACGCCCACCGTGGCCTGGGTCACATTCCGTTTGATTTCCTCCGATGCCTTGGTCTGTTCCTCGACCATGTTCGTGATGCCTATCTGGGAGGTATTGATCTTGTGGATGATATCCGTTATCTGCTTGATCGCCTCCACGGCGTTTGCCGTACTGGACTGTATGCCCTCTATCTTGGCGGTGATATCCTCGGTTGCCGTTGCCGTCTGACGGGCCAGTTCCTTGACCTCGTTTGCCACAACGGCGAATCCCTTGCCCGCCTCGCCGGCCCCGGCGGCCTCGATGGCGGCGTTCAACGCAAGCAGGTTGGTCTGCTGGGCTATCAACTGTATCACATTGATGACCTTGCCTATTTCCATCGCGTTCTTCCCGAGAAGCGTCATGAGTTCGGTTGTATTCTGCGCCTTATCAACGGCATTGGCCGCCACGTTGACCGCGGAACGCGCATTCTCCGCGATCACGCCGACCGAATCGCTCATTGCCTTGATCGTGTGTTCTATCACCTTGAAATTATTCGACATCTGCTCCGTTGTCGTGGCCACGTTGGAAGTGTTGGCGCTCATTTCCTCGGCCGTATTCGCTATCGTGTTGATATTGGACGATATTTCCTCGGCGGCGGTCGCCACGGCGGTGATGTTGCTTGACATCTCCTCGGAAGTATTGGCCACCGCATGAATATTGAGATTCAGCTCGTTGACGATATCAGCGGCATTGGAGGACTCCTTGATGCTTTCTTCCATCAATCCTATCATCTTCACCACGTTCATCATCTGTTCCGTATCCGCGTCCCCGATACTCGACGTGTATTCCTTGATCCTCCCAAGCATGATTTTCTCCTTCGTTGAAACGCGCGAGGTAAGCCTCACGGCGAAATATATGCAAAATACAAGGAAAATTACCGAGAGGACGGTTATCAGGATGAATGTGGTCAGGTCAAATAACTGGTAGGCGAAAATATTCAATACGGCGACAGGCAGTATCCCCGTGATGCAGTTACTTAAGAGTATAACAGTTGTCATTTTGAAGCCTTTTTTGTTTTCTTTCTTCATATTCACTCCTTTATGGGTTTTGCATGAAACCCATTTTTTTGCGTATCGCAATGGCATTTCCTGCCTGAAATTGGATCAGTGCATTTCCTGCCTGTAGTTGAAAATTTTAGCCGGATTCAGGATTGTAAGCAGGTTGTTGTCCAGTTTAACCATACCCTCGAGAAATACGGAATAGCTTTTCTCGAGAAACTGCGTCGGCGTCTCGATCCGGTCGGCGTTTACCGTGATGACATCCCCTACCGAATCGGCAAGAAAGCCGACCGGTTTATCCGGAAACAGCGAGGGATCGATTTCATTTTCAATGTTCTTGACCCGGGCAAGATCCTGGAATGTCTTTAAAATGATAATCTGCGTTTCGTCAGCCAATTCAACCCTGCCCGTTTTAAAAACCAGCAGCACATCCATTATGAGCACAACCTGCCCCCTGATATTAACATGACCCCTTATATGGGGGGATGCCAGGGGTATGGGAACGATTTTCACATTCGGATTCACCTCGTTGACAAAACGGATGTCTATGCCGAACAATCTTTCATCGAGGTAAAAACTGACAAACTGCCTTGTATAATCCAAAAACCCTTCCTTAATTAAATCCCTTTAGATCCTGTAAAGCAGGGATTCGAATAATTCCTTCCTGTTCAGTTTCGAGATGTAGAGATCAAAACCGGATTCAAGAACAAGGTTGCGGACTTCTTCCGTCTCCGGCGATGAAGAAATGGCTGTCAGGGGTATTTTTTCCCAGGCAGGATTTGCCTTCACTTCCTTGGCAAAGGCGAATCCGTCCATTAAAGGCATTTCAATGTCGGAAATAATACGGTCAAAATCCTGTTTTGAAAGCGCCTCCAGCCCTTCACGGCCGTTTCCCGCAACAACAACCGAATACCCGATGCTCATGAGATAGGACTTCAGCAATACCTGGTAAAACTCGCTGTCCTCTATCAAAAGCACCCGCTTGATCCCGCCTCTTTTCGCGGGCAGCAGCGTAGTGTACCATTCCGGCTCAAGGGTTTCCACAATTTTAAAAACATCAAGAATGAGCGTGAGTTTGTCATTGAACATGACCGCTCCGAGTACTCCCTTGCCGGACACATTGCTCGTATCGAAAGATTCATTGACTTCCGTGGAATCGAGTAACCGTGACACGAGTATGCCTATGCTCTTTTGCAGTTTTAATATAATAATGAAACCCTCGGAGCCGTAAACGGCCCTGCTTGCCGGGAACGCGTTTTCCAGGCGGATGACCGGTATTACCTGTTTCTGGAACTGGAAGTATTCCTTTTGATTCGATACGATGATGTCCGTCAGCCTGATTTTCTCTATGTGGGCTATTAAAAACAGGGGAATGGCATAAGTTTCGTCACCTTCATTGGAGAATACGAGCAGCATCTGCCTGTCCTCGCTTTCCTGCCTGGCCACTTCCGCCTCTTCCTTTATTTTACTCAAATTCATATCACCTAATTCCGCGATGTTGGCCACATCCAGTATAAGGGCAATCCTGCCGTCTCCCAGCACCGTCGTCCCGGAAAAGGCCTTGCAGTCCTTGAGCTGTTCATGCAGAGGCTTGATGACGATTTCCTCGGTATCCACAATATCGTCAATGATAAGCCCGCACCTTATCTCCCCGAGTTTCAGGATGATGATATACACCGAATTTTCCAGGCTGAACCGCCTGCCCCTGCTGTGCCGTTTTTCAGTCGAAGCGTATTCTTCGGTATTGTTTCGCCGGTCCTGATTCCTCAACCGTTTATCCTCTTTGGATACACCCGTTTCAATATCCTTGTATATCCTTTTAATCTTTAAAATTTCATACAACCTGAAAACAGGTATCAGCTTGCCCCTAAGGGAATAGAATTCCTGCCCGTTCACGTTCCGGATGGAGTTATAAATATCCTCCCCGTGCAGCCAGACCACCTCGGAAATATTATACTGGGCAAGGGCAAAATAAAGGTCGCAGCTGCTGACTATCAGGGCCTGCATGATGGTGAGGGTAAGCGGCAGCCGCACCTCGAATTCCGTCCCCTTCCCCTCAACGGATGTGATGCTGATGATACCGCCCAATTTCTGAATATTGCTTTTAACCACATCCATCCCGACACCGCGGCCGGAAATATCCGTTACGGAAGAGGCGGTCGTAAAGCCGGGTTTAAAGATGAGGTTCAGCGCTTCAGGCCGGCTTAACGTCCGGGCCTGTTCCTCGGTTAACAACCCCTTTTTCACGGCCGCGGCGGCCAATGCTTTTTCATTCATGCCGGCCCCGTCATCCTGTACCCGTATAATGACATACCCCGCCCGGTGAAAAGCGGACAGAACAACTCTTCCCTGCCTCTGTTTACCGGCCACCTCCCTGATATCGGGCATCTCGATACCATGATCAACCGCATTCCTTACAAGATGCATCAATGGATCATTTAAAGCTTCTATAATGTTCTTATCCAGTTCCACATCCCGCCCAATCAGCTCCAGTACCGCTTCCTTGCCGAGGGAACGGCAGAGGTCACGTACCATCCGTGTGAATTTGGAGAAGACAAGATCAACAGGCTGCAGCCTCGTCTGCATTATGGATGCCTGCAGTCCCGATGTCACCAGGTTCAGCTTTTTTGCGATGGTTTTTAGCTGGTTCAGATCCTCGACATCAATGGCCTGCATATTCTGGTTCCTGACCAGGACAAGTTCACTTGCCAGGTTCATCATCCTGTCGAGCAGGTTGATAGGTATGCGTAAGGTCGACATCTCCGTTCTGGCAGGAAGGGAAGCTTTTGCCGTGGATGCCTTTTTTTCATCCCTGTCCCGGGTGGGAGCCAAAACCTTTGTTTCTTCCGGTTTTTCCTCGATTCCCGATACAATACGGGGCGCCCCGGTTTCCACCTGGTCCGCCGGAAGCGTACTCCTGTTCCTGCCGACCGTCATCCTTTCCATTTTTACGGGAGTGATATCGAGGCTTTTGATTATCATTTCCTCATCATCGATAAGGGAGGAATACACGAAATTAAAAAGAAGCTGTTCATTGAAATTATCTACTGTCTCATCCGGGCTGATGATGATTCGTGACTCTGATATATTCCCCAGGAATTCCAGGTTCTTGAAAAAATCGGCCGGTTTCCGGTTCCTGCGGTCGCATTCGGCTACCAGGTCTACCACAAACCTGTATTGATAATAGCCGTGCGTTGTATAGGGAATGATATTTTCCTGGATCATGACGGATTTTATTTCATGCGTCTGGATGATTTTTGTCTGGCTGCGGTACTTACCGGCCTGCTCCTTGGGCTGCCGTTCGTCTTTCTCCATTTTCGTTGCCGTGTTTTGAACCAAGGGGCTTGTGATAAGCTGCTCCAGGGCTTCCAATTCACGGTCAATCACGATATCGTTGGAATGGTCACAATCATTAACCATTACCTTGAGCTTGTCGACACCCTTCAGCAAAGTGTCCGTCACATTGCGTACGGGCAGAATTTTGTGTTCCCTGATATTACCAATGATGTTTTCAAGAGAATGGGATAACTTCGTGATTTTGTCCAGATTGATAAAGCTGCTCGAACCTTTGATGGAATGGATGGAACGGAAAAGATGATTGACCGTTTCACTGTCCGTATCCGCACCTTGCCGCTCTATTTCCAGTATGTCATCTTCCACCGTTTCCAGATGTTCCAGGGCCTCGACAATGAATTCCTGGACCAGCACATCGTTATCACCCATCAGGAACTCCCCAATCGGGGCTGGATGGCTTGCGCCGCCTGTAATAAGAGACGGTTTCTGTCATCGGCTATTTTGAAAAAATCATCCAGGTGAAGGGATTTACACGATTCAAAAAGGTCCTTATGCACTACCAGTCCCGCTTTGCCATTCAACCTTTTACCCAGGAGAATAAGCAGCTTTACGCTGTACGCGTTAAAGAATGCAGGATCTTCGATTTCAAATATATATGAATCAAAATCCCGGGATACGATCGGGAGCATGTCTTTCCTTATTTTATTAACATTCGAAGGGCAGACGGATTCCGTAAACTGAATCAAAAGGGCCTTTTTCCTGTTTTTTCCCGCACCAAGCGCATACCTAAGTAATTTGAACTGAATCGATAACTCCTATAAAATT
>JAFGKU010000218.1 GCA_016928415.1 Spirochaetales bacterium
CGTGGCCGTATCAGTAGCTGAGTCGGTAGGTGTTGGTGTATCCGTGGCAGTGTCTGTCGCTGAATCAGTCGGTGTCGGCGTATCCGTGGCCGTGTCAGTTGCTGAGTCAGTAGGTGTCAGCGTATCCGTGGCTGTATCTGTCGGGGAATCGGTTGGAGTCGCCGTATCCGTAGCTGTATTTGTCGGGGAATCCGTGGCCGTTGGAGAATCTGTAGCTGTGTTTGTAGGTGAATCGGTTGCGGTTGGCGTATCAGTAGGGGTATCAGTAGGTGAATCGGTTGGTGTCGGCGTATCCGTGGCTGTAAATGTGGGAGAGTCAGTTGCTGTCGGTGTGTCCGTGGCTGTATCCGTGGGAGAATCGGTTGCCGTTGGTGTGTTCGTGGCTGTATCCGTTGGTGAATTGGTAGCCGTGTTTGTAGGGGAATCCGTGGCGGTAGGAGTGTCTGTCGGCGTGTGCAAAGGGTCAGGAGTTGGGGTGAAAACGTTATTAAGGGGATCATTCAGGTCAAAATTACCGCAGCCTGTAAGTATACCGGTTATGATTATTATTAATATAAGGAGTAAGTGCCGGTGGAATTGCCGCTTCCTATTCATTGATCAATAAATTCTCTTCCTCTATTAATTGAATTTAATAATATTTTATGTCGAATTCAAATAATAAATCTATTTTCACGTAAAATTTTGCTATAATTATTGATAATTATCATTTAAGTTGATAAATTGATTCATACAAATTTTTAATTTTTATGAGAAAACGTTATCAGGGTAAATGGGGGCTATGCTAAAAGGACGCGCTTGATTATTTTCGCCATGACGTTATAAAATAACCTCCTATGCATGAATACGGTATCGTCAGTACGATCGTAAATACGGTGCTGAAGGAACTTTCCACACGTAATATGGAACCGGAACAGGTTATTTCAGTAAATATGGTAGCAGGAAAACTGCACCAGATTATTGAAGAAAACATGCAGTTTGCCTTTGAAGTTCTGACAAAGGATACGGGGTTGTCCGGCTGCCGGCTGAATATTGAATTCAAACCTGTCCGCATACGCTGCCGTGCGTGCGGAACGGAAGGCGAGGTATCAGGAGCCTTTTTCCTGTGCGGTGCCTGCCAGTCCCATGATGTGGAAGTGGTCACGGGTAAAGAATTATACCTGGAAAACCTGGAGGTGAGGGATGAGTAATCTGGAGATTAAGGTATACAAGAACCTTATGGGCGCCAATGAGGAATGGGCCGTCAAAATCCGGTCCGTTTTAAAAGAGAAAGGCGTGAGGATGGTCAATATAATCGGCTCGCCCGGTTGCGGTAAGACAAGCCTGCTTGAGTATATAGGCAAACACGGAACAGGCGAAAAAACGCCGGTACCTTTTGCCGTGCTGGAAGGGGACGTGGAAACGACGAAGGATGCTGAACGTCTCAATGTACTGAAAATACCCGTAAGCCAGCTTATAACGAGCGGCGGCTGCCACCTGGAGGCGAAAATGGTCTACCATGCCCTGTGCGACCTTGACCTGGACCGCATAAAGCTTGTCGTGGTGGAGAACGTGGGCAACCTGGTCTGTCCCGCCGAATTTGACCTGGGAGAGGACGCCAAGATAGCCGTGCTCAGTATAACGGAAGGAGAAGATAAGCCCGTCAAGTATCCCATGCTGTTCAGGGAGGCGAAGGCCTGCGTATTGACAAAAATCGATTTATTGCCCCATCTTAAATTCGATCTGCCGGCCTGTCTCGAATACGTTAAGCAGGTGAATGGAAGTATCCCCGTTTTCCAGGTTTCTTCCTATACCGGTGAGGGGATGGATGATTTTACCCGGTGGTTTATCGGTGTATAATATTATGGAGTGAATTAATATTCATTTTACAGCCCTCCGGCTTGAACAAATTGATGCACAATAGTATGCTTTGAACGATAGTGTTTTTCGGGCGCAATGGGAAACAGGTATGTTTTTCAGGGTGTGCCTTGATATTTCTATTTTAAGGAGAATAATTGTGGCAGGTAAAGAAGTTTTCCTGAGCGTGGATACGGTTCGCGGATTCATGGCCGATGTTTTTACCGGATTAGGCGTTCCCGGGGAAGAAGCGGAAATATGCGCGGACGTACTTATCGCTTCGGATTTAAGAGGGATTGATTCGCACGGGGTCGGCCGGCTTAAGATGTATTATGACAGGATTAAGCTGAAGATTCAAAAGCCCGTGACGAAAATAGATGTTATAAAGGAGACGGAAACCACGGCAGTTC
This sequence comes from Spirochaetales bacterium, assembly GCA_016928415.1. Taxonomy (GTDB): domain Bacteria; phylum Spirochaetota; class Spirochaetia; order SZUA-6; family JAFGRV01; genus JAFGKU01. The sequence continues at coordinate 2,244 of JAFGKU010000218.1, forward strand.
TGGATGGAAACCACGGCATGGGCCAAGTCATCAGCACCACGGCAATGAAAATGGCCATACAGAAGGCCCAAAAATACGGGATGGGAAGCGTGGCCGTGCGTAATTCAACCCATTATGGAATAGCCGGCTATTATCCGTTGATGGCCATAGCGGAAGGAATGATCGGACTTACCGTAACCAATGCCAGGCCTTCCATTCCACCGACATTCGGGGTAACACCTTCGCTGGGAACCAATCCCCTTACATTCGGCGTACCGACGGATGAACCTTTTCCTTTTTTGATCGATTGTGCCACATCCATCAGTCAACGGGGGAAAATAGAGTTTTTGGACAGGGCGGAAAAACCTACGCCGGAAGGATGGGCCATAGACCAGGAGGGCAAGCCCGTAACCGATACAAAAAAACTGCTGGGTGACCTCGTGGCCGGAACGGCGGCTTTATTGCCGGTCGGCGGCGCCGGGGAACTTTTAGGCGGTCACAAGGGGTATGGATGGGCCGTCATGGTAGAGATTCTTTCGGCAGCCCTTACAAACGGGGCTTTCATGGAAGATTTAAAGGGGAAGGATAAGGATGGTAAACCGGCTCCGTATAAACTGGGGCACTTCTTTCTGGCCATCAATATAGAAAGTTTCATAGGACTTGATCAATTCAAGAAAACCGCCGGATCCATCATGCGTGCCCTCAGAAACTCGAAAAAGGTGCCGGGAGAGGAACGCATTTATACGGCCGGAGAAAAAGAATATGAAATGGAAAAACAGAGGAGGAAGAACGGTATCCCCATAAATGAAAATCTCCAGAAAAATTTGCTGATCATGAAAAATGAACTTGGTCTGACAGGCTATGATTTTCCCTTTTAATAAAGTGAGAGTCCTGTAGAGGGGGTTTGTCAATGTTTGAAAACATGAGTAAAGAGGAAAAACTGGATTTACTGGAACAAATTTCCTGCAATGATGACAGCATCTTCACGAATTATACAAAGGAAATCCTGCTGCTCATGGACGATCCTGACCCGGATATAAAATTGAAAGCCATTCTTGCTTCGTGGGATTATCCTTCAATTGGAATGTCGGAAAAGCTGCTTGATCTGGCTGAAAATGATCCCGATGAGAAAATCAGGGCAAAGGCTATCGTTGCCCTCGGAAGATATATATACGAATTATCCTATGATGATTTTGGCATTGATTTCGGCGTGGAAGACATGAACGAAGATGAACAGAAGGAACTGGACCAGTATAAGAAAATTTCCAATTTCCTTTTACGCATAAATAAGGATTCATCCAGTACAAAAGATGAACGGCGGTATGCCATGGAGGCCCTGAGTTTTCTGGACAGGGAAGAAATTTCGCATATGATTCAGAAAGCGTACAATTCAGGCGACCCTCTTTTAAAATTATCGGCAATATTCAGTATGGGCCGTTCGGGAATGGAGAGATGGGAAAAGGACATTCTTGCTGAATTGAACAGTGATGACCCCATGATTATAAAAGAAGCGGTAAAAGCGGCGGGAGAATGCGGAATAAAGCAGGCGGGCAAAATCCTGCGGCGATTGACATACGCGGAGAACAGGGATTTGCAGCTTGCGGCCATATGGGCTTTGGGACAAACGGGATGGGATGAAGGATATGAAAGGCTTCAAGAACTGGCGGGAACCTTCGGCGATGAAGAGATACAGGCCTGTGCACAGCAGGCCATGGAGGAGTGGGAAGTAATGAATGCCGCTGATGAAATGGATGAAGATCTTTATGAAAACGGGGAATTGGATCTTGAAGATAACAACGGGGAAGATCATACCTGAGAAAAAGATCATTATTTTATTAAAATATAATGAATTATAAATGTTTAAGCCCGTAATCACGGCATCTTCTGTCTTTTAATGAGGGAATGCTGCCGTGAAATCGGGGGATAGAATATACCCGGGAGGAAATGAGGATGGAGAAACGGAAATATAAGAGAAAAATCATACCCATTAATGTTGAATTCGATTTGAGCAAACAGCAGGTGTGGCTTGAATCAAAGACCAAAGATATTGGCGGCGGCGGTATTTGTTTGATATTGTCAGAGAAAATTCCTTTAAAATCACAGCTGGAGTTGAAATTCAACCTGCCGGATTTATCATCATCGATATTGGCACTTGGTAAGGTGGTATGGACCGAGGAAGTACCGTCAAAAAAAAATCCGGTTTATTATACGGGTATCCAGTTTATCCGCATCCCTGAGGAGGCCCGCGGTTATATCATGAAATACGTCGAGGGCGCCACCTTTGAACGCAGGTAATATCCCGTAATAACCTCTATGGGTTTTCCCGATAAGCCCTACTTGACTTTTTCAATGAATGCCTATACATTTGTTTTTAAAATATTTCCCGGTAGTGTAATGGCAGCACAAAAGATTCTGGCTCTTTTAGTGGTGGTTCAAATCCATCCCGGGAAGGATTCCCTGGCCCCTTCGTCTATCGGCTAGGACAGGAGATTCTCATTCTTCAAAGAGGGGTCCGATTCCCCTAGGGGCTAAATATAATTATTAATACTCCGGCGTAAGCCGGATTTTTTTTATACCATTGCCTGCCGATAAACCGCTATAAAAAATGTGACGGCAATAGTAATATAACGGTTGATTCAGGTTGTCTTTTCACAGTATATTGTTGCAAAGAGAGAAGGTATTTTATATAAGGTTATGAAAAATAATTGCTATCTTATTTTAGAAGACGGCTCAGTATATACGGGGAAAGGTTTCGGGAAGCAGGCTAAAACCATTGAAGAACTTGTTAATGACAAGACATCGAACCCTTCCGCCGGTGAGGTCGTTTTTAATACCGGTATGGCAGGCTACCATGAAATCCTCACCGACCCGTCCTATAAGGGACAGATAATCGTAATGACATACCCTCATATCGGCAACTACGGTACGGATGAAGAATGGAATGAATCGGGTAATGAAAAACCGGACAGCGGCAGGAGGATAAAGGCTTCCGGACTTGCCGTCCGTTCATTGTACGAAGGGCCGAGGCCTTTTAACAGAAAATCATTGGATGAGTTTCTTTCGGACCACGGGCTTTCCGGCATTACCGATATAGATACCCGGCGGCTTACATTGAGAATCAGGAATGAAGGCAGTCCCACGGGTCTGCTTGTCAGTCCCGAAAAGGAAACATTATCAAAAAGTGAATTGTCGCAGTGTATGAGCTACCTGAAATCCTTTCCCTGTATGGAGGGGAGAGACCTCGTCACCGACCTGGGAACACGGGAACCCATCGTTTTCAACGAGAAGGGGGCGCCCCACATCTGTCTTATAGACAGCGGTGTCAAGGCCAATATAATCAGGGATCTTGTCAAGTGCGGATGCAAGGTCACTTCGGTTCCCAACAGCGTCGATCTTGCGTTTGTCCAGGGCCTCAAAACAGACGGTGTGTTGTTTGCCAATGGCCCGGGAGACCCCGCCGTTCTTGCCCATCTTATTGGCCTGGCTGGCGATTTGATCGGTAAAAAGCCCGTATTCGGTATCTGCCTCGGTCATCAGCTTATTTCCATCGCCCTGGGAGCAAAAAGCTACAAGATGAAATTCGGACACCATGGCGTAAACAATCCAGTAAGGGACGAATCGACAAAGGTAGTCCTGATTACGTCGCAAAATCATGGTTTTGCCATTGATGAAAAATCCCTGTCTCCGGATATCGAAGTCCGGTTCAGGAACGTCAATGATCAAACCATTGAAGGGATTTACCATAAGAAGCTGCCGGTCTACTCGGTACAGTTTCACCCGGAGGCGGCACCGGGGCCGCGGGATTCCTTTTTCATTTTTAAGGGTTTCCTGGAGTTGATCGGAAAATAGAAGTCAATTACGGTGCGGGATATATATCGCGTGGATATCATGTAAGGAGGACGCTTGTGCCGGCGCGGAGAGATTTAGAAAGGATTTTGATAGTCGGATCAGGACCGATAGTGATCGGACAGGCCTGTGAATTTGATTATTCCGGGACACAGGCTGTCCGTGCCCTGAAAGAGGAGGGGTACAAGGTCATATTGGTGAACCCGAACCCGGCCACCGTAATGACCACCCCCGGAATCGCTGATGTGATCTATGTTGAACCATTGAAGGTGCCGTATGTCGAAGGCATAATACGGAAAGAAAGACCGGACGCGATTCTTCCCACGATGGGAGGCCAGACCGGCCTGAATCTTACCCTTAAATTATACGAAGAGGGTATCTTGGCGCGTTACGGCGTTGAAGTTATCGGTGCCAGCGTTGAATCAATCAGGCTCGCCGAGGACCGGGGGCTTTTCAAGGAAACCTGTAAAAAAATAGGCCTCGATGTTCCCCGTTCGGTTGTCACCAAATCCATGGAAGGCGCCCTGGAAATGGAAAAGGAGACAGGGCTTCCCCTTGTCATCAGACCCAGTTTCACATTGGGGGGCCAGGGCGGCGCCATCGCCTACACGCATGAGGAATTAATAAGACTCACAGAGAAAGCTTTCAGGGAAAGCCCCGTGAATGAAGCCCTTATAGAAGAGTCGATGCTGGGATGGAAGGAATTCGAGCTTGAGGTGATGCGCGACAGGATTGATAACGCCGTGGTGGTCTGTTCCATAGAGAACCTGGACCCGATGGGCGTGCATACGGGCGACAGCATAACCGTGGCTCCGGTCCAGACCCTGTCGGACAGGGAATACCAGGCCATGCGGACGGCCAGTCTTGAAGTGCTGCGGGCCATCGGCATTGACTGCGGCGGATCGAATGTCCAGTTTGCCATCAAGCCGGATACGGGGCGCATGACCATCGTCGAGATGAACCCCCGGGTTTCGCGGTCTTCCGCCCTTGCCAGCAAAGCAACGGGATTTCCCATTGCCAGGTGCGCGGCGCGCCTTGCCGTCGGATTCACGTTAGATGAGATTATCAATGAAATAACCGGCAAGACCGTTTCGGCCTTTGAGCCTTCGCTCGATTATGTCGTGGTCAAGGTGCCGAGATTTGAAATGGAGAAATTCCCTTCCGGGTACCTCACCCTCGGAACACAGATGAAATCCGTCGGCGAGGTGATGGCCATAGGGCGGACTTTTAACGAGGCTTTGAACAAGGCCTACCGTTCTCTGGAACTCGGATACGAGGGGCTCGAGGAAATACCGGGCGTTGACGAGGCACTCCTGGATAAAATGCTGAAGCCGTTTCATCCCATGCGTCTTTTTGCCGTATACCACAAGATCAAAAAACACGGTGAAAAGATACTGGACGATCTTTACAAGGCCACCTCGTTTGACCCGTGGTTTCTTCACCAGATCCTTCTGCAGGTAACGCTTGAAAAGCGGATTGTAGAAGAGACACTGACACCCGAACTGCTGCTTGAAGCCAAGAGGAGTGGATTTTCGGATAAACGGATATCCGATCTGAACGGCATGTCACCGCAGGCCGTCGAGGAGATGCGCCTGAAGGAAAACATGCTCGCTTCCTTTCATTTTGTTGATACATGCGCCGGTGAATTCGAGGCGAGAACCCCCTATTTTTATTCCACGTTCGGTGAAATCAACGAAGGTGACCCGATCGGCAGGGATACGGTCATTATTCTGGCATCAGGACCAAACAGGATCGGACAGGGACTGGAATTCGACACATGCTGTACATTGGCTTCCTTTGCCTACAGGAAGCTGGGTGTCAAGACCATACTTGTCAATTCAAACCCTGAAACCGTGTCCACCGATTTCAACACCTCCGACAGGCTTTACATGGAACCGCTTGTACCGGAAACGGTCAAGGAGGTAATGCGCAAGGAAAACATAAGGGATGTCATCGTCCAGCTGGGCGGACAGACTCCATTGAACATGTCCCGCGAGCTTGAGAAGTGGGGTGCCAACATTATCGGCACGAGGGTAAAAAGCATTTTCGATACGGAAGACCGCGGCTTGTTTGCCGATTTGTTGAAGCGCATAGGCCTCCGTCAGCCGGCCAACCGCATTGCCCGGACGAAGGATGACATCTTCAAATATTCCGAAGAGATAGGGTTTCCCGTTCTGTTAAGACCGTCGTTCGTGCTGGGCGGCAGGAGCATGTTCGTGTCATTTGTTCCGGAAGAGCTTTACGAGTTCCTTGCCACGGGAATCAAGATCGACCCCGAAAAGCCGGTGCTCGTTGACCAGTTTTTGGAGGATGCGTTTGAATATGACCTGGACGCCATTTCAGACGGGAAGGAAGTGTATATTGCGGGCATATTGCAGCATATCGAGGCGGCCGGTATTCATTCAGGTGATTCGGCCTGTGTGTTTCCTCCCTTCAAATCATCGCCGGAAATACTGAAGGAGATGGCGGATGCAACACGCCGGATAGCCCTTGACATAAAATGCGTCGGATTTATCAACATCCAGTTCGCCGTCAAAGACGGGACCCTTTACATACTTGAAGTGAATCCGCGGGCATCGCGTACAATTCCCTTCCTCTCCAAGGCTTCGGGAATCAACCTGGTCGAGGCCGTTGTGAAAGTATGGCGCGGTATCTCCCTCAAGGAACAGGGATTGACGGGAATCGGGAAATGCATCACCGATTGGGCCGTCAAGGAAGCGGTATTCAGCTTTGAAAGGCTTGGAGATACGGACCCCATCCTCGGTCCCGAAATGAAATCTACTGGCGAGGTTATGGGTACGGGCTCTTCCTTCGGAGAAGCCTTTGCCAAGGCGCAGGCCTCGAGCGGAACCGTCCTGCCGACCAAAGGCAAGATATTTGTCTCCGTGAACAAGTACGACAGGAAGACGATTCTCCCCATTATCAAGGAATTGGCCGACCTGGGCTTTTCCATTGCGGCTACACGCGGTACTGCCAGATTCCTGTTCGACCATGGACTGTTCCCGGAAATCATACTCAAGATACACGATGGCAGGCCTAATGTTATAGACCATATGCGCAACGGTCAGATTACCCTACTCATCAATACGCCGTTGGGACGATTTTCCCAGAAGGGTGATGCGGAGTTGCGCATAGAAGCTGTTCAACGGAAAATACCGTATACCACCACCACCTCCGCAGCCTGGGCTGCCCTGGAAGGTATAAAGTACCTTTTAAAAAATGAAACAATTGTCCGGCCGCTCCCTGAAAAATGAGTGACCTCCATAAGTTTTTCGCCGTTTCCCCCCGATTTGTCGAAGACCTTGTTTTAAGCGAGCTGGCCGGCCTGGGAGCGTCGGAACTCAAGGAGACGCCGGGCGGGGTGTGGTTCGCGTCCGATTTACCCACCGCATACAAGGCCTGCCTTTACAGCAGGATCGCTTCACGGATATTGTTTCCCGTTGGCGAATTCCCTGCCTCCGGTGAACAGGAATTATATGAAAACGGAAAGAGAATTCCCTGGGATGACCATTTGACGGTAAAGAACACGTTTGCCGTCGATGCCGTTTTATCCCGTTCAAAGCTCACACATTCGCATTATGCCGCCTTGAAGCTGAAGGATGCCATTGCCGATTATTTCAGGGCTAAATACGGCCGGCGCCCCTCCGTGTCAACGACAAGGCCGGATGTAAGGATTAATCTTTTCATAAAAGAGGATACGGCCTCCGTCCGGATCGATCTTTCAGGGGAAAGCCTGCACAGGCGGGGCTACAGGACCAAAGGCGGTATGGCTCCCTTAAAGGAGAATGTGGCGGCTGCCGTTCTTCTTCGTGCCGGCTGGCCTGACTTGTACGCCAAAGGGTATGCCTTTCTTGACCCCATGTGCGGCAGCGGTACCCTGCCTGTCGAAGCGTGTCTTATGGCTTTACAGATCCCGCCGGGTGCCTTCCGCCGGTATTTCGGATTTTTGGGATGGAAGGGCCATGATGAATATGCCTGGAAGTTATTGAAGGCCGGGATTGCAGACGGGCTGGAATCGGTGAAAACGGGAACCGGCAAGGGTAAATTGATTCCTGTTTTCGGATTCGATTCGGAAAGAAAATCCATCGCGGCCGCCAATGAATGCCTGAACTCTCTTGGCCTGAACGGGTATATACATTTTGAAAGAAAAGAACTTGCTTACCTGCAAAAACCGGCGTCTTCTTCCTGTGAGCAGGGGCTGATTGCCGTAAATCCTCCTTATGGAAAACGTCTGGGGGAATCGAAGGAAAAGGTTAAACCGTTGTACGCGGGATTGGGCCGTATTCTGTTCGAACGGTTCAAGGGATGGAAAGCGAGCATTCTTACGGAAGACGAGGCGTTGTCCCGGGCTGTCGGGCTCAAGGTGGACAAAGTGAACAGGCTGTACAATGGCGAATTAAAATGCCTGCTGGTTCATTTTGATATAGATGAAACCTCAAGGGTAAACGGCGTTTTACGGAAGAATACCGGTAAAACAGGTAATGAAGAATTTCCGGTAAATCCGCACATTGAGATGTTTTTAAACAGGCTCAAGAAAAACACGAAAGTATTGAAAAAATGGGCTCGAAAGAACGGTGTCTACTGTTACAGGATTTATGACAGGGATCTCCCGGAATACGCCGTCGCCATTGATGTGTATGACGAAGCAGGCATTGTCGTCCGGGAATATGCACCGCCAAAGGAAATTGAACCTTTCAAGGCGGAAAGACGGCTTAATGACATCCTGCATGTTTTACCCGGATTCTTCAACCTGCCCGCCGGAGCGTTCCATTTCCGGCAGCGGAAAAAGCAGAAGGGAAAAGAACAATATTCAAAACGCGGTTCGAAGCCTGAATTATCGGAGGTTCGTGAGGGGGATCTTCGTTTCCTCGTCAATTTTGACAATTACATTGATACGGGCCTTTTCCTGGACCACAGGAAGACGCGGGGCTTGATCCGCGAGTCGGCGGCAGGCAGCCGGTTCCTGAACCTTTTCGGGTATACCGGTACCGCCACGGTGTGTGCTGCGGCCGGAAGGGCGAAGTCAACGGTGACGGTGGATGCCTCGCAGACATACCTGGACTGGGCCGGGAAGAATATGTCCCTGAACGGATTCAATCCCGAAAAACATGAATTCGTAAAATCCGACTGCATGGCATGGCTGGAATCGAACAAGAGAATGTTTGACCTGATTTTCTGCGACTCCCCGACGTTTTCCAATTCCAAAAGCCGGCCGGACAACCTGGATATCCAGCGGGATCACGTCAGATTAATCAGGCTGATCATGCGTCATTGCGAAAAAAAAGGAAAGATGTTTTTTTCAACCCATTTCAGACGTTTTAAAATGGATACAATCTCTTTGAAAGAATTCAAAATAGATGATTTGACGGAAGCAACGCTGCCCTTTGATTTCACGCGCAATAAACACATCCGGCAGTGCTTCCGTATCGCCTGGAATACTTGACTTCGATTATTTATTCGTTTAATCTTCACCCATTATGCAGAATGTCGTAGCGGCCGTTATGATCAAAGACGGAAAATATCTTATTGCCAAACGCAAGGAAGGCGGCAGCCTGTCCGGTAAATGGGAATTCCCCGGAGGCAAGGTAGAGCCCGGTGAAACGGATGAACAGGCCATGAAAAGGGAGCTGTTTGAAGAATTTGAAATTGAAGTGAAAATGGGCGAATTTATTGGTTCCCATGAATTCAGCAACAAGAATAAGCTTTACACACTTCAGGCCTATAACGTTACCTATCTTTCCGGCGAATTCAAATTGCATGAACACGATGAAATTGCATGGGTGCTGCCGGGCGAATTCGGTTCTTATGATTTCGCTGATTCGGATAAAGCTATCATCAGTATATTAACCAATGATTAATAAGTGATTGCCGCCGGAGCAGGTGCGGCGTTTTTCAATGTTCCAATAATTAATTTCTTGACATCTCACGTTTATCAGGTATCATTTATGATGAGGTGCTCCTAAATTTCCGTTTTGGTAAAATTATAATTGAAGTTTTGGGGACCTTCTTTGAAAAATCAAGGGTTTTCACTGAAACCCGATAGAAACGGGATGAAAGTTGATGGAAGAAAAGGCACCTATGGACCCTGAATTCGTAAAGGATACGGTCCGGAAGGCAATGGATGAATCGGATGTTAACGGTATCAATCCCGCCCTGCGTATAATCAGGGAACTGGAGGCGGGTGCCGGGGATGAAGATGTGCTGAAGGACCTGATCTATCCCGAAACACTCCTGTTTTTCAGGTACATTTCCGAAAATTATCCGACACAATGTGTGTTAGCCGGACTAAATCCGAGAGATGAAATCCGGCTGCGGACAAAGGCAATTGACATCCGTGAAGTCTGGAGCCAGACAAATGAATCACACCAATGGATCAAGAAGGCGGAAAAGGCTATTGCAAAGGGTGACCTTGTCCTGGCCCAAAGCTGTTTTGTGAATGCCGTGAAAATCTGGAAAGAAATCCCGAAACTGGAACAAAAGAGCTTTTCCACAATGATGATTCTTAAAACGCTCGCCGTGGACAGGACTCTGTACTGCAGGTGGCTGAAAGATTCGGGGAAGTACAAGAAGGCCCTGACGGAATACAAGGTGACGGGGCGGTTTTTCAAAAAGCTGACGGTAAATTACCCTCACCGAAAAGATGAATATGCCAAGTATCTATCCGGTTACGCTTCGGCCCTTCACCTTTCGGGTGATAACCGGAAATCCCTGAAATACTACTGCAAGGCGGAATCCCTCTGGGAGAAGTTGATGAAAAAGTCGGTGAACGACAATACGGCCATCGAACTTGCGCTTTGCTATAATAACCATGTGCTTGTATTGGCGCATGTCACGCCGGAAGTCGGGGAGGAACATTTCAGGCTTCTCAAAAGGGCGTACTACTGCCTTACGTCTGTTAAGCGGAAGACGACCGAAAGCAGGCTGTTCCTCGCCTCAACGCTTCATAAATGGGCATTGTTCCTGTTTGAATATTGTGATCAGAATCCGGGATTGAATGCCGGGCAGCTTGGAAAGCGGAAACAGGAGGCGGGCATTATTCTCCTGGAAGCGGAGGACCACCTGGCAGAGATAACGGACTGCCGGGACAGGGATTATTACATGACTTATATAGCGATTTTGGAGCTCATACTCAATGAATGCGACATTGAGAAGGACGGAAAAAGAAAGGAGCTCGAAGAGAAACTTGCCAAGCTGAAAAAGGAGTGGCAGAAGTATTAAGCTGACCCGGAGTGTTCTTCCCGGCCCAGTTGTCTTTCGGCAATCTTCCGGCCTGCAAGTTCCATGACCGCAAGAACTATGAAAAGGCCGGCCAGTAATAAACCGTAACTCGTCATGTTTTTATAGAAAAATATTACAAACAGGTAAATCGGCAGGGGCATGACCATGCCTATGAGCATCCTGATAAACAATAAACCCATTCTTTGTCCGCGTTCGAGTTTCCGGCTGAAAGGGGTTTCAGCGAAATAGAGCAGGAACAGATTCGTCTGGATCAATGATAACAGCAATACGGTAAGGAAGTGCATCAATACGTGCACATACGCCCCGGTAAGAACCATGTAAAATACAACGAAAATCAACAGGTAGGGAACGATGAAAAAAAAGACGATGAATTTTCTTGCCGCCAGTATCATTTTTAACCGTGAGCAGGGTGTTGTATAGAAAACCCAGCTTGCTTCGGATTCCGTGGAATAAACGAGCGAGTTCTTTATATAGACCGGGAAAAATCCGATGGCTACATAAAACAGGATAGTTTTATCGAACATCTGGATGCCGGCCCGGGAAAACGGGTCCAGAATGGCCCCGCCCTGTGAGAACATGACTATGAGGAAATACAGCACCGTAATGGGTATTATGACCAAAATACCGTTTCGGAACTGGTGATTGTACTTTAATCCGGTCCAGATCAATTTAAAAATTACCGAATCCTCCCCCGTGGCAAGACGGAGTACGCTGCGGTTTTCCCTTCGGGGTTTTTTCCGTACAATGGTCCGGTTAAGATCGGCAATTTTTTCGGCGTATTCCAGTGAAATGACTTTTGAGCACAGGACCAGCAGTACGGGCAGGGAGATCAATGAAAGACCGGCCGCGATATTGGCGCCGATATCCGCGCCAAGCCTGAATATTGAAGGTGACCAGGCTGCCGGTATGAACAGCCAGAAAATAGAATGACTGAAGGTAAGGACCGTTCCGCTTTCAAGTATGATTCTGGGCAGAATGATGAAAGAACCGTATACGGCAAAAAAAACGATCAATTGAAATATACTTGCCATGAGTTCGACGGCGCGTTTTGGCAGAATCCTGAGAATCAAGGCATAAAAAAGCGTCAAGAGCAGGCTGGTGGCAGCTCCCGTGACCAGCAATGAATAGAGGTTGCTAAGGATCAATGATAAAGGTCTTGACTGGGTAACAAGGCAGGCGGAAAAAGGTATATAGAAGAGGATGACAATGATAAAAACATACGAAAGAAGGGTAAAAATTTTGGAATAAAAATAATCAACGGCGGTGACGGGCAGACTCGAAAAATAATTGAAATCTTCCGCGCCCGTGATGAGTATTGAATATTCCGTCATGACAAAGCTGGCAATAATCAGGGTAATATAGAGGCTGCCTATTAATGCCACTGAAAAATTGTCGGGAACCAGGTAACAAATGAGCCCCGCGGCAAAACCGGACATGATAAAAATGGCGCAGAGTGAAATTATCCTGAATACCTGACGTGCCTTTCCCGTAGAAGGCCGCCGGGAACGTACTTCCCGGATAATTGTGAACTTGATGATGGTAAAAATCTGTCTGAAATCCGGCTTACGCATTTATTATTTCAGCGCATTAATGATGTCGAGCGCCTCTCTCTCAATATCCTTTCTTCCTGTCAGCTTGATAAAAGCCTTTTCCAGGTCTGCGCAGCCCGTTTCCGCCAGTATCTGCTCAACCGTGCCGCTTGAGAGGATTTTGCCCTTGTCCATTATCGCGATTTCATCGCATAATTTTTCCACCACCTCCAGTATATGTGATGAAAAAAGAATCGTTTTTCCCATGGCGGAAAAAGAACGGAGCGTTTCTTTCAATACCGCCGCCGCATTGGCATCCAGGCCGTTAAGCGGTTCGTCCAGGATGAATATGTCGGGGTTGTGCAAAAGGGCCGAGACGATGACGAGCTTTTGAATCATGCCCTTGGAGTAGGTAATAATGGGATCGTCCTTTTTTTTCGTTATACCGAACTTCCCCAGAAGTTCGCTTGCGCGTCCGGCAATGACAGACGGGTCAACATGGTACAATTGCGCGGTCATCGTGAGAAATTCCTGGCCGGTCAAATTAGTGAAAACATACGGCACCTCGGGCACATACCCGATCATCGCCTTTGTTTCCACGGGGAATTCGGTGATGTCTTTCCCGTTTACCAGTATACTGCCTTTTGTCGGTTTCAAGGCGCCGACTATGGTTTTGACGATTGTTGATTTCCCTGCACCGTTTGGTCCCAGCAGTCCAAAGACAATCCCGGGCTTAATGGTGAGATCAATGGCATCCACTGCGAGCGAATTGCCGAACCGGCGGGAAAACTCAATTATTTCTATCATAGAATTCTACCATAGCATGAATTCCCGAACAGGTGCAAGATAAGCAAGCTTGCACAGGCTGTTGAATTTAATTATACTTGAATTCCGTCAGGAGTGAATTATGGACGTAATTTCTTTTTTATCCAGCCATGTGCCCTTGTTCAAGGGATTCCCGGAAACGAAAATAAAGGAGTTGCTCGCCGTCTCCCGCGTTATGCCTTTTGAACCCAATGAGGCAATCATAGAATACGGTGAAAAGGGTGAATTTTTAGGCGTGCTGTTAAGCGGTGAGGCGTTCGTATCCATAACCACCGACTCCGGTGATTCCGTTGAAGTGGCAAGGATAAAGCCCGGTGAAATTTTCGGGGAGATGTCGCTGATGACCGGGGAAAAGACGATTGCCGATGTCATCGGCCTTACGCAATGCTCGGCCTTGCTGATACCTCAAAGCTATTTCGCCATTCTTATCGCCACCAGTCCCGAGGCGATCAAATATATTTCCCGGATCATCTCGGAGAGGCTGAAAACTTTCCCGAGGGTAAACGAACAGGAAGGTATTTCCGATGTATCCGCAGCGGCTAAAGCAGCGGACCCCTACAGCCTGAAGTTGAAAAGCAAAAGCCCGATGAAACTTCTTGTCCTGAGGTCAAGCCCCCATTTTCTCAAGTACAACCTTTTCAGCACCGCGGATGAGACGCATAATATTTCCGGGTATATCGAGCACGTTAACGGCGGAGAGGCTGTGCATTCCATCCTGTATCACGGGCGGAGAGAGGAGGCGGCCTGCGGGAAAGTTGACCACACGGAGGCCGTACGGCTTGTGTTCAAGGCGATCGGGGAAAAATTGGAAAGCCTCCCTGAAAAGGAAAGGGTTGTCGGGGCCTGCGGGCACAGGGTCGTCCACGGCGGTGACGCGCTGTTGAACTCCGTTGTCATAGATGATAAGGTAATCAATGAAATTCAGGCGGCATCCGTACTGGCGCCCAATCATAACCCTGTCAATCTGGCATGCATCCGGGAAGCGATACGGCTGTTTCCGGACATACCGCACGTTGCCGTGTTCGATACTTCCTTTCACCATACTCTACCACCCTACGCGTATCTTTACGGCCTTCCTTACGGGCTGTACGAGGAAAAGAGAATCAGGCGGTACGGTTTCCAGGGCATGTTCCATGGATACACCGCATTGAAAGCGGCCGAGTTTTTAAAACGGCCTTACAACGAGCTGGAGGTCATCAGTTGTCATTTGGGCGGCAGCGCTTCCGTCTGCGCGGTCGACCATGGGCGCTCGGTGGACGTTTCCATGGGATTCACCCCGCAGGAAGGGCTGCTGATGGATACACGGAGCGGGGATATTGATCCGTCCATCCTCTCCCACCTCATTATAAACGAGAAAATGACCCCGGAGCAGGTGAGGGATCTTTTTGAAAAAGAAGGCGGATTAAAAGGCCTGTCCGGCATTTCCGATGACATGGTGGAAATTGAAAACGCGGCTAATGACGGGAATTCACGGGCCATTCTTACCGTTAAATCATATGGTTACAGGGTAAAAAAATACATTGGCTCATACATGGCGGCCATGGGTGGATTGGATGTCCTTGCCTTTTCGGGCGGTATCGGGCAGGGAAGCGCCTTTATACGGAGTCTTGCCTGTCAGGGGCTTGCCTGTATGGGCATCGTGATTGATGAGGCAAAAAATAAAAAGGCCCTGGACCCCGACCGGATCTATGACATTTCGGGAAGCGCCTCACAGGTTAAAATACTTGTCATGCCTGCCAGGGAGGAGAAGATGATCGCCCGTGAGACGCTGCGTGTACTCGGGCATGATTATGTGACGAAAATCATTCACAGCCAGGAACCGATGGTGATCCCGCTGGAAGTATCCGCCCATCATCTTCATTTAAGCCAGGATCATGTGGAAGCGTTATTCGGGCCCGGTCATCAACTCACGAGATTGGCGGATCTTTCCCAGCCCGGCCAGTTCGCGTGTGAAGAAACGGTGGATTTGATCGGTCCCAAAGGTCTCGTGAAAAAGGTGAGGGTTTTGGGTCCGGCCAGGAAGGAAACACAAGTTGAAATAGCCATGACAGAACAATATAAGCTTGGCGTGCTTCCGCCCATCAGGCAAAGCGGCGATTTGAAGGGAAGCCCCGGCATCACCATCCAGGCTAACGGAAATACCCTGACAATAGACCACGGGGTCATCTGCGCGCTCAGGCATATCCATATGTCCACCGAGGAGGCATTGAAATTCGGACTGCATGACCGGGATGTTGTACGAATCCGGGTCCAGGGCGACCGGGAGCTGATATTCGGGGATGTCCTGGTCAGGGTAAATCCCAATTACCGGCTTGCCATGCATATTGATACGGACGAGGCCAACGCGGCCAACATTAAAACGGGAATGATCGGTTATCTGGACGGCATTCAAAGCCGATAATATCCTTAAAGGAGGGGATATATGAACAAAAATGAAGAATTCAGGATTCGGGCAAGGTTGAACCAGGACGGAGAGCTTGTCCTGAAAGATATGCCGTTTAAAGCAGGTGACAGCGTGGAGCTTGTAGTCAAATACGATTCGGAATTTTTCCCGGGTAAAGGGAATGCATTGAAGCTTTTCTCGGAAAACAAGCTGTTCAAATCAAGCCGTATAGTCTTTTCTTCAAGGGATTAAACTAAATAAATGGTTTTTGATTCAATTTATTTCATTTTTCTGGCTGTCCTTTTTGGAAGCAGCCCGCTAATATTTGTTGCCCTTCTTCTGGTTACGGCACCCTACGGGCGGTACAATAAAAAAGGATGGGGCTTGACCCTCAATTCACGGATTGCCTGGTATCTCATGGAATTACCGGCTGTAATTACGATTTTTCTGGTTTTTATTCTTGGAAGCCGGAATTATTTGAATTTATCCATAATCTATCTGTTAATCTGGGAAACGCATTATATTTACAGGAGTTTTATATTTCCCGGCCTTTTAAGGGGCGCTAAAAAAACATTTCCGGCAGTACTTGTCTTTTTTGCTTTTGTTTTTAATGTCATGAACGGTTTTGTTAACGGTTACTACCTGTTTGTGATTGAACCGGCGGCATCGATACCGGATTTCCTGGCTCCCCATTTTATCATCGGGTTGGTTCTGTTCGTAACCGGACTGGGCATCAACATCCATTCGGATAAAATTATAAGGCTTTTGAGGAAAGGCTCCGAAACAGGGTATAAAATACCTTACGGCGGATTTTTTCGTTTCGTCTCGAGCCCCAATTATATGGGAGAAATAATCGAATGGACCGGGTGGGCCGTTCTTACCTGGTCCATTCCCGGTTTGTGCTTTGCCGTA
The DNA here is from genome assembly GCA_016928415.1 of Spirochaetales bacterium. Classification (GTDB taxonomy): domain Bacteria; phylum Spirochaetota; class Spirochaetia; order SZUA-6; family JAFGRV01; genus JAFGKU01. The sequence goes on from JAFGKU010000218.1 coordinate 18,957, forward strand.
TTCACTTTCTGTAATCTGGCCCCCCGGGCCGTATCAAACCATAAGTGGTATAATGAATATTTCCCGGATTATCCCAGGGAAAGGAAAATTCTTTTTCCCTTTATATTTTAGAGGTGATCATATGAATAATATCCCGTTCGATCAAGAACGGCACATAGAAGACCTTCGTAATATCCTGGACCTGACCCGCCTGCTCGCTTCAGATCTTTCGCTTGACGAGATATTGAATATCGTGCTTGAGGCGAGTACGCGGATCATCAGGGCCGATCGTTCCAGCCTTTTCCTGCTGGATGAGGAAAACAGTGAACTGTACAGCCGGATTGCCCAGGGGTCGGAAATTTCGGAAATACGGTTTCCGGCCAACAAGGGAATCGCGGGTGCGAGTGTTTCAACCGGAAAAATCATAAATATTCCTGATTGCAGCAATGACCGGCGTTTTAACGCCGATATCGACAGCCGGACAGGATATAAAACACGGACATTGCTCTGTGCGCCTATAAGGAGTTTCGAGGGCAGGATTATCGGTGTTGTGGAGGTGTTGAACAAGCACGAAGGGGTATTCACGGATTACGATGAATACCTGCTGGAACTTTTTGCGGCGCATGCCGGGGTAAGCATAGAACGGGCCATTCTCATTAACCATTACATGGAAAAAATGACGCTTGAAAGCGAGATCAATATTGCCCACGAGATACAGGAATCACTCACGCCCCAATTGGCGCCATCGATTCCCGGTTATGATATTTCATGCCTGAGCCGTCAATGTGAAAAGACGGGAGGCGATTATATTGATTTCGTGGAGCTGGAAAATTCGAAACTCGCCATCGCCATCGGTGATGCAACGGGGCACGGCCTGGGCGCCGCCCTTCTTATGCTTGTTGCCCGGAGTACGTTCCGTACCCTGCTTCTTTCGTATGAAAGCATGCCGGAACTGATAAAAATCATGAATGAACGACTGGAAGGCGATGTAGAAGACACGCACAATCTCACTTTTTTTTATTCAGTTCTGGATTTCAAAAACCACGAACTCAAGTTTGTTAATTGCGGACAGGATACACCCCTGTTGTACCGTGCCGCCAGGGAAACGACCAGGGAACTGGGGGTAAGCAGCCTGCCTCTTGGAATAACCTTGAACGCACGCTTTGAGGAAGGGAAGCCCTTGAGTCTTGAACGGGGCGACATCCTCCTCCTTTATACAGACGGCGTAACCGAAACGATGAATGTGAAAGATGAAGAGTACGGTATTGGCAGATTGAAAGATGTGGTTAAAAGGCATTCGAACAAAGATGCCGTGTCGATTCGGGATGCCATTCTCTGGTCTGTTTCCGATTTTGCCGGTGAGTGCCGGCAGCAGGATGATTTGAGCCTGATTGTCATAAAGCGGAATTCCTGATTACTGCCACGAAGATTTCTAGTTGAAGATATTGCCTGGGAATGTTTAAAATAAATTCAAAACCATCTATTGATTTTAACTCATTTTATTTAAACTAGAAAGCTTCGTGGCAGTAAATCCTTGATAATATACCCCACCCCCATTAAAAACTGAAATATTTTCAAATTATACCTTAATATTATTAATATTGATATTGACATTATTAAGGTATTTTTTTAGCTTTATGGAGAGAGGAGGTGAAATGAAGGATATTATGGGGGCCTGCCCTGTCTGTCAAAAGGAATTATTTGTTACGGAATACCATTGCCCGGAATGCGATATCACATTCAAAGGGCATTTCAAGCGTTGTGATCTCTGTAATTTACCCGAAGACCTTATCTATTTTGTAAAAGTATTTTTAAAAGCCGAGGGTAATCTAAAAGAAGTGGAAAAAAACATCGGGATTTCGTATCCCACGATAAAATCACGTCTTGCCAGGATCAACCAGATTTTATCGCTGGGAAAATTCAAGGATCTTTTGAAGGCGGATGACAGGCTTGCCCTGTTAATGGACTTCAAGGAGGGCAAAATCTCCATGGAAGACCTGATGGACCTGATATAAAAAGCCGGGATCATCAGTAAATCGGCAATTTCAGATGAATCCCGGCAAATAGAAGAACCGGCCGCTTTGGCAACCGGAAACAACCGCATTGGGAGGAAATAAATGCAATCAAATTATAATTTATCTATTGAAAAAGGAAAAGAGGTATTAATACAGGGAAACAACAATCATATAGAAATAGTCGGCGAAGAAATTGAATCCCCGTTCGTCAGCGTAGAATCGGCAAATGACTTCTGTTGTATGGAAACAGGGGAGGAGAAGGAAGGGGACAAGGATATAAGCAGCGCCCTTGAAATTCTCGATGAAGATAAAATGTTTATCCGGCTTAAACAGGACATGTTCAAGCATTACGTTTTCCATTTTCCCGCGTCATGGGAACAACGGCTCTCCATCGAGTTGAGTAACGGGAAAATATTCCTGAAGAATATAAACGGTGCCCTGAAGGCACGCTCTTCCAATGGAAGTGTTGAAATGGAAAACATTTCCGGCGATATAACTTCGATAAGTTCAAACGGTTCTGTCCGGGGTAACAAGGTGACGGGAACGATCGATATATCGGCGTCAAACGGCAGGGTTGTCCTTCGGGAGTCATTTTTCAACAGCGGATCGATTAAAAGCGGTAACGGTAAAATTTCCCTGCAGCTTGACGGCGCCGGTGCCGGGAATGTGAATTTGTTTTCGGGAAACGGCAGGATAAAACTCGCACTGAAGGATGATCTGAACGGATTGATCAAGGTTCAGACACGGGGAAAACTGGTAAACCACCTGGAAGGGTATACCGTCATGACGGATAAAGATATAACGACACTGAAAAAAGGCGATGGGGATTACCAGATTTATATTGCCAACTTTTCAGGCGGCGTCCGCCTGATGGGATATGATGATTTTGACAAGAAATGGCCGGATGAAGATTTTGAATTCAGGTTTGAAACGGAATTCAATCCCGGCGATTTTTTTGAACATATTTTTCATCATGGCTTCGGCCGCGGTTTCCCGGGATTCATCCATAAAATCATCCGCATGGGAGATAAATTCGGTAAAATGGGTGAGGAAATGTCCCGAAATTTCTGGGAATCCAAACCGGAAAAAGAGGAGCATGAGGAAGAGATTCGAATGGTGCTGACAATGCTGAAGGAAGGTAAAATATCAACCGAGGAGGCGGAGCGGCTGATCAACGCCATTAAGTCCAAATAACGGGAATTATTTGGACCTGCACTTGCTGCAGAGACCAAGGAAATTGATGATATGGTTGTCTATTAAGAATTTGTATTTTTTTGACAGGCCGGATTCTGTCTTGGCAATATAGGTGAGTTCGTCTTCCATGAAATCTGAATAATCTATGATTGTCCTGCAGTTCCGGCATATTAGATGGTGGTGGTGTTTCTTCGTGCTGTATTCTTCGGTAAGTTCGTATTTCGCCTTGCCGTGTCCGAATTCGAATTTTGCCGCTATGCCCGTTTGTTCAAGCAGTTCAAGCGTCCTGTAAACCGTCGTCAGCCCTATATTGGGGAATTGGGGATGTAGCACCATGTAGATGTCTTCGGCGCTCAGGTGCTTGACGTTTTTATAAAGGACATTGATTATGGCTCTTCTGCCGGTAGTCATCCTGAATCCGGACGACGCCAGTTTTTTCTCCCACTTATGATTCTCTTTCATTGGCTCCTCATTCGCACTATAGGCTGCGACTGGTTAAGTGTCAAGAAGAAGGAAAAATAATTGTCTACCATATGCCCGGAATCAAGCGGAACCGGACTTTTTCGGCGTATTCCTTGTAACCGGGAAGCTCGTTCATCAGGGTCGTATCTTCCCTGCAGGTTCTTATCACAAAGACAATAATGATCAGAATGGAAAAGCTTTCAGCAATGAACGAGCCCAGCGCCAGCGGCAAAGAGAGCATAAGTATAATAATGCCGCTGTACATGGGATGACGGACAAAGCGGTAGGGACCTGTGCTGATGACATGGTGCCCGCGGTCTTTCTGGATTCTTACCACTTCCGAAGCATACGTGTTTTCCCCGTGGACCCTGAATATTATCAGCATGACAGGCAGGAACATTGCAAAACCGGTAATTTGTACGGGAAGGGGAACGGGGAGCCACCTGAAACGTACGGCATCCAGGCCGCAGGTAATGATCATGGCGATTAGCAGGATACTGTAAAGCAGGAGCAGGCCTTTATCCCAGGATTTCCCTTCTTTTTTTTTCTCTGCCCGCTCCTTGAGCAGGGCGGGATCATATTTTTTGAGCCAGAGAATAAATGCCGTAACGGCAGACAGGTAAATTCCGATGAGAACCCAGGCTTCAACCCAGAACAGGGTTCCCGCGGGAAGAAAGAAGGCTGTTAACATAATGATGAGGCCGGATAGAATTCGTAATACTTTTTTAATTGTCTTTTTTATTTTACCCCCGGTAATGGTTTCCATTCTTACATTATTATGATAGCCTGAATTCAAAGTCAAGCCGTTTCTGTCCGGTTCGGCTTTAAACCGTAAAGGATGAGGTCGTGAAGTACAATAAAACGCTTTTAAAAATGCAGAGGAATGAAATCACGGAATACCATATCTATTTGAAAATCGCGCGGACGATCAAAGATGAAGCCAATAAAAAAATTCTTACCGAAATTGCCGAGGATGAACACAGGCATTACCATAAACTCCTCAAAATCACACAGAAAGAGGTGAAACCGAACAGGGTTAAAATCTGGTTTTACTACCTGATCTCCATAGTTTTAGGACTTTCGTTCGGGTTAAAGTTGATGGAAAAAGGCGAGTCCCTGGCTTCCTCGCTGTATGATTCCGATTCATTCGGCGATATCGAGTTAAAATCGCTGAGCCTTGATGAACAGAGGCACGAAAAGAGTTTGTTGAACATTTTATCCGAGGAGCGCCTCGAGTATGCCGGCTCCATTGTGCTTGGATTGAATGACGCCCTGGTTGAGTTGACGGGCGCCCTGGCCGGTTTAACCTTTGCCCTTCAAAATAACAAGCAGATAGCCCTGGCCGGACTGGTCACGGGATTTGCCGCATCGCTGTCGATGGCTGCATCGGGGTATTTATCCTCAAAGGAGGAGGCCGGGGAAAACGGCGGTAAAAATCCCCTCAAGGCCGCGCTCTATACGGGAATAACGTACGTTATTACGGTAATCCTGCTTATCTTCCCGTTTTTTGTTTTCCTCACCAATCCTTTCATTGCCTTGGGTGTTACCCTGGCAATTGCATTGGTCATTATTTTCCTCTACACGTTCTATATCACTACCGCAAAGGGATTGAAATTTTTCCGGCGCTTTACTGAAATGGCCGTGATATCCTTAGTCGTAGCGGTAATTAGTTTTTTTGCCGGTCTTGGTCTTAAAATCTTTTTGGGAATCGATGCTTGAAAAGTATTCTAGTGATGCCCGCCGCCGCAGGTCATGTTTTCCGTCATTTTTTCCAGGTTCCCTGCAACCAGTTCATTGAGGGCTGACCTGTTGTCGGTATGATCGCTGTCATAATAGATATCGATGCCCGCATCCATAAAACCCATAAGCGGTCTTCTGCCCATGCCTCCCGCGATAAGGGCCGTTACTTTATTTGAAGCGAGGATATTCACCGGAACCAGGCATCCCCCGTTTGAATGTTCCTGATTCGGGATGACGGATACGCCGGTGATTTCTCCGTCTTTTAAGTCAATGATTGTAAAAACATCGCAATGCCCGAAATGGGCGGAACGCTGGCCATCCAGGCCCCCCGTTCCAACCGAAGGGATGGCGACTCTGCCGTTTTTCATATAACTGTCCTTTCAAAGAAATTAATGAAAATGGTTTCCAATACTGCTAATGTACATTATATTACCTGAATTGTCAAGTATCCTTCAATATCAGCCTTGTAAACTTCAAGCTTCTCCAGATAATGAAGAGACAAGTTGAATAACCTCATTTTCATCGATCCTGTCCGGCATGTCGATCAATCGGTTGTCCCGTAAACAGCAGAGGGAGCTTTTTACGGGTTTGGAAAACAGTTCTTTCATCGCCTGTGCATAGAAGGCAAGTTGAAAATTATACCGGGACGGCACTACAACAGCGTCCGTTTTAAAATCGATGAGATGACAGGATTCCTCATGCTCGAAAACCAGGTCGACAATACCCTGAATCCATACCGGGCCGTTCGGAGCGACTACCTTACGGACAAAAGGAATTTCCGTCATGACGGAAGCTGACTCTGATACCTGTTCCCCGGTCTTCGAGACCAGAAACGTATCTGCAAGGTTGATGGCCGCTTGCACGAGTTCTTCGACGCGGTGGAGTCCGAATTCAACAAGGAGTGATTCCGGAAGCATTTCTTTGCTGAATGTCCCGCAGATTTTTTTGTGGATGATATAGTGCGTAAGCGTACCAAAATGCTCATGCAGTTTACCTTCCGTTAAAAAATCATCAATGGGCAGGACGGGCATCCGGATGCTTTCGGCGTGGTCCCGTAGTGATGCATACTGTTCGTTTAACCGGGAAACGGAGTATTGCCTTACAGGGAATTCCGGTACATCCAGCCTTTCCGGAGCATAACTGCCTGAAAACGATAATGGCTTTTTCCCGGCCCTTGGCCGTGCGGAAGTCATGTATGTTTCTTCCGTCAGGTCTTCAATGGTCTGAATTTGGATTTCATAATTTTCTTTTTCAATTTTAGAAGGCAGAGAATCCCTGTCCAGGTTCAATGAAGAAAGAATCATGTTGAGATGGGTGCCCGTTGTCTGCCTGTTCCTGCTGTTATGCGCTCCGGTGATGATGAGGCGGGATTCCGCGCGGGTCAAGGCCACATACAGGAGGCGTTTCAATTCGGCAAGGTCCCTCGCTTCACTGTCCGCTTTGTTCTGTGTGTAAAAGTAATTTGATTTGTCCGTATTGAAGGATACGCCCAGCTCCTCGGAATAATAGTACGGCCTGCTTCCCAGTCCTTCCCGCATTCCCGTATTCCCCGTGTTTGTCAGAATGACTACGGGGAATTCAAGGCCCTTGGATTTATGGATGGACATGATTTTAACGCCGGATTCCTTCCATTTCAGGATTTCAAGGTCATCCTGTTTTTCGTATTTACCCAGGTTTTCCCGTATCCTGTCCAGGAACCGGGAAAGAATTTCACCCTTTTCCTCGGACTGCCGTGCAAGGACCAGAAGGTAATCGAAAAACTCAAGGTAATTATGAAAGGATTTATTTTTAAGGATATGGTAGCGGTAACCCGATTTGTGGATGATGTCGCTTAAAAGCCGGGTTATGGGCTTTATATCCATGGAAGCCTTCACGAATGAATATAGCTTTTTTGCCAATAAAAGCTTGTTGCGGTCAGTTTCATCGAGATCGGCCTCACATTCAAACGGTTTGCCGTCATGCAGCATTAATTGCACGAATGCCATGTCGGATACATTGACAATAGGCGACCGGAGTAATCCGGCGTAAGCGGCCCTGTCTGCAGAGAAAAGTGCAAACTGCAGAAGATTGTAAATATCATTTACGGGAGATTCCATGAAAAGACTGCGCAACCCTTGAGTGGAATAGGGAATATCGAAGATCCGCAGCATTCGTTCATACACTATCTGGTTTCCCGTTGAGCGCATGAGCAGGGCGACATCATCGTAGCCGGCCTTTCTGAAGGTATTGCCTTCCTTTACCTGCCATACACCGCTGGTAATGGCATCCCTGAGAAACCGTATCGTATAAAAGGCTTCCGACTCCGTGCTGCCATAATCCGCTTTTTCCCCGTTATTGTCATTGAACGGTTTATAAAGGATGTTGATGACGGGCTTGGCCGCGTTACGCACCCCGGTCGATTCCGCCTTGTTGTAAACCGCTTCGTACGGTTCGGAGGCATTTCCGAAAACGCCGGGAAAAAGATCGTTGAAAAATGACACAAGTCCCGGGGTACTTCTGTAATTGGTACGGAGGACAAGGGGTTTGCCGGCATCCCCCGCAAGGTCGGTATGCAGTGATTTGAACACGCTGACATCCGCGCCGCGGAAACCGTAAATGGATTGCTTGTCGTCCCCGACAAAAAACAGTTTATCCGGCACAAGGTCTTTGCCTTCAGGTATGTTCGCCGACAGATTTTCCGGCTTTTCCGCCAACAGGTACAGGAGGTCTTTTTGCAGCTTGTTGTTATCCTGGAATTCATCGATAAGGATGTACCGGAACTGGGTCTTGTAATACAGGCGGAGCTGTTTATTCAGTAACAATGTCTGGACCGCCATGCCGGCCACATCCTGGTGGTTGAGTATTTTTTTTGCCCTTTTAAGATTGAAAAATTCCTGCCTGAAATTATCCAGGAGAAGTGAAACGGATTTTCCCGTATCCGCATTGGCAAGGGAGGCAAGTACCTGTTTGAGTAATTCCAGTTTGGTGCGCCAGTCCTCTATCATGGCATTAGCCGGTTCGACGGTATCTCCCTTGCCGCGCAGCTTGCTGATTTTAAGGCTGTCAAGGAAATCGGCAAGCCGGCCCTGTGATTCCCCGTCATCAGGCGACCAGTCGAGTTCCTTCATGGGCTTGAGCCGGCTCCTGTTTTCCAATGCGGTTTTTGAATCGTTTTCCATGGCCGCTATTGAGGCGGAGAGGTCCCGGAATTCAGCCGAATGGATCTTCCATGCTTCCCGCAGCTTAACTATCTGTTGCTTGAACAGTTCCGCGAAGGATTGCGTACCCGTGATCTGGAAATGGTGGAATGCCATGTGGGCAAAGAAATCCTTCCATACGCGTTCAAAGCCGTTTACCCTTACGAATTCGGCAAGGGCCTTATTGTCTTCGTTTTTCAGCATGAAATCCAGGGCCGCGTTGACGGCAGTTTTTTCATCATCATCGTAGGCATAGTCCGATGGAACCCCGAAGTATTCGGACCATGAACGGGCAATTTGTGAACAGAAACTGTCTATCGTGAAAATGCAGGCCTTGTCGAAATCCCCGAGGGCTTTTACCGCATTGGGTGTGTTCATGGCTTCAAGGCGTTTCCGGATCCTGTCGTACATTTCGGCGGCGGCTTTCCTGGTGAACGTAAGCGCCAGTACCTGGTCTATAGAAACGTTTTTTGTTTCCAGCAGGTGCACGAAACGCTCGGCCAGCACCGTTGTTTTACCGCTCCCCGCCGACGCCGAGATTACGGCATTCTGTTCAACCGTTATGGCCTTTTCCTGGTCAGTATCTTTCCTGGCTGTTTTTATTTCCATCGTATCCTCACCCGAGCACATACTTCAACCGGCAAACACCCCTGTAGGTGCAGTACCGGCAGTCAATCCTGTTATACGGCGGTTTCGGGAAGAATTCCCCGGCGTCCAGCCGGTCCGCCATGTCAATGCAGTATTTTTCAACATTTGCCGCCGCTTTTTCCATTGTTTCACGGGACGCGGCGTTTCTTCTTTTTCCATCCCCGTCATAGATAAACCTGTACCTGCCTTCCTCGATATTATAATAGGCAACCTGTGATACGGTTTCCTGTAGTACTTTCCCGGCAAGGTAATAATACAAAGGCATCTGGAATGAACCGGGTGCTTCACCGAAAATATCCCCGGCTGACGGGATTCCCGAACGTTTATAGTCGATGATCGTATATTTATCGTCCCTGTATATTATCCTGTCGATTCTTCCGCGAAGCTTTACCCTGTCTTCCCGGATCATGTGGCTCATGGAAAATTCAACGGAATGAAGGGAATAGCCGTCAAATTCATCGTCATCTTTATCCATGAAAACGGAAGCGAGCGCGGCAGCCTTTGCCTCGATCCAGGTCCAGACAGGCTTGATCGGTACGGGGTGATTATGGCGGTATTTCCCGAGCGCCTGTTTTAATCCGGCTTCCAGAATCTGTGCACCGGTGCCTTCTGCTGACTCCCTGAGCCTGCAAAGCCGTTCAAGCAGGCTGTGGAGGAGGAGCCCCCATTCAAGAGGAGAGAAAAACTCTATTTCTCCCGCGTATTCCTCAATACCAAGTGCGTATTCCAGGAGGAAGCCGAAGGGGCATTTGGCATACGATTCCAGCTTGGAATAATTGAATTCATAGACGCCGTCCTTATTGGACAGTCTTTTTTTAATGAGGGGCAGAATACCCTGCCTGTCCAGGGCGGCAAGCGTGTAGTCATCGATCTTCTTTTTGAAGACGGTTGAACAGGCATGGGTATACCCTTCGAATTGCGCGGGATATATTTCTGCAAGCGCATCGTTTCTTCTGCCTGACCATAACTCGGTTTCCTGGATGAATGGATCGGCGTTCCCTATATTCTCCAATGATGTGAAATTGTCGATAATTCCATGTGTTATAAAAAACCCGGGAGGAAGCAGGGTCCCGCTTAAATTCCGTTTTGAACAGGTTATGGAAACATTTTTCCCCGACTCTGAATAGAGTTTAAGAAAATCCGCCGTAAGGTCTTCTTCCTTGATTTTTAAGGCTTTCTGCTCCTGCTGGTTCAGGAAGGGAAAACTGTTGAGGATGTGACGCGTGTTATCCTGGCTGGCATTAATAATAAAGTGGTAGTCGGGGAATATTCCCGCCGACACCCTGTAGGGATATACGGAAATGCCTTTCAGGGGACGGACGGGCACATAGATTTTTTCATCCATGTATTGGAGCCACAAGGCATAACAGTCCGTAATTACCGGTTCACCGAGTTTTTTATGCGCCAGGGTCAATTCATCCAGCTGTTTCAGGGCGAACCTCAGGATTTTGTAGGTTTCCCACTCCATGCCTTCGATGATAAAAAACTGGTTCAAAAACCGGTCGATGGCATCCTTCAATTCCTCAAAGTCGGACGCTTTTATTATTGCACTGATTCGTTTGTTGATATTCCTGTAATAATGCCTGATTGCGTCGACAGGACCTTTTCCCAGATCATTCTCTTCCGCCTTTTTAAAATTGACTTCCCATATGTCGGTTTGCTGGCCGTAATGGTAGTTTTTAATGCATTTATACCTGATACCGAAAGCAATGAGGTGGTCGGCCGCTTCCCTGTTTTTCAGGGGGATAGAGGCATTCAACAACAGGTTTTTAAGTGAATCGAAACTAAAGCCGGAGTCATGGCATTCTTTTAAATGCCTGAAGAGGATGATCACGGCAAACGATGAAAGCTGCCGCCCTTTATGTTCGTACAATGTGATGCCCCTCAGTTTTGCCTCATTCCGGAGAATCCAGTCCAGTTCTTCCGTACCGCCTATCGTAATACCTATCTCGTCGCTTCTGACACCTTTTTTAAGCAGGTTTTTGATTTCATGGAATAACCATCGGATTTCATGAAGGCTGTTTTCAAAAGAGGTTATTTTTATTTCCTGTTTCATGGTTTGTTCATGAAGGGGAATGATTTTTATGTTTTTTTGCCCGGATATCAGGCCGGAATACTGCCTGTAATCGTCAATTACTTCCGGGAAGAACAGGATGAACTGGAGGCCATCCGTATCGATTGCCGGGACCAGGTAATTCGGTTCAAACAAGCTGTGAGTTTCAAGGAAATCCCTGTATTTATTGAACAGGAACCGGAGGTCTGCCTTTTTGTCCCGGCTTATGGGTCCGGAATCCGATAATACGCCGCCGGTTTCCATGCCATTGAGTACCGGCAGCATTTTTTTCAAATGGCCTGCGTAGATGTTTGACTGGGAAGCGAATTCCCGGCGGATAAGCTCTTTGAAAACCGGTGTCTCCGTGTTTCCTGCCAGCAGGCCGTTTAAAAAAAATATACGGTTGATGTTATTGGCTGGCTTTGCCTTTGTGCTGAATTGAAAAGTCTTCTGCTTGAAATCATCCCACGAAATGAATTGTCCCGACAATACTGTTTTTGCATCCGTGAAATCGAATGCCTTGTGCCTGTAGAAACCCGCCGCTATTTCCGAGGGGAATACGAAGAAATGGTCTGCGTGATTCAGGTTATCCTTTATAATGCTGAAAATAGTTTTCATTTTTTCAAGATGAAGTAAAGGCCGGAAAAGATCTTGGGGTCGATCAGTTTCCCTTCCCTGCGTTTTTTCTCGCAGAAATCGTCCATCTCTTCCAAGGGTACCAGATGAACCTGGATATCCTCGCTTTCATCGCCACCGCCTTCTGAAACCTTCTTGAGTCCGTATGCGCCGAAAATGGTCACGATCTCCGTGCTCATCCCCGGGGAAGGAGGGCCTTCCGCCAGCAGTACGAGTTTGTCCGCCGTATAGCCTGTTTCCTCGAGTAATTCCCGCCTGGCGGCATTTTCAAGAGGTTCATTTCTGACTTCCTCGTAATCCCCCGCCAGGCCTGCAGGCAGTTCAATCACCTTTGCCTGTACGGGTTTCCTGAATTGTTCAACGAGGACGATCCTGCCGTCATCCAGAACAGGTACGATAATAACAATTCCGGTGCAGTGGAAGCGCTCGGCATATTCCCAGCCATCCACACTCAATATCTTCAGGAATTTCCCGCTTGCAATGATTTTTTTTTCCATAAGTGGATTCAAGTATCCTAAACGAGCGGGGCTTTGTCAAGAAAACGATTGATCATTTTACCCTTGATTTACTCCGGTTTTGTTGCTAAATTTACTGTTATATATGAGTGACTTCGGGATACAGGAAGAAACCAAAATAGAGGATGAGGTTGCCGAACCTCCACGGTATAAAGTCATTCTCCATAATGACGATTATACCACATTCGAGTTCGTTATCTATATTTTGAAAATCGTCTTCCTGAAGCCCGCGAAGGAAGCCGAGCGGATCACCCGCGATGTACATAAACGGGGGTACGGGGTATGCGGCATTTACACCTGTGAAATTGCCGAAACAAAAGTGCTGACCGTACATCAGCTCAGCGAGGAGGCGGGGTTTCCCCTTCGCTGTACCATGGAAAAGGATTGAGACTATATGATCAGTAAAGATTTGGAAAATGTCATTATAAATGCCTATAAATTTGCCAAGGAACAGAAACACCTGTACTTGAGTACCGAACATCTCCTGCATGCCATACTTAACCAGGATATCGGTGCCCGTATCATCCGCGGCTGCGGGGGCAGGGTGGAAGAACTGGAAAAGCTGATTTCAGATTACCTGAAGTCCATGGAAAAAGCGGATGAAGAAGAGAAAGAACCCATCCAGACGGCAGCTTTCCAGCGAATTCTCCACAGGGCCTTTGTCCATGCGCAGTCCGCCGAGAAAAAGGAAGTGGAAATCGGCGATGTTATCATCTCCATTTTCGATGAAGACGGTACGAACGCCCTGTACTTTATAAAAAAGCAGGGTATCGGAAGGCTTGATGTCCTCAAATTCATATCACATGGAATCATAAAAGCCGGGGCGGAACAGGATTTTGAAGCGGTCGACCCGGATTTCTCCCATGATCCCAACAGGTATTCAACGGATGACGATCAATTGAATATGGGCTCGCAGAATCAAACCAGACGCGGCAGGGATTTTTTGTCCCTTTATACGGAGGACTGGACGCAGATGTCCAGGGAGGGCAAGTTCGACGCCTTGATTGGCCGGGAAACTGAAATTGAACGGACCATCGAAATTCTGTGCCGGAGGATCAAGAACAATCCCATCCATGTGGGAGACCCCGGTGTGGGTAAAACGGCCATTACCCAGGGACTGGCGGGATTGATTGTCGCCGGCAAGGTACCTGAAAAACTGCAGGGCTTCCGGATATACGCCCTTGATATGGGCGGCATGGTGGCCGGAACCCGGTACAGGGGGGATTTTGAAGAACGGCTCAAAGGGGTAATCAACGCTTTAAAACAGCAGGAGAAGGTGATTCTCTACATCGATGAGGTGCATACCATCGTGGGTGCCGGCGCCGTCGGTTCAGGCAGCCTTGATGCGTCTAACATCATAAAACCGGCCATCTCATCCGGAAGCCTCAGGTGCATAGGGTCGTCAACCTATGAAGAGTATAAAAATCACTTTGAAAAGGACAGGGCATTGGCCCGCAGGTTCCAGAAAGTGGAAATACTTGAACCCTCCATAAGTACCACCGTCAAGATCCTCCAGGGATTGAAGAACAACTACGAGTTGTTTCATAACATAAAATACAAGGAAAAGGCGATTGAATCGGCCGTTGATCTGTCGGCCAAGTACATTAATGAAAAGCGCCTTCCTGACAAGGCTATTGATGTTATTGATGAGGCGGGAGCGCATGTATCCCTCTATTCTCCTGACAGAAAGTACGTGAATGTACAGGACATAGAAAAGACCGTGGCCAAGATAGCCCGTATCCCCGTGGAAAGCGTCAGCGAAACGGAAAAGGACAACCTGAAGGATTTCGAGATAAAACTGGGTGAACTGATTTTTGGGCAGGAGAAAGCCATCCATTCGATTGCCACATCCATCAAGCGGCACAGGGCCGGATTGGGGCATCCGGAGAAACCGATCGGGTGCTTCCTTTTTTCGGGTCCGACCGGTGTGGGTAAAACCGAGTTATGCCGGATGACTTCCAGGCTGATGGGAATTGAGTTGATCCGGTTTGACATGAGCGAGTACATGGAGAAACACACGGTAGCCAGGCTTATCGGGGCACCCGCCGGGTATATCGGTTTTGAACAGGGGGGATTGTTGACCGATGCCATCCGGAGGCACCCCAATTCCGTTCTCCTGCTCGACGAAATCGAAAAAGCACACCTTGATATATACAATGTTCTGCTTCAGATAATGGACCATGCCACCTTGACGGATAACACGGGCCGCAAGGCCGATTTCAGGAACGTTCTTCTGGTCATGACTTCCAACCTCGGGTCGCGTGAGATGGCCGCACAGGGCATCGGATTTTCCAAGGACGACACCTATACCCCTACCAGCCCCATAAAGGCCATCGAGAATCATTTTTCACCCGAATTCAGGAACCGGCTGGATGAAATCGTGGTCTTCTCTCACCTGGAGCCGGAAACGATCAGGAAGATTGTCTGGAAATTCGTCAATGAACTCAAGGATCAGCTGAAACCGAAGAATGTCACCCTTGACCTGACCGATGCGGGGGTGGAATTCCTGGCAAGGGAGGGGTACAATCCCGCGTACGGCGCACGGCCGATGGCCAAGGTCATCCAGGAAAGGATAAAGAACCCGCTTGTTGATGAACTCCTTTTCGGTAAGCTCCAAAAAGGCGGGCATGTAACGGTAGATTTTGCCGATGACCAGGTCAAATTCAAATATGTATTGAAAACTTGACCGGTTTGGATCAAAAATATAAAAAAATTCCTGTTTTTCCCTGGATTTTTTGATAAAACGGTGTAATTTGTAAAGAAATTACATTATTAAATATTGTTATATTGCGGTAATTCTGCCTTAAGACAGTCTTAATTTTTATTACTTTTACTGTTCGTGATCTCTCCTGCTTTGACCAACGCATGTTTGGTGAGGATCGGCCCGATTACGTCAAAGAAAAGGCAGGTGGCCGTCACAAACGTGATGATGGTTGCCCCAATATAATGGCCGTCCGGATTTATTTCCGAAAATTCCTTTTTCACGATGAGCGATAATCCCACCGCGACGCCAACCTGTGAGAGTATCCCGAGACCGACGTATTTTTTCACTATTTTATCCGCCCCGCCGGCAAGGCTTCCAAGCCAGGCGCCAAGAAGTTTCCCCGAACCGCGAAAAAGAATATACACCGTTCCCAAAACACCCAGGGCGGGCAGGGCTCCGAAGTTGAGGTTTGAACCGGCGAGCACGAAAAACAGGATAAACAGGAAAGGCATGACATCGCTCAGCGCGCCGTTCAAGGTATGCACGTTTTTGCTTGTTTGTGTATTGACTATCGTAATCCCCATGATCATGTTCGTGAGGATGAAGGACAGGTGAAACCAGTCGCAGATACCGGTAACGAGGAAGACGGTGATCACGGTAAGAACGAGGATATCCCTGTTATTTGATAGTCTTTTCAACAGCAGCGAAACGAGGAAACCTATGCCGATACCGAACGCGAGGCTTAAACCGATTTCCGCAAGAGGTGAAAGAAACATCTGCATAATGCTCAATATATCGCCGCCTGTTCCCTTGAGCAATGATTTGGAGATGGCCGAACAGAATCCGAAAAGTATGATGCCGATGCCGTCATCAAAACCCACAACAGAGTAGAGAGTCCTGGTGAGTTCACCCCTGGCGTTGTTTTCCTGGATCACGGAAACGGTGCCGGCCGGTGCCGTGGCGGCGGAGATGGACCCCGTCAACAGCGCTAAAGGGAGGACGACCGTCTGTGGAAGACGGATTAACATGCCGACGAAGAGCATCCCCAGGGTCACCATTATAAACGTGACGAGTGATTCGAAAAGGATAATAATAAGAACACTCTTTCCCTGCTTTTTCAATGTCTGAAAATTCAATTCCAGGCCTATGCTCAAGGCGACGAACCCCAGCGCCAGTTCGGGGATCAGGGAGAGGTCTGTCTGTACTTTTGTACTGATTAAGTTCAGGGCAAAAGGTCCAAGGAATGCCCCTGCCAGCAGGAATCCGATAACCGAAGGCATCTTTATCACCCTTGAGAGTTTTCCCGTATAAAACCCGGCGAGTGTGACCAGCCCTATGATAAAAAGAATGGGCAAATGAAGATTGTCTATAAATCCGTTCAAAATAATTTCCTTTTACTAGGCACCTCTAAAAACCACCATTTTAACAATCTCCCGGATCCAAATTTTATAAAAACTGGGGTTTTTAGAGGTGCCCACGATAAAACCATAGTTTATCAAGGTCCCCTAAAGCTGTTCGCGACGCGGACCTTTAAAAGTCGATTTGTCCATTGGCATAGAACAGGTCGCTTGCCGAGATAAAAACACCCGATTTTTCCTTGATTTCGGGAATCAGGTTGTTGACCTTCCGTATGACATTATTCGCCAGTTTTTTATCCACGACGGCGATTATAAGCCGGCTGAACCTGTCTTTGCCGCCTGTCCAGAATGAGGCAAACAGGGGCATCACGTTCAGGTAATTGCCCACATTGACGGTTTCAACCACGGTAACGGCGCCGTTTGCCGCACCTGATACGAGTTGAAGCAGGTCGTCGAAATATTTCTCATTCTGGATGAAAATGTGAAACATGACCAGTTCCGTCTGCCCCTTTATGGCATCCGTTGTTTCGGATTGTGAGAAAATTGTTTCAAGCAGTTCTTCCGGTGTTTCTGAATTTATCAGTGAGTTGCGGATGGGTTCCGACCTGAGGAGCCGTGAAATACCGAGCAGTATCTGGATATGCCTGTTTCTTTCACCTGTCGGTCCTATGATAAAAAAGAAAAGATGTACGGGTTTGTCGTCCTGGGCGTCAAAATCCACGCCGTCTTTACTGACGAGAACCCCCACGACAAAATCACTGATATTGTCCAGAAAACAATGCGGTATGGCTATGTTGTTGCCGAAAGCGGTGGAGCCAATTTTTTCCCGCTCAAGCAGGGCATCGTAGATTTTTTGTTGAGGAATGTTTTTTAAAACATCACTTTTTTCGGCCAATTCGGCTATTTCATGCAGAATATCCGTTTTATTGGCACCGCTTGCACCTATCCGGACGCAGTCCCGGTTCAAGTTTTCCTTTAAAACCATAAAAGTCCCTTATACCCGGTCGGAGCTATTCTTCGACCTGCGTGGTCAGGAAAACCTGGGCCGTCATTTGTTCAATCTGACTCTGCAGTGCTTCGATACCGTCCATGTGGGCATCTTCTTCATTGAGGATTGCCTGCAGTATATCCCGGGTGGCATAGTCCTTGACTTCACCTGCCAGGATAATGGCTTCATTATATGCCTTGATGGCCCCTTCCTCGGCCGTATGGTCATTGGCGAGTTGTTTTCCGATATCGGAACCGATCATTATTTTATTGAGATTGGAAACGGTCGGTATGCCTTCGAGGAAAAGAATACGCCCGATGAGCTTTTCGGCGTGCTTCATTTCATCGATGGCCCGTTTTTCGAAATGCTTGTGCAGTTTTTCGTATCCCCAGTCATCGCACATTTCCGAATGTACCATGTACTGGTTGATCGCGGTCAGTTCGTCCGCCAGAAGCGCGTTCAAAGTTGCTATGAGTTTTTCATTACCTTTCATTTAAGTCCTCCTTGAATATACTTTTTCATGAACGATAATAAGTTAGAAAAATAACGGTTCTCCGTCAAGGGGCCGCGGATGTGTATAAGTGGAACGCTGCCAGTTAGAGGTTGGATCGACGGGATTTATGGTATGTATGAGTTCTATTTATATACCGCAAGGCTGAAGGCATTATCCGTTAATGTTCCTGCCTGATTGTAAATCTCTATCCTGAGCTGGGCCCCGTTATTCATTTATGTGAAGCTTTACGAAGAAAAGGATCTAAACAGCCGTTTGTTGCCACTATGCCTTTGGAGGTATGTTCCCATTCAGTTGTATCGTAATTGTAAACCGCCCCCCCCGCGTTTTTAAGGATGAGGGCGCCGGCGGCATGCCCTTCCATGTTTGAACCGAAATCTATATAACAGTCCGTTCTGCCCCGTGCAATGTTGCACAGGTTCAATGCGGGTGATAAAAGCCCCAGACCTTTTTTGCAGCCGTCAAACGCGGTCCGCCATTGGCTATACAGCTTTTTTATATTTTCCATGTGGGCGCTGAACCCGAAAACGATCAATGCATCTGTAATTTCAGTTGTTCCGGATACCTGAATTTCCGCGCCGTTTAGAATAGATTTTCCCAGTTTTTCCGTGGAATAAAAAAAATCCCTCATGACCGGATTGTAGACATAGCCCTCTATTATTTTTCCCTTGTGCTCCAGTGCTATCGATATGTTGAAGTAGGGCACGCCGAAAATGAAATTGGCCGTTCCGTCAAGGGGATCGATAATCCACCTGTATTCGGAATCGCCGGGAAGGCTTCCTGCTTCCTCGGAATAGATGGCCGCGTCGGGATCGAGTTTCCTTATCCGGTTCAGTATGATGCCCTCAATTTCATGATCCGCATCCGAAACCAGATCCAGCCGGTCTTTTTCAGTATAGACGATTCTTTTATTGAATTTCGTGGCTAAGATTTCGCCCGCCCTGTCTAATATTTTTTTTATATGCTTTAAATTATGATTTATATTAATCATTTATCCGCCATAGATTTTTTCCAAAGGCACCTCTAAATACAACCTTTTAGACAAATAAAAAAATAAGGGTTTTTAGGGGTCATCCTAGATAAATTTTCCATTTTTTCACGCTGTAAATAGGCAGAAACGGAAAGATAACGGGGACCTTCCTGATGTAAGCGTTGTATTCGGGATCATTTGCATAACGCTTGTCCTGGCTTAATTCCAGCCGTCGTGTGGATCCTATCATGATAAAAAAGATCAAGATGAGTCCTGCGGAGGTGATTACCCAATGATAAATGGTTGCATAGGCCGCAATACCGGCTGTCCAGTTCCCAGCCCAGAATATGATTTCACCCAGGTAATTGGGGGTCCTCACAATACCGAAAAGGCCGATTTTACAGATTTTACCCGGATTCCAGTTTTTAAACCGGGCTTTCTGAAAATCTGCCAGGCTTTCAAGCAACAGGCCGGATACCATGACGGCAATGCCGGTCATACCGGTTACCGGTATCACTATATTAATCGTTGAGCTGCGGGAAAGGGTGGAATTCAATAAGCAGGGACTGAACATGATCACATAGAGAACGGCTACCGAGATCCAGATAAGAAATTTAAGAGGCAATCTTGCATTGATGGTGCCATATTCGGTTGCTTGGATTGTTTTTCGATAACCTGATGATGCATTCCTGATGACAAGGTAAATACCGAGTCTAAGGCCGTATGCAGCAAGTAACCCCGCCTGAAGGATTATAAGGGGATTCAGCGAATCTCGAAAAAAGAACAGGGTAAGGAAGGCCATACCGGCAATAGAGAAACCGTATCCCGTACTGATGAAATAAACAACCTTGATGAAACCGAACGAAGAAAGGATTAAAGCCGTGACAAACATGAAAACAAATTCTATGGAAAAGCTATTGAGAAAGTCGATAAAGAATGCGGGTAAGGTAGAGATAAAAAAATCCAATGCAGGTCTCCCGTGAAATTATTTATAGGCAAGATAATATAAATATAGTTATACCAGGGTCAAGAGTATGGAAGACATCGATGCCAGGTATCTGAATTGCCAAATATAAAATAATATTGAAATATATTGAAAATATTTTATAAATATATTATAAATATTTTAAATGGAGGGAAGGGCCCTATGAAAAATGAGACAAAAAAAGACCGGTTTAAAAGGGTGGGTGAGAAAAGGGTGCAGAATGTCCTGAAAGGAATCCGCAATTTATCGGGACTTTCCAATAAAAATACGTATGAATGGGATCCTGCGCAGCTTGAAAAGATCTGGGCCGCCATAAACGATGAACTTGAAACCTGCAAGGAATGTTTCAAGAATCCTGATTCCAGAAAATTCAGGCTGTAACGCAATGGAAATAATCAATGCATTAAAAACCAGAATAGACAGGATCGATGGTAAGGATTCGGAGCTTACCAATCCCTTAAGGGAGAATATAAGTACAGGGATTTTTCCCTGTACATCGATCAAATCCCGAAGGACCCGTATGCCCCTCCGCATACGGGGAAGTATCGCCTGGTCATCAAAAATAATTTTACGGATAAAGTGGATGCCCTTTTCAGTTCAGGGGCTTCCGGAATTGCCTTCCGTGATTTCCTGGCGCGGCGCTTTTTCGATACTTCAATGGCAAAATCAAAGGGCAGAAGGGGCACTGGTTATAGCGGTGTCATTACCATCGCTGAACCGGGACAGGCTATCCTGGACAGGAATTCTGTTGTTGCGGATGAGAACAACATAGAGGTCAGGTTTTTCATCGGCGTTCCGGCCCGGGGCAGAAAAATCGATTCACAGACCTGCTGCAGCATGATGTTCGAACAATTGCCTGAAATTGTCAGGTTTTCCCTGTACCCGGAGAACCTGGACCTGGAAAGCCTTGAAAACCATATAAATACAATGGAAGATGCGGATTACCTGCGGTCGAGGCTCGATGAGAGGAACCTGACGGCGTTCATCGCCGACGGGGCCGTTTTACCCCGCGAAAGCGGTACAAGCGACAAGCCCCTCGGGCCTGATGAAGCTGTTCCGTTCAAAGCACCGGAGAGCCTGTGTGTTGAAATGGATTTGCCCCATTCGGGGGTTATCAGGGGGCTGGGTATCCCGAAAGGAATTACGCTTATTGTCGGCGGGGGCTTTCATGGAAAATCAACCCTCTTAAAGGCCATTGAATCGGGCATTTATAACCATATACCGGGAGACGGAAGGGAAGGATGCGTGTCCGGACTTAATACCGTTAAAATTCGTGCCTACAGCGGGAGATACATTGAAAAGGTGGATATTTCCCCGTTTATCAACAACCTTCCCTATCAGAAAGATACCATACGGTTTTCGACTGAAAACGCCAGCGGGAGCACATCCCAGGCGGCAAGCATTATGGAGGCAATCGAGGGAGGGGCGTGTTCCCTTTTGATGGATGAGGATACGTGCGCCGCCAATTTCATGATTCGCGACCGGAAAATGCAGAACCTTGTACAGAAAGAAGATGAACCGATAACAGCTTACATCGATAAGGTCAAAGGATTGTACGAGAACAGGGGAATTTCCACGATACTTGTCCTGGGCGGGATAGGTGATTATTTCGATGTCTCGGATACCGTGATTCAAATGAGGAATTACGTTCCCCTGGACGTTACGGAGAAGGCGCATTCCATTTCCGGCGCAATGTCCGAAAAACACCTGTTTGAAGGAAAGGAGCGGGATATGGTGAGAGCAGGCAGGGTTCCTGTTGAAAATTGTGTTAACCCCTTTAATGACTACAATAAAAAAAGCGTTTATGCAACGGAAATCAGCCGAATACATTTCGGTAAAAATATCATCGACCTTACCGACATGGAGCAGCTGGTGGAATTATCACAGACAAAGGCAATGGGAGAAGCCATAATACTTATTGGGAAACGCTTTGACGGAAAAATTCCCCTGATGAATATTATTAACAATCTGATGAAAGAGATAGAAGAAAATGGACTGGACGTTTTAAGTGAACGGATATCCGGGCAATTCAGCCGCTTCAGAAGTATTGATCTGGCCTGCGCCGTTAACAGGTTGAGAGATTTGAAAGTGAAATGACATATTTACCCGGTTCCCTACTGCAGATTTGAATATTCTTCATGGCTGATTTCCATAAAGACAACATCCGTTTCATTGCCTTCATATATTTCATGGGCCTTTAGAATACGGGTTGTCTTTAAGCCGCATTTTTCATAGCATCGTATGGCCTGTTTGTGCCAGACATACGTGTCCAAAACAACTTTTGATGCTTCCCTGATGGAAAACAGGTAATCCAGGACCAGGTTGACGGACCGTTGACCCAATCCCCTGTTTCGGAAAATTTTTTCACCAATGAGTATGTCGATGTAAAAAACGTTTTTTTCCTCTTCATCCAGTCCATGCCGGGTCAATGCCTGCCTGTCGAATTTACCGTACTTCAGGAATCCAATAGGTTTATCGTCGTAATAAATTATATAGCTGTTTTTATTATTATCACCGCCGAATTCACGTCTTATAAATTCAGGAGAATACTTTTTATCCCTTCCCCCATAGAATTTGAGGGTCTCCGTATCCGTTAACCATTTATGGATGATATCAAGATAATCGTCGGCAGGACGACGTAAATCAATATTGTTTTTAGTCATTGGGGTTTCCTGTTTTCCGGACCAGTTCATTTATGATTTCTTCAAAGTCCCTGTTACGGCAGTCTACAGTGACATCCGCGTATTTTTCATAAAGCGGTGCGCGGACGGTGTAAATATCATGAAGGCTTTGTCCTTTTTCCATAACGATACCGCGGGTCTCGATGTTCATGATCCTGCTTGACAATGTATCGAGATCGAGTTGCAGGTATACAACCGTCCCTATTTTCTTCAGGTGAGCCATTGCCTTCCCGCTTAACACGGCGCTGCCTCCCGTGGCGATGACGCATCTTACGCACTGGAAATCCAGGATAGTCCGTTCTTCGGCCCTGAGGAAGCTGTCTATGCCTTCCGTGGATAGAATTTCCTGCAGGAGTTTTTTTTTCGAGTCCTGGATCAGGACATCCGTATCGATGAAAGAGTATCCCACGGTTTTGGCAAGGACGACCCCCAGTGTGCTTTTACCGGC
>JAFGKU010000219.1 GCA_016928415.1 Spirochaetales bacterium
ATTTTTCCGGTTTAGCTGGGAGGGAAAAGGAAAGAATGACTTATAAAGACATTTGTCTGACAGCGTCTGAACTCAAAGCCATTGAAGAGCATAAGTATTATATGTCAAAAAAACGGGGTTGCGAAGTCAAGATTGAGGAAGCTATTGAGGATTTCATTCAAAATTACAAGTCAAAATGGGAGAGTGAAAAACAAAAACAGGACAATCTTGAGCAGATAGAAGAAATAAAAAAGCATAAATACCTGCGTTCTGAACTGGAAGGACGTGATATCGGGGATACCCTGGCGGCCGAGGAATGGGCGCAGGCATACGCCCATATCTGGCGTGCTGAAAAGGAATCACTGGAAAAAAACGGGTTTTTGAGAATGTTTTTAACCGTCGAGAATGAAAAAGGCATTCATATGCGGCCATCTTCCGCAATTTCAAAACTGACCTGCCAATTTGACTGTGATGTGTATGTAAACAAGAAAGGCATGGAGCATTTCAATTTTATTCTGGAAGGAAAAAAATTCATCAACGTAAAATCCGTATTGGGATTACTCGCTTTGGCCGCAGTAAAAGGCGAAGAACTGGAGTTCATTTCCACCGGTTCACAGGCAAAAGAAGCGCTAGAAGCTATTTCCGATATGTACTATTTTAAAAATCCGGGGCCGGAGGATGACAACCGCCAGGGTTCGGAAACGTTTGAATGTGCCTGATACCCCGGTTACAGGTCTTCCATAATTTCAGCAATCAATAAGGTAATATCATCGGGAAACGTTGTTTCTTTCATAAACATCATCAATTCCGTCAAGATGTTGCTGGATATGCTTTCAATATCCAGAAAGGGTTTATCATTCAATATCTTTTTTAATCCGTCCTTGCCGAATTGATTGTCATATTTGTCCTGTATTTCAATCATCCCGTCCGTGAAAAAGAAAAAGCGGTCGCCTGGCCGAATGGAAATTTTCTTTTCTTCAAATTCGGTATTTTTAAACATACCGATAAAAAAACCTTTCGTGCCGAGTTCACTTATTTTACCATCCATGTCAACGCATAATTGACGCGGATGACCAGCGTTCGAATAAGTTAATTCCATTTTTTTCA
The DNA here is from genome assembly GCA_016928415.1 of Spirochaetales bacterium. GTDB lineage: Bacteria > Spirochaetota > Spirochaetia > SZUA-6 > JAFGRV01 > JAFGKU01. The sequence continues at coordinate 1,087 of JAFGKU010000219.1, forward strand.
GGTCGAAAATGGAATAAAAAGCGGTCACATAATGGTCTGTATGAATTGTTTCACCCAAAATCCTGTTCAATTCCGACAATGTGCTTGCCGGTGAAAAATTGCCGGGGGCGCATTGGTTAAAAACACTTTTAACCATGGCCGTAATGAGGGCGGCGGCCACTCCATGCCCCGATACATCGGAAATGATGATTCCCAGTTTATCTCTGCTCAACCTTTTAATATCGAAAAAATCGCCTCCTATATATTTGTAGGGGAGGTACTTCAAGGAAAAATTTATGGGTAAATCGGAAGGAATATCCTTTGGCAACAGGCTTTTTTGCACATCCGAAGCCAGGGTAAGGTCTCCCTTCAGCTGTAAATTCTTTTTATTCAACTCATCCAGGGCCGTTTCAAGCTGAATCGCATACCTTTTAAGGTCCTTGTTTGCATTTATCAAATCAAGCGATTCGGAATCAGGGCGCAGGACTTTTTCCAGATTCATCCTGTGGTATTTTTTATAAATCCAGGGTATTAGTGTTTTCAATATTGACGTGGAAGTCGAATAGGGCAGTTTAAGGATATCTTCGTTCCCGGACATATTAAAATCCAGATCCTTGCAGATGCAGATGACAAAATTTCCCTTTTCCATAAGGTATATCAGCCTTTCTTTGATTACCGTTGAATTGGGTATGGAAAGCATGATAAAAAAACCGTCATCATATCTCAGGAGTTCCTGCCATTCAATGTGGTTAACCCTGATAAAATTATCCGAAAAAATGGATAAAATTTTCTTTACTAGCTCAGGGTCCGTACCGACGAGATACACCTTGTCTTTTTCGGGTATATTCCCCATAATTGACATTGTATTCCCATTTCCATTCATTTCAAGTTCAAAAACGAATTTCCTTTATAAACACGAACGCATTTTACAGGCCGGTATTTTCCGGTTTTTATCGGTCTAAAAAATATTTTGCGACCGAAAACTAAAAAAAAACTTGAATATTGCATGAGGGATTGTTTAATATTTATTTTGGATGAAAAGAATTATATGAAGATTGTATACCTGATAGGTTTTGGAGAGGAAGAAAGGAAACTCATTTGCCGTTTGTTCAGGGAACAGAATGGCATCGAATGCAGGGAAATGTCAGGTGACCAGATAAATGACCTGCTTGGCCAGAAACAGCCGCAAATGACCCTTATCAAGTCCGGATTTAACGGAAATTTGAAAATATTCCAGCAGTTTGACAACAGCTCAGTAAAGCATGTAATAGGGTACGGCATCCCCATCGCCGACAGGGACCTCCTTTTTTCCATAAACAGTATTGCTAAAATACCTGTTTTCTTTATTCCCATTGATGAAAATGAATTCAATACGTTTATAAAATTGCTTTTAAACGCGTATAAAACAAGGACTTCCCAGGCTGCTGTTACAACAGGTATGATTTCTTCGAAACTGGTTTATGAGTGGGAAACGGCCGAGATTGACATATCGGTAACTTCAAAGTATCTTGCCCATATAATAAAAAAATCGTATAATCTGGGTCCGGCACGATACAATACCTTGCAGCTGGGCATCGAGGAGGCTTTGATCAATTCAATTGAACACGGTAATCTTGAACTTGATTCCTCCTTGAAACCGAGGGACATCCATGAAGAGGATGTTTATGAAAAACTCAAGGGTGAAAGATACGGGAACGCGAAATACGGCAGGCGGAGAATACGCGTAAAACTGCTGCTTGATGCAAACGTATCAACGATTCATATAGAAGACGAAGGGCCCGGATTCGACCCGTCAAAGGTGAATGCCGGAAGCATAGATGAGCATGAAATGATTCTGGACAGTGCCGGGAAAGGGATTAAAATCATCAAACAGGCCTTTGATGAAGTGAAGTACAATAAAAAGGGTAAAGAAATTATACTGATTAAGCGTTATGCCGGAGAATAGATCATGGAATTAAATTATGAAAAAGTAGAGGATACCATACATATTCAGGTAACAGGGGATATCGATTTTGAAGGTGATTATATTTTAAATGAAAAATTCGAGGAAATATTGAATATCGACGGTGTCAAATCGATTATCATTAACCTGTCCGAGGTGGAAAAATCCATTTCTTCGGGAATCGGCCACCTGGTCAAATTCCACAAGCAATTGTCATCCCGCAGCAGAACACTTGAAATCAAGGGAATATCGGAAAATCTTTTCAAGCTCTTCAAGGATATAAACCTGGAAAAACTTTTTCCCATTACAAAATAAGAAAAAGCCCGGTTATCCCGATTACTTGAGATTTCTGATTTTTTTTGTTATAATTTAATAAACTGTCGATATACAGTAGATATAATTATATGGGAAAATCAATTATCTTGTCAGTTTTTCTTTGCTGCCTGTTCAGCCTGTTTCTCTACGGTTGGGACGATGTCAGGAACGAAAGGCAGAACGGCCTTGTCATTCCCGTTAAATACAGGATAAAACCTGACGATACTATTGAGTCCATTGCCGAAAAGTCAGGTGAATCTGTTTATGCCATTGTCTATTTCAACCATATAGAGGACCTTACTCTGCTCAAACCGGACATGCTTATCGATATACCAAAGGAAATATCGATGATACCTGTGCTGGGAAGAAAATCGCAGCCTTCACTTCCCCGGAAACTCCCAATAAAATCGGATATCAGGATGGGATACGCGCCTTTGCGGGTTTATTTTTTTTCGGTAAACAGGATTGACAATACCGATTATAAATTCGTCTGGGATTTTAATGATAAAACATACGGTTTCGGGGGCACGGTCATGCACCTGTTTCCCAGGTCCGGCAGGTATCTTGTTAAGCTGAAAGCCCTTGATAAAACGAATAATGTGAAAGCGGAAGGTCATACCGAGGTAATCGTTCTTGAAAAAACAGAGAAAAACCTGGAACGGTGGGATCTGAAAGCGGAAAACGGAACGTATGTCACTGTGGACAGTATAGGCAGCATTGTCAATTTAAAGGATAAAATATACGATAAGTACGGAAATAAAATCGAAATTGATTTTAATACGAAGATACGGCAGAAACCGAAACTTTTAAAGCAAATAGGTTACGACACATTCAAGGCGACCGATGTGGGTTTTTCAAGGTTCGATGTGCTGCGGGACGAAGCCACATACACGCTTTTTATATTTGTGAGTCCTTTCCCTTCAACCCACTGTAAAGAAACCGAGTTCAACTGGTATAAAACACAGTTTGGTACGGGCATGTACGGTAACTGCGGGCCTGCCGTTGCCGCAATGGCCATTCATTGGGCAAAATCAATGAATGTAACGGTCGAGGAAGTAAGGGAAGACATAGGGATGCCGATAAAATCCGGCGCCGTTAACCTGGAACATCTTTATAACTGCCTTGTACGATTCAAGGTCAAGGCGTATTCAACCCCCATCAACAGGCCGAAGGATTTCTTTGACATAATCGACAGGGGAAACCTGGCCATGATTTCCTTTAATACGACGTATATCAGGAAATTTCACGGAGATAAAGTCCGCGAATTCACGGACAGGTATTATCCGGACACGACAGGCCATTACACGATAATCAAAGGTTACTCCAACGACAAAAAATATATGATTGTTTACGACCCCATCCCGGGCGATTGGGCCGAAAACGAGGCCCGTTATCTGGACGGTGTGAGCATGATAGGCAGGAACCGGTATTTTACCACCGAAGACATAATGAAAGCACACCGTCATGGATACGCCGTTGAAGTGGAACGGGATTAAAATGTCCGGGCTACTGCACTTTGATGCGTCCGTCCTCGCTGGTTATGCAGAACTTCTTGGAATTGGGGTCCTGATAGAGGTGCTGTGAAACGGTTGAAAGCACTTCTTTTTCAAAAGTTCTTTCCAGGTTTCTTACGCCGAACCTTAAACTGTAGCCTTTCTCGACAATGTAATCCAGGAACGTCGAATTAAAGGTCACGGCAAGACCCTTTTTCTCGAATGCTTTCATGGCATTTTTCATGATGAGGTCCGTTAAAATCCTCCGGGCCGTTGCCTTGTCGATGGAATTAAAGATAATTACTTCGTCTATCCTGTTTACGAATTCAACGGGGAAAAGATCCGTCAATTTGACATCGGAGGCCACCGGCTCGTTATCATGTTCAAAACCGACGGTTGCCTTGCCCGTTCCTATGGCATTACTTGTCATGACGATCGTAACATTGGAGAAAAATATTTCCCTGCCATGGGCGTCCGTTGCCTTGCCTTCATCGAATATCTGAAGGAAAATTTTCAGAACTTCCGGATGGGCTTTCTCCACCTCGTCCAGAAGCATCAGGCAGGAAGGATTCTCCGAAATAACGGAGCTGAACAGGGCAATGTCGTTGTATCCCACGTACCCGGGGGGAGAGCCGATAAGCTTGGACACCGAATGCGGTTCGGTATATTCTGACATGTTCAGGGTAACCAGTTTTTTCATCGAGCCGAAGAGAAACTGGGCCAGTTGCTTGGTAAGGTACGTCTTGCCGACACCGGTAGGTCCTGCAAAGAAAAAAACCCCGTCCGGCTGCTCCGGCTTGAGGTCCAGGCGCTGTTTTGCCATGCGGATGATCTTGCTGATTTTATCGATGGCTTCATCCTGCCCGTAAACGCGCTCCTTTAAATAGGTTTCCATGTTCAAAAGCTGCCTGCCCTGGTCTTCTTCCGTTTCCAGGAATTTGATGCCCACAAATTCACCCACCACCGTCTTTATGGTTACCTCGTTCAGTGCGCTCAGCCCGGAAAGGGCCGCCCTTGCAAAGGAATTTTCCAGGATATCAATGGCTTTGTCCGGAAATACCCTGGATTTGATCTCCTCATCCGCCAGGTCCACTATTAATTTCAGGAGGTCCTCCGATATGGTAACCTTGTAGTGGTCCTCCATTTTGGGCTTGAGTTTCGTCAGTATGTGAAGCGTGGTTTCCGGTTCCAGTTCGTGCACATCAATTTTATAAAACCTGCGTTCCAGGGCGCTGTCTTTCTGGATGTACTTCTTGTATTCTTCCAGGGTCGTGGCCCCGATACAGCGAATTTCACCATTGGCCAAAGCCGGCTTAAGGATATTGGCCGCATCCACTGAATCGTCAATCGTGGTACCGGCGCCGATCAGCATATGCACCTCGTCTATAAACAGGATAAGATTGTCGTTTTGCTTCAGTTCATCCAGTATTTTTTTCAGCCTTTGCTCAAAGTCTCCCCTGAATTTCGTCCCGGCAACCACCATGCCCATGTTTATTTCCAGTATTTCCATTTTTTTAAAGAAATCCGGCACGTCGCCCTTCACTATTTTCTGCGCCAGGCCTTCCACGATGGCCGTTTTACCCACGCCGGCTTTGCCGACCAGAATGGGATTGTTTTTCTTCATCTTAAACAGAATTTCAAGCAGGGACCTGATTTCCTTGTCTCTCCCGACAATATCGAACAGTTTTTCCTCCCTTGCCATCCTGGTGATGTTCCGGCCGAATTTTTCAATGTAAAGTTCTTCTTTTTCCTCGCCTTCCAATGTAATCGTCACCGGGCTGTTGGGTCCGTTTATATCGGGAAGTGATAAATCGCCCTTGATTTCCTTTTTTCCCTTGGCATACGTAGAGGATTTTAAATCATTTTCGGTGACGCCCTTGCCGACTTCCAATTCATGGGGATATTCTTTCTCCAGCCTTTCCTTTTCATCCACGGCCGGCTGATAATCAGGATACAGTTCCACGACCTTTTTCTGCATTTCCCAGGATTTCTTGAACTGTTCCATCCTGTCAAAAACCAGGCCGATATTATGCAGGGCGTATTTATAATTTTTTTCCACTTCCAATGCCCGGGTGTAATAATAGAGGGCCGTCACATAATCATCCTCGTTATAAAAGAGAATGCCCATGTTATTGAGAGCATTAGCGTAACCGGGATCGCATGCCAGGCATTTTTTAAGGTATAATTTGGCTATATCCGGCTGCATTCGCTTTTTGGTAATAAGGGCCATGTTAAAGTACGGGTATTTATAATTGGGATTGGATTTTATGCACCTTATAAAATTTTTCTCCGCGTTATCATAGTCTTCTTCATCCATGTAATACAAACCAAGCTCATTGAGCGCGGGGTGATAGTCATCCTTGTAGGAAAGGGCTTTTTCAAACCAGGCCCTGGCTTCCAGGCCCTTATCCTTGTCGCCGGGCCAGAGGTTATTGGTGGAAATACCCATGTTATAATAGGCCCAATAAAAATTCGGCTCAATGGCGATTGATTTTTTATAGCATTCCATTGCCCTGCTGTAATTTTTCATATCATAATAGACATTACCAAGATCATTCCAGACAGTGGCATCTTCCGCATTGATTTTCAGGCTTTCCTCGTAATAATCCACGGCCTTTTGGAGATTGTTCCTGGACAGTTCAATTTTGGCCATTTTCTGGTAGCTCTGGTAATTTTTTCTGTCTTTTTTGACAATATCTTCGAAAAGCTCCATGGCATGGACATAATCATTCCTGTAATAATAATCATTCGCCTTTTCCAGCAGTTGATCTATTTCTCTTGACATCAGACGCCTCTTATAATAATTAAATAATATGCTTTGCTTTACAGATGCTCTTTATATTGTACATTGTGTTCAGTAAAAAAACAATAAAACTCTGCTAAAAACTTTATCCTATAATCGGTCGATTGCAGAAGCCGGTTTCTATTTTGATATACCTGTAAAATTTCAATAAATGTCATATAACAAGAAAAAATGGAAAACTGAGTTTTTGGAGATATCTTAATCAACAACCACCGCCATATTTGGTGGATTCTTCTCTATTGATAATTTTCAAAGGCGATTGTATATTTAAGCCCGGGAAATACAATGCTGTATAATCTGGCCGGACTTATCAATTTGGAAATAATCAAACATATGCTCGAAGAATTCCACAGGGTTTCGGGCTTGAATTCGATATTAAAAACCGACTACGGCGAAGTGGTGGCCGTTTTCGTGGACGAACAGAAGGACTGCGAATACTGCCGGCTCATTTATGAAAAGGATTCAGGCTATGCCTGCTACCGGTCGGACCAGGAAGCGCTTTCAAGGGCCAGGGATCTGAAAAAACCGTGCATCCATGCCTGCCATGCCGGGCTGACGGACGGCGTCATTCCCCTCTTTGTCAAAAACGAATTCCTGGGCGCCGTGGTGACGGGACAGGTCTGCATTGAAGGTGAAACGGACATCGATTTTTCTTCCCTGGAACAAAAATTCAAACTCCCGGCGGGTAAGCTGAAAACGGCATTTAAAAGCGTCATCAGGGTGGACAGAAAACAGTTCGAATTCTATATAAACAACCTCTTCTGGATGCTGAATTACATTATCTCCATTGAGGTTGATTTCCATAATCTTTTCCAGAGCGACACATCCCATGCAAAAAAAAAGATAGACATGGCCGTGGAAATCATCAATAATAAATTCAAGGAATCGCTGAACATACAGGATGTGGCCGAAGAGGTCGGATTTTCGACCTGGCATTTTTCCGCTCTTTTCAAGAAGCACACGAATCACACTTTCAAGGATTTCCTTACCCGCGTCAGGATTGAGCACGCGCAGTTCCTCCTGAAATCCACGTTCAAAACGATAACGGAAATCGCCTTTGACGTGGGTTACTCCGACTCCAATTATTTCTCGACGGCCTTCAAGAAATTTACCGGCCTCACACCCAGTGAATACAGGAACCAGGAAGTGGAATCCGTTTTACCGGCGTTCAAGAAAAAAAACCCGAAAGACAATTAAGGGCACAAGTGGGTGTGCATCCGGAGGAAGAGTAACCACAGATGGCGCAGATTTCACAGATGTGGCGGGTGCGCCGCTGGAGAGAAGAATCACCGAAGAGACGCAGAGGAAGAAAAGAGATCCAATAACTTGTGTTTAATATACATCAAATTAAAGGCACCTCTAAAAACTATCGATTTATCCCGGGCAACCTCTAAAAACCCCAATTTTAAAAGGGTTCTGATTCGACTATCGGCTCCGAAAGGAGGTTTTCAGAGGTGCCTTTAATTAACTTCAAAATAGAAAAATAGAAATTCAAAGAACCAATATTTTTTTAATTTTATGATTATACAGCGGTTTGACCGGCTATTAATGGGTTCTATGGTTTTCTCTCCTGCTCTGCATTCTCTGGGCCTCCGCGGTGAATATTGTCTTATACAACCTTTTTTTATCATTTCCTTCGCTACAGGGGATTACCTGAATAATCTGTGGAATCTGTGGTTCCTCTTATTTTATCTTTTTAGCCGTAACCAAATGCATGGAGGAGGCAAGCAAAGTAGGGCCGGGGTCCGTGCGCAGCCCTGGAAACAACCCAAATGGATAAAGCGTAAAAAACACACATTGACTTTCATGTATCGTTAGCCTAAAATTTCTGAAAGAAAAGAAAACCGGGAGGCGTGCCATGTTTACCAGGAAACTGACTTCTGAGGAAAATGAAATTATTTCCGTTATCGAGGCTTTTGTACGGGACAAGCACAAGGAATCGGACAGCCACGATTACTCACATGTGTTGGAAGTGACCCAGTATTCTATCCGGATAGGTAAACGGATACCGGACAAGGTAGACCCCTTTATACTCATCTGCGGGGCCCTTCTCCACGATATAGGGAAAACAACGCATGAATTCAGTTCAATGCACGGCATACTCGGTTCCGCCCTGGCCGAGGAGTTCCTGGATGCCCTCGGTTACTCGTATCCGGCCTTGAAGCCGACACGGGACGCCATTTGCCGGGTCGTCTCGCGCCACACACCCACTACAATGGTTCCGCCTGAAACAACCGAAGAAAAAATCGTGTATGACGCGGATTGCCTCGACCGGCTAGGTATAATCGGTGTGCTCAGGGGATTTATCGGCAAGAAGGGATCCATTCAAAGCATACTTGAAAGCAAGCTGATTTCCCGGGCCAAGGATTATTCCAAGCTGAATTACGAGGCATCCAGGGATCTGGGGAAGCAGTCAAACGAGGAGGCATTGATATTCATCCGGATGATAAAAGGGTCATTGGAAAAACGGAAGCTTTCCATTGAAGAACTGGAACTTTATGACGCGTCCGAAGACAATAAAAAACTGAAACAGGGAATCGTAGACCTGTCCGAATAACTTTTTATGAATCGCTTTAACGATTCGGGTCCTGTGGTGGCAAAAAACGCTACTGCGTTTTGGTGGTCTATGCCACGCATACAAAAAAGCGGGTTTGAATACCTTCAAACCCGCTTGAACGGCTTTTACAGCCGTCTATATTACTTCATTTTTAAAACCCTGACATAGTCAATATACATTTTCTGGGGGAACACGGAAGAGTCATCAGGACTTCCCGGCCAGCCGCCGCCAACCGCACAGTTCAGGATGATAAAAAATTTATCGTGAAATTCGCTCATATCATCCGCCGTTATATCCTCAACATGGTATTGTTCACCGTCCAGGAACCATTTCAACGATTCCTCCGTCCACTCTATGCCGTATACATGATAATTGTCGGCCAGTTTCTCACCCGTTACCTTCTTGATTCCGCCCCTATGACTGTGTCCGCCGCCGGCATCCTTGTAATGAAGGGTACCCATGGCCACGGAATCCCTCGGCGAAGCACCGCCGATCATTTCCACGATATCAATTTCACCGCATCCCGGCCAACCGACGCTGGAAAATTTATCGCCCAGCATCCAGAAAGCGGGCCAGAGACCCTGGCTGTAAGGCATTTTAATCCTTGCCTCAACCTTCCCGTACTTCCAGCTCTGGAGTCCCTGGGTTTTCATTCGGGCCGACGTGTAACCGGTTTTACCGTTCTTCGTCTCCTTGAGGGCCTGGATAAGAAGCACGCTGTTTCCATCGGCATCCTTGGCAATACTGCTGTTTTCAGGATTCTTCGTATAATTCTGAAGTTCGCCATTACCCCAGCCGTGACCGCCAGTTTCGTTAACCCAGTTTTTCCGGTCTATTTCAGGACCGTCGAATTCATCGGACCACACCAGTTCCCAAAGGTCCCTGTTTTCCATGGGTTTGGACTCGACCACAGCTTCTGTCGGCTCAAATGCCTGCTTATCCCAAATTTCCAGTTCCCAAAGTGAATACCCGTAGGGCGTACCCCTCGTTTCACCGTAAACGCGGACATACCTGGCCGCTATCGTGTCGGAAAACGTTATTATATCATCGCCTCCCTCGAATCCTTTTCTCTCAAAAACGGTTTTCCAGCTGGAATTGTTATCAGATATCTCAATCCTGTAATCTTCACCACAAGCCACTTCCCAACGGCAGACGACCTGCTTGATCTGGTACTTGGCCCCCAGGTCGACGGATATCCAGTTGGGGTCATTAAACTCGGATGACCACCGGGTTTCCATGTCGCCGTCCACCGCCATTTCACTTTCAAGGCCGCCGTTTTCTATTGATGAACGGTCTGTTTCCTTGTTCAAGGCCAGGTTTTCAGGCGGTCCTTCACCGGGTTCAACGGTAGACACGCAGCCGACTAAAAATGAAAACAAGACAATCAGCAAAGCTGTAATAAAAATTTTATCTTTTAATTTCACAAAATCCCCCTTAAATAAAATTTTAGGTCCTCAAAACCTGAAAATACCGATTAAAAGACTGTACTGGTAATAATATGTAAATTTCTTATCCTGTCAACAACCGGGTATAGACGATAAACAGCTTTACACTCATTTATAATATGATCTTGCAGGTTTTAAATGCATACCCTATAATTATCTCACTTAAGGGAATGAATGGCACGGTTTATCGGCAGGAATCTGACCGTCTACAGCTTTTATGATTCAATCCTCATCCGGTGCCCCAAATGCGATGGGAGGGCTTCCATAAATAATGCAGACAATAAAAAGGGATTATTTACGGAACAGGTACTTACTTGCGAACATTGCGGGTATAATAAAAAAGGCAAGCTGTTGATACATGTGTTGTTTCCCAAGCTATGGCTGCAGGCGCGTTGCTGCGGGAAGATATTATGGGCACTGAACATGGCGCACCTGCAGTATATAAAGGATTATGTGGGCGCCGGGCTCAGGGAGAAAACCAAAGACCCCGACCATGGCTGGAGGAATAAATCACTGGAAAGCTGCCTGCCAGGGTGGATAAAGAATTCAAAAAACCGTGAAAAAGTCATGAAATGCATCATCCGCCTGGAGGAAAAAATAAAATAATAAGGTCATCTATGCTATGAAAAATCTGAGTAAAACAAAGTGGAATGAATATTATAAAAAAAATAAGGTTTGGTTCGAGCCAGGCAAGCGCTGGTTGAAAGACTATGATGATCTATTCGGACAAAATGAAAATATTCTGGAAGTCGGGTGCGGTTTGGGAATCAATACCCGATTCCAAAAGATTATTGACAGCTAAAGGCAAGTTGTTTTGCCGCGTTAATTCCGTGTTTGATTACAGTCATGGCGCCGGGCAGGTTATCAGGATAGAAAAAAATTACTATTATCAGGAAGGCATTTATAAGAGATTTTTTGATGAAGACATGATAAATGATTTTTTCTCCGATTGGGATATCCAATCCGTTAAAAACCATGAAATAGAATGCCATTTAATGACAAAAAACGTATTCGAAATTATCTGTTCTAAAAGGGGATAAAAAAATATGCGGCGAATATTAATTCTACTGGTAACACTGCTTTACACCGCAGATATATACGCTTTTAACTATGATACGGTAGAACTGAAATACTAATTGCCATAGTGGTTGTGACACATTATCACCAAGACAATCTGGGAGGTATAAATTTCCTGAAGAAAGCAGGCATCAAAGTCGTCAGTACGCCGCTGACGAAAAAACTGGCATCAAAGACCGGCTTTATCATTGATTACCCGGAAATAGATACGGCTGTCTGGAATTACTGTCTGGGGGATCGGAAAATTGAAATTTTCTGTCCCGGGGCCGGACATACAATCGATAATATCGTTGTCTGGATAGAGGATGAGAAGGTATTGTTCGGCGGCTGCCTTATAAAAGCGTTAAGGGCGAAAAACCCGGGTAATATAAATGATGCGGATCTTGAACAATGGCCTGCGTCCGTGAACAACCTGATCTCAAGATATAAAAAAATAAAAACGGTTATACCCGGGCACCTGGAGCACGGAGGAACGGAATTATTGACCCACACATTGGAATTATTAAAAAACAGGGAAGCCCAATAAAATTAATCGACACGCATCGCCGTATGGACCATTAATATTTTAAAGACGGCCGGAAATTTCTTCCCGGCCGCCCGCATACACAAGGTTTGATTTTAAAATCTAATAGCTGTCACACGTCTCGCCATTGGCCGCAGGGTCATAGGGCAGCGGACCGGCGACAGAATCCACACAGAACGCGAAACTGGTAATTTTACTCTGTACACTGTTGTTTTCCACGACAGTCACACCGTTTGCGTCCGTTACGGCTGAAGCGGTTCCGCTGGCATCGCCTGAGAAAGTTCCGGTCACTGTTGCACCGGCTACCGGGGTACCGGAATTATCCAGCACGGTCACCGTCACTACGGCTTTCTTCATGCGCTTGTTCACACTATAAATGGATGGGACAACTGATGATACAGAGCAGTATTCCGCGCCGGAGGTCGGAACGGGAGTCGGAGTCGGTTCCGGAGTTGATGTGGGATTAAGAGTCGTTGTAGGATCGGGAGTTGATGTCGGTGTAGGAGTCGATGTGGGAACAGGAGTCGGGTCCGCCCCGCCTTCATTCGGCAATGGGGCCGGAATAGGCTGGTTATAAAGGGAAGGCCATTCCGATGTCGTCAGCCAATATTGTAAATCTTCATCAATCGCATAAGGCATAGATGAAAGCGTTGAAAAATAATTTTCTATGTCCTGGCTTGACCAGGAATTCATGTCAGGGAAATTGATTTGTTCGGGGTCCTGAAAATCCTGTCCGTTCACGGGTGCCACGGGTGTGATGTATATCTCCAGCCATGAATTGGTTGCGCCCATGTCCTTGGAAACACCGCTGATCGTGTAGGAATGGCCCGCGTCCAGAGATAACGCCTGGTAAACGCCGCCGTTCACCTGGCCGGTGCCGCCAATCACGAGACAAGGCGGATTGCCGCCCGAGGGATTCTTTGAACTCGGCGCCCCTCTCGAGACGTCATAATTGTAGTTGAATGTCTCCGTCCCCAGGGCATTCCACTCGTTCCAGCCGGCACCGGAACCGAAACCGCCGTTGACGATTTTTTCCTGTCCGGTGGCGTTATCGACAAAGCTTACCTCGTCTATGCCGATGGCGCATGTTCCGTCCCAGGCACCTGCTTTCAGAATAATGTAATAAACACCGGTTGTGGGAGCGGTGAATGCCGTATCGTTCCTTACCCCGAGGGCATCAAAGGACGAATCCCAGTTATCGCATCCCCATGTGTCCGCCTTCAACCGGGGCTGCACGATTTTGTTGGTGACCATGCCCCAGCTGCCTGCGCCTATTCCGCCAAAGTCGGTAAAAACCTTGTAGGACCACATGGTGGCGGCCCAGCCATACCCATTGTACGTTTCATAGGCATGCCGCATCATTTCGCCGCCGCCCGCCTCTTTCAGGACGACATTGAATTCGCCCATGAGAAGGGCAACATTATGGTCATGCTGGAAATTCCTGTAACCCGTAACGCCATTGGTCAGCCAGTCCACGTGCGTTGCAATCGTGGGGTCGCCGTTCCCGAAAAAACCGGGATACGGGTGCGCCCAAAGCGCCACGTTCTGAAAACCGTACATTTCCCAGGACGTACCGGAATCCCACTGCCCCATGTCATTGTAAAACGTGGGGAAGATTACTATGTGGTCCTGGTCAACGGATCGGATTGCATTGTAAATCGATACGGACAGGTCTTCCATCTTCTCCGCGGTAGCCCCCCAGGGCTCGTTCAGGATATCATACGCGGCGACACAGCTCCGGTCCTTATACCTGTCCGCGATTTGCCGCCAGAGCCATACAGTCATTTCCTGTAAGGAGGTGTCATAAAACAACTGGTTGTAATCGGCCCTTCCGCTGTGGTCCATGGCGCTTTGGCAACCCGGCGCACCGTGCATATCAAGGATGACATACATGCCGTAGCTCTCGGCCTTGTTCACGGCCCAATCCAGATACTTGAACGCGTTCGCCTTGAGTACGTACGGATTGTTGTAGGAATCCATCAGGTATTCCGACCAGAACGGCAGCCGTATGACGTTCATGCCGAAAGACTTGATTATCTGGAAATCCCTGTCCGTGATGTAATTGTCATACCAGACATCCATCAGCCGGTTCTTCTCGGTTTCACCGAACCGGTTTATCAAAACCTGTTCCATTGTATAATGGTCGCTTACATTATCCTTGTGATTGCTCATCCACATTTCCAGGATGAGCCAGTTCCCCAGATTGACGCCCTTGAGTTTGACCGGTGTACCGGATTCATCATAAATGTAAGCTCCCCCTTGATGGAGCCAGGGCAAAGGTTCTGTTTGCGAGAACATCATGGGGCTTATAATGAAAAACAGTGTGATCACCATTATTAATTTACCGGTTAAATGTTTCATTTTTGCCTCCCCAAATCTTAGATAAAATTAAGTAATACCAACTTATTTCATTATTGTACTTAATTTCTTTCCATTAATAAGATAAGGAGAAAAATTTACATCTTCAAGTGGAATCTTTTGCTATAATTCGTTTTATTTTGTTATCCACGATACCATGAATAGTATAAAAAATATCAAATCCGGCCTTTCTTTTGGTTAATAACAGGATATACGGAAATAAAGAACAGGATTTTAACAATCTTCGCGGCACCCAGCAAAAATAACCAATGCCGTAAATGAAGGGAAAAGTCAACCCTTTTTCCTCCCGCATGCAGAACGCACGCGGGAGGATAGGCGGAGATTGACATTCCCCAAGACTCTCTACCAGCCCACCGAAAAAGTACAGCCGGTGAAATTGGCCTTTTTAACGGCAACGGTAAACCTGGCATGGTTGATCTTGCTGGACCACCACTTGTCGTTGCCTTCTACACAAGCAGAGAACACTTTTTCCACATTTTCCAAAACCCAGACATCCAATGCCGTTATCGGCTGGCCGAATGGACCCCAGTTCCCCGCATGTTTCTGCCAGTTCTTGTAAACAACATCATAGGCAGTGACCGTTCTGCTCATCGTTTTATTGGTAACATCATCCACTATCTTTATTTGCAGGAAATCCGGTTCAAAGTACTGTCCCTTTGAAGCAGCCGCCGGTTTATACCAGAAATACATATCGATGAAACTTTGGCACCACCAGAATGTCCAGTCATATCCCAAATCCGCACCCACATACACGGGATGCGTCCCATACCCGTCATCGTAATATCCGATGCAATATTTATTGCTTGCCCTATCGACAATTTCCTTAGTTCCGGCTAAATCCTCATAGCCGGGGCCCATGTTTTCCATTATCAATTTTTGAAGGTCTCCTTTTAAAGCCACCCGGCTCTCTTCAGGGACACGGCCCTCACCGTCCCTGTATGCATTGATGATGGCCATGGCCTGATCCTTCAAGCCGTTCAACTGCCGCACTTCATCCGCCGTTAATAACATGCCATTGGGCAGTGTCATGCCTTCAGGGGCTGTATCGGCCATATCAATGTTGTTCGCCAAATTACAGCTCAAGAGAACCAATAAAACAACAAGGCCAAAAAATACAGTAATCGTTTTTTTCATCACATTTCTCCTTACATAAATACTCTGCTAATATAATGCAATTTCCATGCCAAATAACGATTATACCGAGGTATACTTTTGATATGGTTATTTTATTGCAATAAAAAGAGTTAATGATTTAAGCAATTTTCACTAAAACAGGCGGGTTACCATAATAATGATTATTTCATATGTAAAGGGATTTGTTAAATTATCTCCTTGTACTGCAGGTACTTAAAAGTTATGAAAAAGGAATAAGAAGTATTCGTTTTTCATAGGAAATGTTGATTCATTTGCCCGCTTTCTTACGGTGCTCAGCTTTTCACAGGCAACACTCCTTTTTTTATACCGCGGGGAACTGAAAACAATGACGGAACAGGTTCATGTAATGCCCGTCAGCCGGTTTCTCTCCGGTCTCGACCCTTCCCTGCCAATCGAGTCGGCGCTGCAATAAGGAATAATGGAAAACCGGATGGCAGGTTTTTAAATGTCCCTTAATTATTGAATTTAAGCGTATTAAGAAGTTCAACCCTGTTCTGGACATTGCACTTTCTGAATATATTGGAAATGTGCTTTTTGACCGTGCCGAGGGCGCAATTCAGTTCTACGGCAATTTCCTTGTTTTCCAGGCCCTGCAAGAGTAATACAGCTACGATCTTTTCACGTTCCGTTATATTGAACTGTCCGCAATTCTTATTGAGAATGTAGTAATCTTCCGTACAATCACGCATTTGCGCAGTTTGAATATATTCATTGAGTTTGTTCGTGAACGATTGCAGGTGCTCTGTTTTTTGCGCGCTGTCATGGTTCAGCAGGGCGACTACCCTGGCCTCGAGTTCCTTGATGGAAAACGGTTTGGCGATAAAATCAAGAACTCCCTGTTCCAGGGCCATTAATTTCTTTTGTTCAGAGTACAGGGCGGTAAGGAAGATGATCGGAATTGACTTATATTGCACCCGCGCCTTGAGCCTGGCATAGAACTCGAACCCGTCCATTTCGTCCATCATGACATCGGAAATAATCAGGTCCGGCCTGGGAATATAGGACAATTTTGTTAAGGCCAGCTTTCCGTTTCCGGCGTAAAAAACATTATAATACTGTATGAAATGGTTCTGCAGGTGAGAAAGCATCTGGACATTGTCTTCCACCAGGAAAATTGTTTTCCGGTCAGGGTCAAATTGTTCTTTTTTCAGGACAGGAGTAATTGCCGGATTGTGTTCGCAGGCCGTATCGTCAGGTCCAATAACGGTTGCCGCCGTGTCGGCCGGGGCGAGTTCGAGACTGACGATAAATTCCGCACCTTGTTCATGTGTACTTTTAACCTCGATAGTACCGTTAGCCTGGGTTATGATCTGTTTTACGATACTTAATCCCATGCCTATACCCTGGATATTGCGCTTGGAATGTGAAATCTGGTAGTACGGGGCAAAAATGTGGGGCAGCTGGCTTTTTTGCATTCCTATGCCGTTATCCTTGACTTTAAATATTGCAGCATTGGAATTTTCATCCAACGTAACTTCAATCTTTCCCTCTTCGGGAGTATATTTTATGGCATTCTCCAGCAGGTTATTTACAACCTGGTTCAGGGCCGCGGGGTCAATCCGGACCTTGATATTATCCCGGACATTACATTTTAGACTGATTTTTTTGCACGCCGCGAAAGTTTCGCATAACGGCAGCTTTAACCGCAGCAGGGAAGCGAAATCCGTAACCAGGGTATGGTCATAAAAGACCCGGCCCTGGCTCAGTTTTTCATAATCGAGGAAATTGACCATGTCCTTTTTCAACTTGTTGAAATTCTGCTGGATAATCTGCAGCTCATGGTCCGGGGCATGTTGCTGCATATAGAAGTCCAGGTAATTGCCGATCAGGCTCAGGGGGGTCTTCATTTCATGGGCAAGATTGAGGAAAAAAGTTTCCTTGCGCTTATGCTCCTGTTCCGCCTGCAGGCTCGTCGCCTCAATCCGCTTGCGTTCGGTTATCTCCAGGTTCAAATGGGCCGTCTTCCGGACAACTTCCTGTTCCAGTTTCTGGTTGTATTCGCGGACCCTGGACATCAGCTTAAGGTTATTAATGCCGCTGCTGATCACGGTCGCGATGGTTTCGTACAGTATGCCGTCGTTGTGCCGTATTTCGAGGACCATGAATCCCAGGATTTCCTCCATCATAAACAAGGGCAGGAGCTGCACATGAACGTTATCCGGCAGTGCTTTGAC
Source organism: Spirochaetales bacterium (assembly GCA_016928415.1). Lineage (GTDB taxonomy): Bacteria > Spirochaetota > Spirochaetia > SZUA-6 > JAFGRV01 > JAFGKU01. The sequence continues at coordinate 18,929 of JAFGKU010000219.1, forward strand.
AAACCGGTTGAGCAGGCACGCAGGATCGTAAAGCGCCTGATCCTTAAAAATTTGCCGCCGGCCGGAAGAACAGGCAAGGAACGGCTGTACCTGTCGCCGTGGCACTTCCGCGAACAGGGCTATCAGATATGAATGAAAACCCAGGGCCTGCAGGTTTGACCGTATTGTAGTTTTAAGCTGGTTCCATTCATGGGCGGCGTTTATTGCCTGATTAAAGCGGAAAATGGTAATTTCCAGTTTGCGCTTGAACAATTTTTTACTTGAAATTGTTTTAACCATGAATTTACCGGTAATTTCAATTGTACACTTGTACAACTCTTCGATAACAGCCTTTCTGTGCGGATCTTCCGTGGAATTTATGGAAACGACCAGTTGTTCGGAAAGGTAACGGATAAAAATATCGAGGATAATTTCAGACGGTGAGAGCAGGTCGAGTATCGAACCCAGACTATCATAATATTCACCGGTATCGATTTCAGTGCAGGTGCTGTCCAGGTATTGCATCAGTTCAGCGGTATAGTATATGTAATTAATATCAGGTGCGGACTTATTACCGGTGAGGGCGGTACTGAACGAATTCACGTAGGGCTGCGGAACGGACCGGTATTGTTCCCTTTTACAGCCGCAGGAATCACGGATAATTAATTCCGTATTCAGGACAATGTTATCGGGTACGGTACCGGTTTCGATATATTTGATGATTAATTGCGCGCTTATTTTACCCAGTTCGAACAGGGGTTGATGAACGGTAGTAAACGGTACGCGGCTGAAACAGGCGGATTCGTGATTGTCGAATCCGGTCAGGGCAATATCTTCCGGCACCCTCAATCCGCGTTCGGTCAATGCCTGGAACACACCGTACGCCATATTATCATTAGCGCAGACAATCGCATTTATCCGCGGCGGATTCCGGCCGAACAACGTGCCTACCGCCTGATAACCCGAATCCGAGTAAAAATTCCCCTGGACTACCAGCTCTTCCCGGAACGGAATATTATGGCCAGCCAGTACTTCCCTGTAGATGGCAAACCGGGCCCGGGCGTCCTCGTTCTCCTGCGGACCGGTGATATAAGCCAGATTTTTGTAACCATGGTCGATGATCAGGTGGTGCAGCAATTTGAGCATTCCGGTCCGGTTGTTAACCACGACACCGGCAAAGCCCTTCAATAACATCCCCGTATTGATTAAAGGCAAATCCCGGAAGCGGTGTAAAAATTGAATGAATTCCTTCCGGGATATACAGTTACCGATGACACCGGAAATAATGATCAATCCGTCAAGGAAACTATCCGCAACGTATGAATACAGATGGTTCCTTTGCGCGCTGTGATCAAGAGCAGAGGAGAGGTCCCCGCCTGCAAAACAGACAAGGTTATAATTATTCTTTTTTAATGTATGCGATACTCCACACCATATGTTTTCCTGATAACTGTCATACAGGTGTGAAAATATCAGACCTATATTCTTTTTCACTTTTACAGCCATTATACCGTGAGAAGAATAAAAAAAACAATACAGCAATCACGGTTTTTAAAATTCCCCAAGGGAAACTACTCCTTTAGGAGTAGAGAACACGGGCCAAAAGTCCAATTGCCGGCCCATTACAGCGGTAATATAATTTCCTTACAAACGTATACTGGAAAGTTTGAGCCGGGCGGCTCCAGTGATACAGGATGAGTTTTGATAATCCGGAAATACAATATTGAAACCGGATTTAATAAATGGAGAAAGGAGGTACAGAAATAACAAAAGCCTGGCGGAATAATTGAAATTAAAGCATTGTTAGGAGAAATAAGATGAACAAAAAAATAAATTTATTTATACTCTTGGGGATATTCATTATCCTTTTATTAGGCTGTGAAATGGGCCCCATGCAAACCGGTACGGAAGACATTGCAGCCAGCGATGTCAATCAACCCCCGGCGGAGGATACCAGGGCTTTGCCGTTTCCCATTGACTGCAATATCCCCGCTTTTCCAATGCCGTTGGGCGCGACCAGGACATTTTATGCGCCATACAAATATTCCTACGTGAAATGGGATCAATCCCCCGGCTTGCAGGGCGTGTATGGCGGAACGGTAACCATCGGTACACAGAAATATCATTATGTGAGTTACAAGGCGGTCGGCACCGGGACACAGACAATATACTGTCTGCAGAAGTACTATATTAATGGCACCGTGGTGGATGAATTACTGTCCTACAAATCATTCCCCGTAAATAACATTATATACGCTTCCAATCCCAAGGAAATCGTCATGGGCACAAACAATCAATTCAGTGCCGTTTATGACAGCCAGTACACATACACCTGGCGGAACGGGTATGGAATTTACAGCAATTACGGCGGTTATGACAGTGCACAAAACCGTATCTGGGTTTCCATGGTCGGTTCAATCCTGGGGAAAAGAACTTTCTATCTGCAGCGGACTTATAATGGGTCCAGTATTTCAACAAGTAAAATTGAAAGTATCGCTATTTCTGTCAACGTCGTCCAATTCGGTCCCCTTCCGATAATCACCTATCCCGGGACGCCGCCCCAGTATACAGGGACAACCGTTACCTATTCCCTGTCCCATAGTATCCTGGGCGCAAGCAGCTACGAATGGGTCCTTGACACGCAGGCATACTTCGGCCAAATAACGCCGGCATCAAACGGACGTTCCTGCGACCTCTACATATACCCGAACCCCTATTTTTATCCCGGTGTCAGTACCTATGTTTATCTGAAGGTACGGGGCATAGCAGCTTCCGGGGAAACTACGGCCTGGATTTCCTTGCAGGTACCCTGGGCCAATAGGTATTATTGAGAATAAAGTTTAAGTGATATAAGACTGGAAATGCCGTGTGCATTTCCAGTCTTATTAAATCCAGCCTGGAAAAACCACATTCTAAAGGTTTGCACCATAGTAGAATTACTATTTAGCAATTCACTTTATTATATAAAATTTACACTATATATGTAAAATTTTGTTGTAATTTTACATAATAGATGTTAAAATTCAATTATGCACACCATTAATAGGAAAAAAGACATCCCCTCAAACCATTTTTTTCTATTCGGTCCAAGGGGGACAGGAAAAACAACATGGCTTAAAAATAATTTCTCCGATGCACCATACCTGGACCTCCTGAAACCGGATCTTTATCTCGAGTTGCTGGCATCCCCGCAGAACCTGGAATCTTTGGCAGAAGCCCACCGAAATCAGGTGATCATTATCGATGAAATTCAACGGATTCCCGGCCTGCTTCCGGTCATCCACCGCTGTATTGAAAAAAATATCGCACGGCAATTCATCATGACCGGCTCAAGCGCCAGGAAACTAAGGCATACGGAAACCGATCTTTTGGGCGGACGCGCCGCACCTGAATATATGCCACCCTTTATCGCATCGGAATTGAAAGCAGAATTCGACGAAGCCAGGTCACTTAAATTCGGGATGCTCCCCCTGGTTTACGGAGCAGGAGACCCGGCGGCAATACTCCGCGGCTACACGGGAGTCTACCTTGAGCAGGAAGTCAAGGCTGAGGCAGCGGTGAGGAATATTGATTCATTTGCCCGCTTTCTTACGGTGCTCAGCTTTTCACAGGCACAGGTACTTAACCTTTCTGAAATTTCACGTGAATGCCAGGTTCGCCGGAGTACTGTAGACCTGTACCTGGAGATAGTGAGAGATTTGCTCATTGCCGACCTGCTGCCGGTTTTTACACGCAGGGCCAAAAGGACACTATCCGTGCATCCCAAATTTTATTTTTTCGACTGCGGTGTTTACCGGCACCTTCGCCCCTCCGGTCCTCTCGACCAACCCTCCGAGATTGACGGTGCCGCCCTTGAGACGCTGGTCTACCAGCACTTACGCGCCTGGATTGACAATGGAAACCCGGAACATGAACTTTCATTCTGGCGGACCCGGAACAAAGTCGAGGTTGACTTTATTGTATACGGCGGCAACACATTCCTCGCCATTGAAGTAAAAAACACCCGGAAGGTCCGGTCGAAAGACCTGAAAGGGCTGCGTGCCTTCCACGCGGAATTTCCCCAGGCAACACTCCTTTTCTTATATCGCGGGGAACTGAAAACAATGGCGGAACAGGTTCATGTAATGCCCGTCAGCCGGTTCCTGCTTCATCTCGATCCATCCCAGCCGATCAAGGTGGCGCTGCAATAGGTAATAACGGGTAATCAGCAAATACAATTGTAAAAACATGGTCCTTATATATATTTATCTCCGGAAAGTATCCAAATATGGTACTTTCCGGAGATAATCAATAGTTTTAAATAAAAACTTGGTTTTTTTACGCCAAAAAAACATTAAAATTTAATCATGAACACTTTTATTCACAAACCAATCATTACCCTATATCTATTCCTTTTAATCCTCATACCAATAAACGCATCAGACAACGGATCGGCAAAAGTCAAGGAGATGAAAGTCACCCTGAACACACCGCTTGAATCCGTGAATTACAAAGGGCAGATGGGAGTCAGGATTGATGTGTTCGGTATTAACATCAAGGGCGACAACCCATTGTTCATGGCCCAGGCACTGGACAGCCGTGTTAAACTCCCACTGCCCACTGACCAGAAAAACTTGAAAATCACAAAGAACTCCCAGACAATTGCCAGGATGTCTTTTGAATTCCCCAATAACGAGCTGCAGAAGTATTTCGGTATGGGGGAGCACAAGGTGTATTTCCGGTTTTTGATTACAAGTTTCCGAAACACGAACCAACTGTTCATTGAGGGAAGTTTTATCCAGAAACAGGTTATCCTTGTCCTGAATGATCCGGAAACCGTTGATCCCTTTGAGGAGGACAAGGCGGCAAATGAAAAAATCCTGAAAAGTGAATATTCCTGGGACCTCCTTACCGACGGGGATGACGAAAAACTCTTGAAATACGCCGATGTCTTCCTGAAATTCTACCGTAAATTTCCTGAAGGTTTCATTAAAAAGCCCGGGCTGCGGGGAATCGTCTTCATCAAGAACATCAAATGGATGGGGTATAAAGTAGGAGCCGGCTTTGACCGGAATGAAATGACGCTGATCTGCGACGTCAACAATGCCCGTTCTTCGGCCGAAACTATCGAGTATGCCCTGCAGCACGAATTTTTCCACATAATGGAGAATATACATTACAAATCGAAGTACACAAACGAAAAGAACCGGAAAAAATTAAATCCCAGGGGTTTTAAATACCCTTCCTCCGGCGCCATGAAATACATTGCCTCTCCCGATGCCGATCCCCTCGCCGAACACCCTTCCCCCGGTTTTGTAAGCCGTTATGCGACCTCCGACATGTACCACGGCCAGACGGAGACGTACTGCTTTCTCATCATCCCGGTAAAATACAAAAGGGCCGTGGCGTGGAAGGACAAGTATATCATGGAGAAATTCAGGCAATTACGGTTATTCCTTGCGGAGATATCGGATGGGTTTACGGACGAGTATTTTGATGCCTTATACGATTCAGGCGACTGACGATTGCTTTTTATCCGCGAATAGACATATGCAGCGTTCAAATCACACCGGTCATAGTAAAAAAAAGAGAATCAGTCAAAGTCGGTTGTAAAATCAAAGAGGTGGTTGACGTTATCACATCAGTGATATTATCTCAATAATTGTTTAAATTTTACAGGATAGATGTAAGATTTCGATCACGAGCTTTCCTTCTGGCGGACCCGGAATAAAGTTGAGGTTAATTTGGTCCCGATTATGATCTTAAAGTGGGAATTTGTTAAAAAATTTTATGATGATAATTCGGGTAAAACTATGATATTAAATAAGTCAGGGATACTTATTTAAAAAAACCGGGCAAAAGTCTGGATGGAAAAAAATCGGATGATTCGGACTCCTTGAAAATATACTCATCTACCAACTCAATCACTTCCAATCGCTTTTGCTACCTGCTTCACAATTTTCGGATGCAACACTTTCCCTGAATGGTAAGGAACAACAACCCGTCTATTCTTTTTAAAAAATACCTTATGGCTTCCTTTGATGCGGATAATCTCAAAGCCATTTTTCAATAGCAGTTTTTCCGCTTCAACCGCAGTCATTCTCGGTGATTTAGCCAATTTTTACCTCAACATTGGTTGAAACAATTTCCTTACTCAATACTTCTTTTATCTCGTCCTCATTCAGGGTCTCAATATACGCTTCAATCGCCTCTTTAATATTCAGCATTACTTCTTCAAAAGTGTCACCCTGTGATTGGCAACCTTCAAGTTCAGGAGAAAAAGCGTAATAGCCGTATTCGTCCTTTTCTATCACAACAGAGACCTTATTGTTCATAAATGCTCCTTAATGTAAGTATAAGCATTTATGTGCCCGTCTTTCAAGGTACAGAAACGATTCACCCTTAATCAATTCATCAAGAAAAAAACAACCGCCGGAAGACGCCGAACACGCCGATTTAACTCCTTTTTTTTAATTGTACATTGCTCCTCGGATCTGTCATACCAACACACAGGACCCAGAAACGCTAAAGCGTTTCTTTGCTGAACCCTTCGGGCTCGCTCCGCTCGGCCTTGACTGCCTCCACACAGCCCACCGAATTTGCTCTGCAAATTCTTACCTCCGGGGCAGTTGTCCGTGCCAAAATAAAAAGGATTTAATTATATACGACATTATCTTAAAAGAACTATCAGATGAAGTTATTGGGATTGCTTTTGATGTTCACAATCATTTGGGGCCGGGGCTTTTGGAATCAGCCTACGCAGGAGCATTCTGCGTAGGGTTGTCTAAGGCAGGAATTCCCTTTGAGTGCCAGAAACCATACCAATTATTTTATCTGGGTAAATTGATTGGAACCTATGTGGCTGACATTGTCGTCCACAACAGCCAGCGCATAGGACCCGGAAACGCTAAAGCGTTTCTTGCTTATTGCTGAATTGAAATCCGTCTGTCATGGAAGCTCAACTCATCAATTACCCGAGACTCTCCAGGATTAAGGTCGGTTACCTGATCAATTTCCGGGGAACATACCTTGTATTCAGGCGCTTTGTTTATACAGGGAACTCGCTTACATCCAGGGGGACCATGCGTCGGGAAGGTGAAAGCCCTTCTCGTGGCGTGTTTGTATTCCTTCCGACGAAGTGATTGACGCCGCTTCCTTCGCGGCACTCGATCAATATGTCACCGGCACTGTCAATTTCAATTTCCTTGGAGATGATTCAAGCTATTGAAAACCAGGACAGCTACTCTTCTTCCCAATCCTCAAGCACTAAATTTTCTATTCTCGAGAATTCTTTTCTGTTATGAGTCACCAGAATCATTTTCTTTGAATGTGCCATTGCGGCAATGGGCAAATCATAAGGTCCAATGGGAGTTCCCTTTTTCTCCAGTAAATATCAAATTTTACCGGCGCTTTTTGCAGTAATATCATCGAATGCCAGACTAGAAAAATGTGAAAAAAAATCAGCGAGTTTCTCCAAAGTTTTCTCAGATTGATTGCTTTTATAAGCTCCATACAGCAATTCATATCGGACAATGGAAGGAATGCATATATCCGCATTTTTTATATTTTCTATTCTTTTACGAAGGATGGAAGATTTTCCCTTTAAAATTCCAATGCAAGCATTCGTGTCGAGAAGATATTTCATAATGATTCTCTTGTTTCATAATTATCCGGACAACACCTTTCAGGGAAATCCGGCAAACAGCCAAAGTAACTAACTATATTTTTTTCCTCTGATGCATTCTCATCATCTTCAAGTATGATTATAATTTCAGCTTTGTGGTTGACAAATTCCTTTGGAATAATAATTGTTTCCGGCAATGAGTCATATAAGGTTTTTATTGCATTCATCATTCACTCCTTTCATAGAGGATTAAAATTTGTAATATCATCTAAATTCAATCACAATCC
>JAFGKU010000018.1 GCA_016928415.1 Spirochaetales bacterium
AAAAATTATAATTAGACCGAACGAAACAATGGTACCCGGTACATATACGGCCGTATTGATATTCGCCAACAGGGGCAACAGGGATGTTGATACGGAAATATTGCTTAATATTACGCTTGCTTATCCCGCAGTAGTCGTTAACGGGGTCTATCCCGAAAAATGGAATAACCTGGATGGACCGGAAATAAACGTATTCGGGGAAAATTTCCTGTCCGGTACAAAACTTTATTTTGATGAAACGGAGCTTGCCATAACGGACAACACGGGTCTTGCCTTAAAAGCCGATATTCCGCAGGGTGTACAGGCCGGTGAACACGAAATCATGGTAATGGGACCGAATGGTGACGTAGGAATCAAGACGGTAACTGTAGTTGAGCCTTTCTACGTGGTTATAGGTTACAAAACAGAGACCTTTGCGATGGCCGGTGAATCTGCACAATTTATCTTGGGCATTAAGGGCGCCGAAGGGTTTACTGGTAGCGCTTCCTTTGAAGTGCACGACGTACCTTCGGGTTGGAGTGCCGTATTGAACAGGAATATTATCGGTGTGGAAGAAACAGCTGTCCTGACAGTTACGATACCTTATACGGAAGGTTTGGGAACAAAAACACTTACCTTAATATCCGATCAGGGTGATGTCCTTCCAATAACCGTGAACGTTGCGGCCGAATACCCCGCACCGCATATATCCAGCCTTTCACTTCTAAGCGGGATGAGCGGCGACGAACTTATAATTTACGGATACGGTTTTGGAGAAAACGGCAAGGTCATGATTGGGGAAACGGAACTCCCGATTGAATATTATTCCAAGGATCTTGTGAAGGCAAGAATTACGGCCATTGCTGTTACAGGTCAGGTTACTCTCGTCAGGGACGGCTTGACATCAAATTCTGTAATATTCTATGTGAAAAACCGCGGATTCAACCTGTATCCTGAAAAGACGGAAATGGTTTTAAAAGCGGGTGAATCGGCTGAAAACCAGATAATCGTAAGCGGATATTCCGAACCGGTTTATCTCTCGATGGAATCGGATAACCCGGAAATAATGGGATTCCTTTCAACAAGTACAATTACACCGAACGGATCAGTGAAACTCTCCGTTACAGCTTTTGCGACGGCTGCTTCGGGAACGTATCCGATATCTGTGACGGGTTCATGCGGTGACCTGACAATCACGAAGATTATTGATGTCGTGATCGGTGATGCCTTTGCTTTCACGACACAGGCACTGCCCAAAGGCATGGAAAGTACCGACTATTCGTTTGTGTTATTGGCGGAAAACGGGTCTGGAACCGTTGTATTTGCCCTTGAAAGCGGCAGCCTGCCGACGGGTTTAATCCTTGCCGAAAACGGAACCATTTCCGGCAGACCGGTTGAACCGGGAATATCGTTGTTTACCGTAAAGGCAACTGATGCTGAAGACCGGATACGCATTAAGGAATTCAGCATAGCAATTGAAGAAAATGCCTGGTCGCATGACAATAAGGATGCGGGCAATACCCGTTATAATCCTGTCAAAGCCCCGGCGGATGACCGAACGGACTGGATTTCCAATGCCTTTACGGGCGCGAAAGAGATCCTGACAGGTTATAGAAGAATTTTCGTGCTTAACGACACGGAAATATCAGGTCTTGACAAGGATAAGGGAATCCTTATGTACAGGGTACCCGGATCGTTCAGCAACTGGGCGTATTCAGCAGGTCTGCTTTTCTGCCTGGATAATGAAAGCGAATTCAAAGCCCTTGATTCGTTCACGGGTAACATGAAATGGAGCAGGCAGAGCATCAGCAACTTTGTTACGGACGGCAACACATTGCTGCTCGAGTCGGGCAATACGATTATGGTTGTGGATCCGTCGGACGGGACCCTTTTGAGCGAAATACAGGCAAACCTGCCGTATGATGCGTCTTATGTATATCAAAATGCCGTATGCCACAAAGTTGAAGGGTCATCGGTGTTTAAACTTACGGATTCAGGCTGGCAAACCGTGTTTAGTGATCAGATCCCGATAACGGATATAGCCGCAGACAGCCTGAATATGGCCGTCCTGACTTCCGGTGGCAGGCTAACGTTGCTTGCTCCGGATTACCAGATTGCCTTACAGATTGAAACAAATATCGTTTCAGGCAGAATTGTATTCGGCAGCGAAAAAGTGCTTGTATTTAATGATTACAGCACGGCTTGTTTTTATAGAACTGACCTTTCCTTCCTTTATACAAAATCCATTCAGCCAGGACAGATCGGTTTTGCCAAAGAAAAATTATTTGTAACCGGTGATGACGGATTAAAAGCGATAAACGGGTATTCGGGATCCGTAATCTGGCAAATGAACATCCCAACGTTGGATCTTTGTATTGCCGGTGAAAAGCTGTATGCGCTTTCTGCCGATGGAAGGGTATTCAGTTACGGCGGTCCGGATAACATAAGCGCACCGGTAACCGCGCTTGTTTCCGTCCCGTCCCAACCTGACGGAACGAACGGGTATTATAAAACGCAGCCTACGGTACGGCTTGTATCGTATGATCCTGAAACCTATGTTCAGGCGGTCCGGTACAGGTACGGCAGTAATTCTCTCACCCTATACGAAGGACCCATAACCCTCCCCGAAGGACAATACTCTTTCCTCTGGTACGGGACGGATAGTGCCGGGTTGAAGGAACAGGACAGGATTGTATACTTCAGAATTGACAGCCATGTTCCCGTTTCGACCTTGAATTTAACCGGAACACAAGGAACCAATGGATATTTTCTGTCACCGGTAACGGTAACCCTGATGGCACAGGACGACTTGTCTGGAGTTTCCCTGATCCAATACAGGATCAACGGAGGTGAATGGCTGGAATACGGTGGTGCGTTTACTTTGAATGTGGAAGGCAGTTATGATTTTGCTTATCGAGCCATCGATACCGCGGGCAATGAAGAGACAGCAAGGAGTGTTCATATACAATTGGATCTAAACGATCCTGTAGTGAACGCGAGATTATATCAGATACCGGGTATGGCGGCAGTAGTCTTAACCGCTTCCGACTCGTTAAGCGGCATTAATAGGATTGATTACAGCCTTGATAATGGTATTTTTATGTTTTGCGACAAAGTTATCATAGTAACCCAACCCGGTGCCCATACAATCGGTTACCGGGCCGTTGACGGGTCCGGAAGAATGAGTGAGATAAAACAACTCGCCTTTGAAGTGACCGCTCCCGAAGAACAGGAATGGGTTCGCGACCTTGAGTTTGACTATCCTTCACACCATAGGAAGGTCATTCGGGACGTTAAACCCGGTATCCCGCTTTATTCACCCAGCCATGGGCGCAACAACGAAATCAAAGCCTTGCCGTCTTATATTTTAGGTGCCGATTTCATCCAGCTTTCCCTTGAAGACAAAAACGCGAAAGATGATGATTTTATTACCTTTATGGCCGGTGTGGATGTTGATGTGTACATTCTGAAACACGCCAAGTCCGGGGCCGACCTGGCCGGATGGACACTGGTTGAGAAAAATTATCCCGTGGAACCTCGAAAATACTTTAAGAGCGGTGCGGATGTTTATAAAAGGCATTATATAAAAGGGGAAAAGGTTAACATACCTGGTTCGAACGCGAAACAGGGCTGGGTGAACCTGGTATTTGTGCAGTACGCCGAATCGAACAACCTGGCCATAATTTTACCTTCAGCCGGAGAAGTGTTTTATCCGAACGATAGTTTGGAATACATTGGTTCCATGGTAACCGGTCAACCCGTTACCTACCGGTGGTCCTACAGAATTGACGGGGACTGGGTCACCCTGCCGGCTTCAGGAACATATGGGACTCTTACTCTGCCGTTTGTTGAAAAAACTTCAGCGTTTTACCTGAATGTGGAAGCGCTGGATATTAATAGTAATGTAATTGCTGTAAGGACTGAAACTTATACATTAAAAAATGAATTTGACGTATACCTAATAGATCCCGGACCGGGAACCGAGGTAGTCTGTGGCAGCACGGTTGTGCTCGATTACACGGCACTGGATGCCAGGGGCGCAACGATAGACAACGAAGACATACTCTGGGCATACAGTACGGACGGCAAGAACTGGACCGGCATTACTGATGATACCTTTTTGGCACCCGCTACGCCCCAAACAATCACCCTGAAAGCGGAAACGGAATCACTCCCCGGAAAGACCCAGACCGTCAGCTACACTCTCTACACGGTCGACGACTGGACTCCCGTAACCATCGCTTTCGGCAGGGGAACCAACGGCGAATACACGCTTGGCGAAGTAGAAACAATCCATGCCTCAGGTAAACAGTACGGATTCAATGTCGACCATACGGATCAGTCGGACACATTCCGTGTATTCAAACGGTTCCATGGCTGGGATAAATACTCGAATATAAGTTTAAAAAAGGACGGGAGCTTCAGTTACTCAAGCGGGAACGGCGTTTTCCGCGTGAAAGCGGTGTTCGGCCCCGCCTTGCCGTGGCAGGATTACCAGGGGACCATAGAAAACTACATGTTTACCACACACACGTACGGATGGGAACGGCTTTATGTGGTAGAGACGGTTCTTACCGTCACTGACGGCAAGATCACGATTAAGGGAGATGAGGGTTTACCCATAGTGAGCCTGACCATAGAGCGGCTTAGGGAAAAGCCGCCGGATGAGAGTCCGCCCGGGCGAAGAAAGCCGGGTAAGAAGAAACATGAGAAGGACGACTGGAAAGGAGGTCGGAAATGAAATTGAATATTAATGGCGTCTTTACACAAACAATTCTTTTTATTTTATTTTGTGCATGTGCATTCAATCTTTACGCAAACGGCAGTAAGGAATCCCTTTCAAAGGATGCCTGGTTTTATCTTGACAAGGATAAATTAATTGATATACCTGTTCAGCTTGAATGGAGTCAAGGTCAATCGCGGGCCGTGTTCAACAGATCAAATAAGTCCCATGCTTTTTCATACATGGTTTACAAGGAAGACGGTGTTTATAAAAATTATCTCGGGTCTCCAATAATCGACAGAGCCGATATTGCCTATCTTGATTATCTGTTTGCCAATACACGCAAGAATGATCAGATCATTGCGGATCAAGATCCGCTCAAATCCATGGTTTCGTTTATTGGTGTCGCAAAAAGCTCAATCTCGATACCGGATAATATAGTGGCCGTGTTGAATTCCATTAGGATTTCAGGTGATACCGTCAAAATGGGATGGGTTAAATATGACCAGGAGAAACACCTGGATTGTCTGCTTTTTGAGGCGAAGTACGGCGGATATAATTACATGAGAATCGAAATCCGATTCATGACAGAATTTTTCGGTGGCGAGAGGGATCTTTTCGCAGCAGTTGATAAGTACCTCGAACTGCATTATAGACCGGAAACCTATAATTATGTACAAAAAGCCCTAGGATTTCTTGGGACTCTATTTAAGGATGAAATTCGGGCGGATACTTCCCTGGATCCGAGTCCTTATTTAAAGATAGTAAAGGAGTATTTGGAGTTCTATCTGAAGGATGTGGTTGATATAGCTGAAGTATGGCAGGAAGCTTTCGGCGGTGAAAAAGATGATGAATATTGCCTAATAAACCTTTTTGGCAGTCCGGGCTTTTGGCAGATGTTCCGTTCTACCCATGATGCTTACAGTGATAAGAACCTGGCTTTTTTTCAAAATGAATTGAAGAAGAGCCTTCTACTGCATTTCAAATCAAAAGAAGAGGATAACAGGCCCGACATAAAACTCCCTTACATGGATCTGGGGCAGGATACGCTTGATGCAATTTATGGGAATCAGAGGAACATCTATACAATGGTGTACCTTGACTACTGTTATACGGTAAATAAGCCTGTACTTTCCTTATTGATTCAGCAAAAATTGAGCGGATATTGCAGCTATGATTACAGGCAATATGAATCAATCAAGGATGATTTTGATTCTTCATCAATCAATACGGACGGTGAAAGAATAGCGGAGATGGCCATGCGTTACCTGACATGGGGTGTTGAATACACGCCATATACTGCTCAAAACACCATTTCCATCAGTTCAACGGGTAATCCGGTTTATGACATCAATTATGACCGTTTTATAAAGGATTGGATCACCGTTAAGGGAAACAGGAATTCAAACTACATTAAGGCGGGTGTAAATTACGGCACACCTGAAGAGAGTACGGGCATCCATGATCCCTCCGTTCCCAAGCAGGTACATTATCTGAATATTGGGGATAAAACGGAGTCTTTCTATTTGATCGGCCGTGTTAAGGAATCGAATGTCAGCAAACAAATTCGTTTAGCCCGGATAGATCTTTGGAATGCCGAGAATATAGCATGGCAGCCCGGAAGAATTACGGAAATACTTTTACAGAATTCAACTGGCCAGTTTTCTGAAGTCCAGAAACAATGGATTTTTGACAAAAGGATTCAAAAAGGCAGTGGCGCTCCTAATTTGCATATTATTCGCAATAATCCGGATACCCCGATAGGTATTAATGTACGTTTCGGTAAACCCGAAACCGTGGGCGGCATACTTCTTGTTCGCGGTTACGTGGACAATTATTGGGCAACCAAAGATGATTTAAATAAGGGATTGTTCGAGATCGAATATACGATTTCGGACGGAACGACCGGTGTTCTCAAGAGCTCCGATTTCAATGAATATGTTACCGATCCACGGACACCCGGGAGATTCATACATTACGGTATGAATGATTCGGGGACGGTAATCAATGGAATTGCCGGAACGGGAACGGCATCCCCGTATTATTCTCAAGACAATTCAATGGTAATTAATGAGCACGCGGCATATTCGTATTTTATCCCGAAAACGGAAATTCTTAATTGTATCCGCATTAATCTTAAGGACTGCACCAAGGCCCAATTTTTCAATGTATCGGAATTATGTGTCTTTGACGGCAATCCTCTTCCATTCGGCAGGAATTACGATCGGAATATTGGTTTAATCAGCAGCACAACAAAACACGCAGCCTTGTTTAGCAACGGCAATTTCGGTTTTGGTTATGACATTTCGGAAGGCAAGGACGTAAATCTTTATAACATTATTCTGTCTGCGAATATGCGGGTTAAAAATCTGGTTGTATGGGAAGAAAGTGCGGATCCCACCAAGGATTCCACCTATCTGAACCAGGAATTTCAGGTGATATCCTCGCAATTTGTGGCGGATCCGAATTTCACTGCCGAAATCGATTATGGCAGCATCGAGAAAGCGTGTAATAAATTATCGGATGAAAGGCTTCTTACCACCCCGTTTGTTGATGCCGATAACGAATTCAGCCTGGGTAATCCCCTTCCTTTTTCTCTATGGGGTATAGACTGCCCAAGGACTTTTGCCTATAAAATGAGCGAGCAGATCAATGCACGCGATCACTATAAAGGAAAAATTCTTGCGGCAATTCCCGATTACCCGGAGGAAAATTTACGCAAGAAGGCTTCGATAAGAAATCTCTTCGCCAGGGTCAATACGACACGTGCACTTGACGGTTATAATATTGAAAACTACAATTCCTGCTACATTAATGAATTGGATATCTTTAAGGTCGACAAGAACATCTCTCTATCTATCGATCCGGGAAATTACCGATACAGAGGGGCGGGATATCCCAATGCCATTTTGGGCGTTCCGGCTTCCAAACCTTATTTGCCAGGACTTGTCCCAGCAAATCCGGAAAAGTATAAAAATGAAATTGACAGCCTGTATTGTCCGGATAAGATTGCCGGTGTCGATTCCCTCGGGCTTCTCATCGGTTCATTGTCAATGGCGGGTTTTGATAATATCGTAAACGCCCTGAATCAACCTACCACCAAAATTCTTGACGGCTTTTATCAAATGGATTCGGATATAGACCAGATCGATACGGTTCCCTTGAAGGGTTTACGAAACGGTAAACCCACGTATTATCCCCAGGGCAACAACAGCTTCCTCAACACACCATACAGGTTCAAGAATTCGGATCTGGAGAGAAATACCATACTCGTTCCCGATATCCATTTTATACAAAAAGGCGATTTACTGGTTAAATTCGGTCCGACCGGTGAATCACCTCATATCGGAATTGTTATTGGTTTCTTATGGGACGAACAACCCGCCTTTGGCAGCGATATCCGTGATTATTGGAACAAGGTAATCGTACTGTCCATCCGTGAAGGATTTCAGCATGTTACTCTCGGAACATGGGGATCCAACCCGAATATGTTCGGCGGCTTTTCGGTAACGCCTGAAAGCTATCATATCCGCAGGCTGGTAAAATTGAAACAAAACGGCAGCACGGGCATAAGTGGGGCCGTAGACCCGTTTGAAGTGGTGCGGGAAGTTGATAAAATCGGGGTGAATGTCGCCCTTCCGGATGCCGGGTCCTCAATCTGGAAAAGAAATCATTGGATACCCCTGTCAGGGGATAAACATCTTGGTGGAATAGAAATAAACTTGACTGCGTATGATTCAGATAACAAGGAAATAGAATTAAGGGACGCAAACAATGAAGTTGTTCCGCTTCCGCCGCGTGATTTCGGATTTTTATATGAGGATATGGGAGTAGGTAAATCTAACCTTCTGACAAACCACGGCTGTGGAGTCAGCTTGTATGCCGATGTTGATGGTGCCGATGACATACTGTTATGTACCTTCGAGCGGACAACCGCTCCGGAAAAACTTCTGTACTTATCTAGTATCCAGGTTGAGGGATACGTGAGCCCATATATCCCGTATGAAACTTATGTTCAGGCATTGGTTCCTATCTCAGACCAGTATTATATTATAAAACAATATACCCCCGCATATTCGAACGGCCGGTTGTTTGTTCGTGATAAAAAATTGATATTCAGAAGCGAAAATGGTACTGAATACGATAAATTTTCCGTAGGTACCGATGGCACCGGACTCAGTGGAGATGACTATCTGCTCAGGTTCGGGCTGAAAAGTGACCCTGCCGTAACCTGTGTCGCGCCGGAGGAACAATTCCTCTCCGTCATGCCTAATGATTTCGTGATGAAAGAACTCGAGAGTTCTTTCAAAAGCATGCTTCAAGGCCTCCAAAATATCGGACAAATATCAGCCTCCGATTATGAAAACTTTGAACAGGTGTGGAATGATGATGATGAAATAGGAGATAAAACAGATCTCTGGCTCTATGGGGCAAGGCTTTTATTCCATGATAAAATCAGCGGACGTATTCTTGGCAGCAGCGGCATTGAGAACTATATGGATCAGTTTGATGATGTATATAATGCTTCTGGTCTTGACTCATTCCTCGATCCGGCAAATGAAAAGGTCACTCTTGATGATAAACAATTTGATGAGAAAGGTGAAGATTTCGACAAGTTTGGAAATGAAGAATATAATAGACCTAAAGGACAACTCCATCCATATTATATAGGTACTAGTGCGCATGATAGAATAGGACAATATTATGAGGAGAAGCACTATGGTGAAGAAGTCTACTTGAACTATTATCCACTTTCTGGTATTTTGAAACGAATATTATCCGGAGATTTTACAAATCCCAAGAATATTATTACGGATGTGCTTAATCTTAAACCGGATATTACTAATCTTTCAAAACATCCTAGACATATATATGAGATAAAACCGGTGAAATATGCCATCAATGGTATTGGTCAACTATGGTTATATATGTTAATATTAAATTCTGAACTCATCCACCCCGATTATAATACTGCACGGGATGAATTCTTTATACCCGGACCAGTAGGAGATCCGGGAACAATCGGTGTTGTGAGTGCAGCTGGAGGGTATGTTGTGTTCGCTTCTGTCCTTCCAGGTTTAATATTGTATGAATGGATTCGTACGGAAAAAGGAGTGCCCCTTACGAAGGCGGTAGCTCTTGAAAAGTTCAGGGAATTCCTTGAGAAATTAAAGAAATATAACAAATTCGTGCCTGTCTATGCCCTTTTAGTTTCGGATGCTACTTTTATTTTGAATACCTTGAACACAATATCAGAATTGAACTCAATTTATATGGGCACTGATTTTGCCACTCCTTATCTGATTGGCCAGCTGCAGGTGTCCGGTGTAATGACGGCCGGTGTGTTATTAGCGACTGCCGCTGTGTATTTTACTCCGGCTGTTCTTGCCTACGGCTGGGCTCTTCCCCCACTTCTACAAAAGGCTTTTGAATTTTAAGGTGTTGAATGAGAATTATTGATATCCTAAGGATAATATAAATGAAGGTACCAAAATTTTTATACGGAACATACCCTGAGGTAAAAAAGAATTGCCGTGCAGTCGTCAAGTTATTGTTTAAAAAATATTCGTGGGATAACTTTACTTTTCAGGATTTATCACAGGGTGAGTGTATAGATACAAATTCAATAAAAGGTATGATATATCTTGATGCTCCATCTCCTCGTTGGCGCGATGCACAATTTATTTACCCCGGTCTATTTTCCGAAGAAATGATGAAATATAGGGATAAATTGCATAGAGAAAATCCTAATGAGGGTTCTGTTGAATGTTTATTTGATATTTGTCTATTGGAACCATGGTCTATGTTGCTCCTGCTTTCCCTGAATACATACCAATGGATTATATTTGATAAAAAAAAATATTTTTCTGTTCTTTGTGATTTCTGGCATATTTTTGATTCTGTAGGGGAAAAATTCGGCCCTGCGAGGAAAGAGCCAACAACATTATGGAAAACTCAAAACCTTTCACATCGAATATTATTTTCTTTAGGCGTTTCACGGGAAGAATTAATGAGCGACCTCCCCGGCGGTCATATCAGGAATTTACTCGAAGCGCACCACTTGATCTGAAAGGAGGGATATGGATGGGCGGAGAAGTATGGCAATATTTTGTACCGCACCAGGATGACATAAAAAAGGCGCTCCACGACCTGAAGGAACAGGTGTTCCGGTCGGGAAAATACCGGGGAAGTGCCTCAGCCCCTGGTTCTATTGATGAGGCTATTGAGTCAATGGGTGAAATAGGCACGGCAAGCATCCTGGACATTACCCATATTTCCGAAAGCATGGAACCATGCGCCGTTTCACCTTTTTCCGAAGAAGACCTTGAATACTTTTTTGATACCACGATGCCGACGCATGAAACAATTGAACGAAATCATGATTTTTGGGACGATATCGAGCGCGGCTGTGGCGTGTATATCATCGTCTATAAAAACGGAAAACCGGACGAAATTTTTTTCGGCGGGTATTCGTTTGACTAAATATCGGGCGGTATCAAAAACAATACTAAATTAATAAAGCTTAGTATTATTTGATTCAAATATTAATGTATACGTAATCATATAGTTTGCTATTCAGAGATATCAGGATCTGAGTCAATGAAAAAATTTATATCCAAGTATTTTCCTTCGATTTCATACAGACTCACCTAAAAACAGAACCTCTATAACATAAAACAATCTTTGCGAGAAATTCTCCTGCCAGAGGCTTGCCCACCTCTTTTTCCCACAGAGGCCAGCCCAAACTCGACGACCTCGACTTCTTCATGCCTACCCACAGAACACTGAATCGCAGTAGCGATTTTTGTCTACGTACGAGGCATCAAAACGAAATAGTGTTTTTCTATCGGATGTATAAAATGGTGTATCCATAAATATATATCATTTAAAAAATATATTTGTTAACTAATTTATCATTATTTAAGGATTTCTTATGGCGTGCCTTTATGTTTGGAGGGCGGAGCAGGAAGCCTGGCGGCATCTGAGCTTGAGATCGCTACTAAAGAAACGCTACTGCGTTTCTGGGTACTGCAGGGGGTCAGCGATTCTGGGTCCTGTGTGATGGCAAGCGAAGTAGAGCCGGGATTCCTGCGCAGCCCTGGAAATTGAAAAAAAAAGTTACGCCATAAAGAGTTCTTTTAGCGTCCCTGTTTGACAGCGGCACTTAAATAAATTAAGCTTTTCTTAGTATGTGGGAAAACATCATTATTTACGTGTCCATAGGCCTTGTGGCGGCAGGCGGATTGTTCTTTGCGCTTAAATCTTTCCTGATACCGCTCCGTGTCTCTTACCTTATCAGGCTGATGGACCAGAATAAACTCGGTCTGGCCCTGAGGACGGCGAAGCGGATGATCACCAAGGAACCAAACAATTTCGAGGCGCATTACCTGCTTTCCGAATGTTATACCCGTGACCAGAAACCCGAACTTGCCTTCATGGAATTGAAAATAGTGAGCCAGATTTCCAAGTTTTCCAGTATTTGTCCTGAAGCGGAATTCAGGAAGAAAATTGCCGGAATGTACGCCCAGTTCGGGCAGGCCGAGGAGGCATTGAAGGAATATTTGATGCTTATCCGTCTTCAGCCGAACAATACCGAATATCTGCTTCTGGCGGGTGAGCTGTTCGAGGAGCGGAACAAACCCGATGTGGCCCTTGCCTATTACCAGAAGGTAATAAAAATGGACAGCGGTAATGCGGAAGGCCATTTGCGGCTCGGCCGGCTTTTTTTCAACCGCAAGCAATACATAGAAGCGCAGGCCGAACTGGAGAAAGCGGTCAGCCTTGGGGCGGGAACGGGCGAAGCCTTTTTCTTCCTCGGTAAAATCTGCAAGGAAAACCATGATTACAACGCGGCATTGAATTATCTTGACAAGGCGGTCAAGGATGCCGATATGCGGATGCGGGTGCTCGTGGAACGGGGAAGTTCTTTCCTCCTTCTGGGTAATTTTGACGGGGCCATTTCAGACCTGGAGCGGGCCGTATCCATGATCGAGGAGGAGAATGATACGATAAGCCTCTATGCCCGGTATTACCTGGGCCAGGCGTATGAGAAGGCCAAGAACATCGATAAAGCCATAGACCAATGGGAAAAAATTTATGCCGTTAAAGCGGTATTCAGGGATGTCGGTGAGAAATTGAGCAAATACCAGGAATTCAGGACCGATGACCTTGTCAAGGACTACCTGACGGCGTCCAACGAAGATTATATCGGTATGTGCCGCAAAGTAGTGTATGCAATGGGATTGACCGTGCAGGACATCAATCCCGTGCGCAATGGCTGCCAGGTTGTGGCCATTGACGAGGAATCGAGCAAATGGCGCAACATCAAGAAGCTTCCCAAGCTCATCCTGTTTTTAAGGGTTGCCGAACGGATCGATGAACCGCTTATCCGGAGGTTCATAGAGGAAATGAAAGTGGCGCGCATCAGCCGGGGTTCTATCATCACCAGTTCCGATTTTTCCCCGAAGGCCGAGGAATTCGTTACCTCCCGTCCCGTTGAGCTTGTCAACAAGGAAAGGCTCCAGATACTGCTGAACGAAGCCAAGAAAATTCCTGATTGAAGCTTAAATAAATCATCTCATATATTCCCGATAGTAATTCATTGGAAATTTGGTATCTCATTGATTATCCTGATATGAGGGAGGACGGTATGAAATATGTGAGAGTGTTTTGGGTCTGCCTGGTGCTTTTTATTCCATTGGTTGCCATATTTGGCCAGGAAAACAGCATCGGCGACATAAAATGGGAAGAAAGCGATTACCAGGGAAAGCTCGGCCTCAAATTTATGATTAATGACGTTTATGTCTACGGTTTAAAGGGAAATACGGTAACGTTCGCCTTCAGGGTAAAGCAGGGGAATAAGTGGGTTAAAGATACATTGGTAAAGGTCCCCAACGTGGACCTTCCGTACGACGACAGCTACTTCAAGGAAGCCTGCTGGTTCTTTTATTCGTACGATAAACTGGAGAAGAGCGGCGGGAAGGATTTTCTGGGCTACTTCTACGTGGTCAATGAAGCGACAAACAAGTCTGTGGCGGTCAAGAAAATCGAATTTACCACCAAGACCATATTCGATTATTTCAGGGAGAATGCGGCAAGGTTTGAAACCCATCCGCAGAGCCAGAAATACTACATAGATTACGATATTGCCGATGAATGGGTTTTTGTGGACCTGGAAGCGTATAAAACCGTGCTCATCAACCAGTACAAGGTGCTCATATCCAGCTTCAGGCTTAACCGGGACGGTACGGGCCTGTTCACGAAAAACCTGTGGGCCCTGTTGAAAAACGGCACCATCGGGAAAGAGACGACGCTGACCAATGAAATTATCTGGGCCGTGGAAGTCTATTACACGGAGGACAACCGTCCGGTAACGCTCATAAAAACAGTTTTCGTGGAGGATAAAAGCGTTCTGTACCTTTATTACTTTCTCAAGGGAGGTACGCTCACCTGCCTCGTCTGGGATCATGTGAACCAGGTTGCGGGAACGACACCGTATACGATGATAGCAAAGAAGGAATGGGACCGGCAGTGGAACAAAACGAAAAAAAGCCTGGAAAAAACCCTCTACGATTTTTATATCGCAAAGCAGCAGATCGATCAGCAGCGGCTAAGCAACATGATGATGACCAGCTATATGGGGACGCAGATGTTCAATGGGTTTTCAAACCTGATGGCGGGGAATTCCTGGTCCGGAATGCCAATCTATTGATTGAAGGATTCAATACATGGTGGTTTCTTTGACAAAGCGGATCCATTGAGAGAAAAGCTCTGTCCTGTGTGCCCGCCAGCGGTTCAAGGGTTTGGCTATGTCAAAGTTCACGGGCGGCTCCACGTCCGTTCTACCCTTTTTACTGTCGCGTTCATATTCGTCTATCAACCTCTGGGGTTCGTATTCGGGATGCCCCAGGTGCATGAGAAACCGGTTGTCCGTACTCTCGAAAATCGTGTAACCGACTTCCTTGCCGGCATAAGCCAGCAGGTTGACGGTGCCTTTGTCCCTTTCCTTTTCCAGCACGTCATCCGGTATGCCGGAATGCCTTGACTGGGGGCAGAAAAATACGTCGTCCATGTTGCCCGTTATCCTGTGATTCGGCACTAAATTTTGTGTTTCGTATACCCCGAAAATTTTTTTGGGAAATACGGTCTTGTTGATCCCCAGGAATTTGGCAAGGGCCAGCCCGCCCCAGCAGATGCCGAATGTCGACGCTATGTTCCGGCGGGCATACCGGAAAATCCGTGTCAATTCATCCCAGTAGGCAACTTCTTCAAACGGGATTTCCTCCACCGGCGCGCCCGTAAGGAGAAGGGCATCGAGACGCTGTTTGGCAATGGCATCCTCAAAGTAGACATAGATGTTCTCCAGGTGCTTCTGGTTGGTACTCGAATAGACGTGTGATCTCAAGCGTACCCAGACCGGTTCAATCTGCATGACCGAACAGCCTAAAGGCTGGAGCAGGCTGAATTCATAAGCTTCCGCCTGGGGCATTATGTTCAAAATGCCGATACGCAGGGCCCTTAAGTCTTCCCTCATGGCCTGCTGCTGGCTGATGCAGAGGACCTGGGCTTTTTCCAGGTCCTTTTTGATATGATATTCTTCCGGTATTACAATCATACGCTACTTCCCCTTATGGTATCCATAAAAATAATCAATAATCCCTTTTCTGTGAAGGCCTCCCGCATAGTTATATCGAGGCCAGGGCCTGCTCCAAATCCGCTATAAGATCATCCGAATGTTCCAGTCCGATCGAAAGCCTGACGAGGTCCTGCGTAAGCCCGGAGGAAAGCTGTTCCTCCTCCGATAATTGTGAATGGCTCGTGCTGGCCGGGTGGAGAGCCAGGCTTTTTGCGTCGCCGACATTCGCCAGATGTGAAAAAAGTTTCAGGTTTTCGATGAGTGTTTCGCCGGCCTTTTTACCGCCTTTTACGCCGAAAACAACCATTCCGCCGAATCCGTTTTTCAGGTATTTGACGGCGACGGCATGGGACGGGTCTTCCTCCAGCCCGGGATACCTTATCCATGATACCTTTGGATGATCTTTGAGGAACCTGGCTATCCTGAGGGCATTGGCACAATGCCGTTCCATCCGAAGGGGCAGAGTTTCTATGCCCTGGAGGAATATCCAGGCATTGTCCGGCGATATACAGGCACCGAGGTTCCTTAAGGGGACCGTCCTCATTCTCAGTATGAAGGCAAGGGGCGTCAGGTCGCCCAGATCATGCGCCCACTTGAGGCCGTGGTAGCTGGGGTCCGGCTTGTTATAGAGAGGGAACCTGGGATTATCGGCCCATTTGAATTTTCCCGAATCCACAGCAACGCCGCCGATCGCCGAACCATGTCCGCCGAGCCACTTTGTCAGGGAATGAACCACGATATCGGCGCCATGCTCGATGGGCCTTAAGAGGTAAGGCGTGGTGAACGTCGAATCGACTATCAACGGTATGCCTTCGGCATGCGCCACATCGGCCACTGCCGAAATATCCGTCACATCAAGGACGGGATTGCCTATCGTTTCTATATAGAGAGCCTTTGTTTTTTCCGTGATAGCGGCCTTGAAATTGGCAGGGTTATCCGGTTTGACGAACTTGACCGTGATCCCGAACTGCGGCAGGATGCTGCTGAACATGGTGTAGGATCCGCCGTACAGGTTGTTTCCCGAGACTATTTCATCACCCGTTTCACAGAGATTGATTATCGAATAGAAAATGGCCGAAGTACCGGATGCAAGGGCCAGTCCTGCCGCGCCGCCCTCCAGCAGGGCAACCCTGTCTTCCAGGACGGCCTGTGTGGGATTCATGATGCGCGTGTAAATGTTTCCCAGTTCCTTCAGTGCAAATAGGTTTGCCGCGTGTTCGGTATTCTTGAACACGTACGATGAAGTTCTGTACACGGGTACTCCCCTTGACAATGTATCCGAATCGGGTTTTTGTCCTCCATGTAATGCCAATGTTTCGAATTTATAATTTTTCTTGTCTCCCATTTTTTGTTCTCCTTTAAGTAAATAAGTATTCTACCAGATCGAAAGATACCGTTCCCCCGTGTCAGGGAGCACGGCTACAATTATCCTGCCCTTGTTTTCCGGCCTGCCGGCAATTTTTAATGCCGCCGCCGTGCTTGCCCCGCTGGACACGCCGGCTAATATACCTTCTTCCCGTGCCAGCCTGACAGCCATGGCATGTGCTTCTTCGCTTGTTACCGTGACAACTTCGTCAATGAGATCCGTTTGAAGAATGTCGGGTATAAAACCGGCGCCTATGCCCTGTATCTTGTGCGGTCCAGGACCCCCGCCCGAAAGCACGGGCGATTCGGCCGGCTCTACCGCAACGATTTTTATTCCCTTGTTCCTTGATTTCAGAACAGAGCCCACTCCGGTGAGTGTTCCGCCCGTTCCTACGCCCGCTATAAAAAAGTCCAGTTTTCCGTCAGTGTCTTTGAGGATTTCTTCGGCGGTTGTCCGTCTGTGAATTTCGGGATTGGCCGGATTCTTGAACTGCTGGGGCATGAAAGAGCCGGGAGTCTGTTTTACGAGATCCTCGGCTTTTTGCACCGCTCCTTTCATTCCCTCTTTGGCCGGGGTAAGTACCAGTTCGGCGCCGAAATGGGTAAGGAGTTTCCTTCTTTCAATGGACATGCTCTCCGGCATTGTAAGAATCAGTTTATACCCGCGCTGGGCGCAGACGAACGCCAGGCCGATACCCGTGTTGCCGCTTGTCGGTTCAATGATAACGGTACCCTGTTTTACATGGCCCTTTTTCTCGCCGTCTTCAATCATTGAGATGGCAATCCTGTCTTTTACGCTTGAACAGGGATTGAAAAATTCCAGTTTGGCCACAATTGTCGCTCCCGTACCGGCTGAAACCTTGTTCAGCCTGACCAGGGGAGTATTTCCTATTAATTTCGTTATATTTTCCGCTATTTTCATGAAAAACTCCTTTCCAATTTATATATGGTACACAATAACGTTCTTTTTAAAATTCATCTCCGTTTCCCTGGCCAGGCTTTTGAGTGTAATGGACTCCAGCAGGGACACAATTGATTGATTTAAACGGCTCCATACATTCCGGGCCGTACAATACGTATTGCGGTCACAGAGGGCGGGATCATTTATACATTCCACGATATCCATTTCCCCTTCCAGAATGGTGACTATGTCATAGACCGTTACCTCGTCCGGGGGTTTTGAGAGGATGTATCCTCCGGATGAACCGCGGATGGAATGAACAAAGCCGGAATTTTTCAGCGGAATGATGATCTGGCTTAAATATTTCAGGGAAATCTCTTCGCGCCTGGCAATTTCATTAAGATTCAAGGCCCCCTTATTATAGTTAAGCGCCAGTTCAATCATTAAGCGTAACCCATACCGTGTACGTTTTGACAATTTCATATTCAATACCTTACTAAAACGATAGTATTAGTAATAAATGAAATAGTCAACTTGTTTTGTAATTTTTTTTCATTTTTTTTACTATTTTATTGACCAATGAAGTTATAAAAAATAATTTATTTTCAATAAATATGAAATCATTCCAAAACGTTAAATTTTTTGTGGAAAAAGTCTATTACGATTACCACAGGCCGGAATTCATACATCCGGACCCTTTGGAGACGGTTCTTATATTCCAGGACGTACGTGACAGGGAAATTGCCGCCTTTGTTGCCGCCAGTTTTTCCCTTGGGAATGTTCAATCAATTTTGAACTTCATTTACCGCATTCTCAGGGAAATACCTTCCCCGTACAGGGACCTTGTTTCCCTCTCCGACCGGGATATAGACAGGAAATGGGGCCGCATGTATTACCGCTTTTTTAATGGAAAAAAGATAACCCTTTTTTTTAAAGGCTTGAGAAATATGATTCTTACATGCGGGTCATTGGAAGGATGCTTTTTGAAAGGCTTGAAAAAGGAAAACGGCGATTTACCTGCAGCCCAGGAATATTTCACCAACGAATTCAGGTCAATGGCAGGAGGTGATTTAACAACACTCATTTGTTCGCCTGCCGGCGGGAGTGCCTGTAAACGCCTTAACCTGTTTTTACGATGGATGGTGCGCGAGGATTGCGTGGACCCCGGAGGCTGGACATCAATCGGACCGGAAAAGCTTTTATACCCCGTGGACATACATCTTCTCAAAGCTTGCCGTAGTCTGGGTATAACCAGGCGAAAACAGGCGGACCTTAAGGCGGTTGTGGAGATTACGGAGGCTTTCAGGGTGATCGATCCGAAAGATCCTGTCCGGTTTGATTTTTCCCTAACCAGGCTCGGAATTCACCCCGGGTTGAACAGGAAAAAATTGATTTCCCCCGGGAAAGTACGATCCATTGTCAGTACCAGCGGTTCTCCGGGCAATCTTGACAAGACCGCGGTATTATTGGAACAATACAATTGTTAAAAATGTTTTTATTTTTTTATACCATATAAAAAGGAGTGATACATGAGCAGTATTAAGGGAACAAAAACCGAAAAAAACCTGCTGGCTGCGTTCGCAGGCGAGTCACAGGCGCGTAATCGATACACATACTTTGCATCACAGGCCAGGAAGGCCGGATACGTACAGATTGCAAAAATTTTCGAGGAAACGGCCGAGCAGGAAAAAGAGCACGCCAAACGGTTCTTCAATTTCCTTGAAGGAGGGGATGTCGAGATTACGGCCGCTTACCCGGCGGGGAAGATCGGTACGACAGCCGAAAATTTAAAAGCGGCGGCAGGTGGTGAAAACCATGAGTGGACCACCCTTTATCCCTCGTTCGCCAAAACAGCAAGGGAAGAGGGATTCGAAATGGTGGCAAAGGTATTTGATGCCGTCTGTGTTGCGGAACGGTTCCATGGAAAAAGATACAGCGCTCTGTGCGCCAACCTGGAAAACGGAACTGTTTTCAAGAAGGAAAAAAAGGTTGTCTGGCGTTGCCAGAATTGCGGTTACATCCATGAAGGTGAGGAAGCCCCGGATTCCTGTCCGGCCTGTGCCCATCCTCAGGCCTATTTTGAAATAAAGGCCGAAAACTGGTAACCGATGGACGGTTTCCTGAGCAATTCTCAATGAATATTGAGAATTGTTGCGGTACTTTGTTGCAATGATTTTAAAAATGGATAAGATTGGTAGACGACCGGGCGGGGCTTAAGCCCTGTTCCGAATTTATACCGTCATTAAAGAGGTGATATATGAAGAAATATGTTTGTACTGTCTGCGGTTGGGTTTATGATCCGGCTGTCGGCGACCCCGACGGCGGCGTTGAGCCCGGAACACCCTTTGAACAGATACCCGATGATTGGGTCTGCCCGGTATGTGGTGCTGTCAAAGAGGATTTTGAAGTCCAGGAATGAATTATTGGCGGGGATAATGTCTTAAAGCATTTGTTCCCGCCGGTACCAATTAAAAAAGCTTATATGCCGATAGATTTTTCAAAATTTGCCATAGTCATACTGGGTGCCTCAGGCGATCTTGCCAGAAGGAAACTCGTTCCCGCCCTTTTCAAATTGTATGAAACGGGTGTGATCGGCAAGGGCTCCATTGTTGTGGGCACGGGCAGGTCCGAATTCACTGATTCGTCGTTCAGGGAAAGGTTTGAAGGTGATTCACCCCTTAAAGAAAATTTCTATTATCACCGGGGCTTGACGGGACTGAAGGCCTATATCGAATCAAAAGGTCATTTTGAACAGGTCGTTTTTTTCATGGCCCTGCCTCCTGAAGTCTACCTGACAACGGCCCAGGCCATCCGCGCGGAAGGCTTCGAGAAAAATGTACGCCTGATCATTGAAAAACCTTTCGGCTACGATTATGAATCGGCCAGAACGATTAACACGGGTTTGCTGGAATGTTATCCCGAAACCTCGCTTTTCAGGATAGACCATTACCTGGCAAAGGAAGCGGTGCTCAATATCCTGGTTTTCCGTTTTGCCAATTCCCTCTTCGAGCCGGTCTGGAATTCGAAGTACATAGACTCCATCCAGATCAACGCGTGCGAGACGCTGGGCGTGGAGACGCGGGGCGATTATTTCGACAAGACGGGCATTATCCGCGACATGGTTCAGAATCACCTGACACAGCTCCTCCTTTTGCTTACCATGGACAGACCGGCCAGCCTGGAAGCCGAAGATATACGTGCGTCCAAGCTCAAGGCTTTAGAATCCGTCGAATACCGTGAATGCCACAGGCGCCAGTACGAGGGTTACAGGAACGAACCCAGGGTGGCGCCTGATTCCGTGACGGAAACCTACGCCGAATTGAAGTTGACCATCGATAACGACAGGTGGAACGGGGTTCCCGTTTACCTCCGTGTGGGCAAGGCCCTTCCCAGAAGGGGAACGGAAATCGGAATAGTCTTCAAACCGCCGCAGGGTTTCCTGTTCGACGGGTTCGGGACCATTCCCCCCAACAGGATCATTTTCAAGATACAGCCTTCTGAAGGGATCATTCTCGATGTAACGGGAAAGGAGCCGGGCAGCGACGTGAACATGACGAATACGATGCTGCGATTCTGTTTCGGCGAAAAGTATGCAGGCGGTCTCACGGATGCGTACCAGAAACTGATCGCCGATGTCCTCGCCGGCAACCAGACCTTGTTCGTGAGCGCGGTGGAGACGGAGCTTTCCTGGAAAAAGATAAAGCCCTGCCTGTCTGCCGGTAAACTCGGTTTTTACAGCCGGGGGAACCTGCCGGAAGGCAGCCTTGGCGCGGACTGGATAGATTTTGAAAATTACGGCGATGTATGTATGTAAGGAGGTAACGGATGCTGATTGATTTTTTTGCCGGACTTAATCCCGTGGTGCAGGCGTTGTGCGCCACCGGCTTCACCTGGTTTGTTACGGCCCTCGGCGCCGGCATGGTGTTCTTTTTCAAAACAATCGACAAGCGCGTCCTTGACGGTATGCTCGGGTTCGCCGCCGGCGTCATGATTGCCGCCAGTTTTTGGTCCCTGTTAAAGCCCTCCATCGACCTGGCCGAAAGCATGGGCATGATTCCGTGGCTTCCCCCCATTATAGGCTTTCTGGGCGGAGCCGTTTTTTTGAGAATCGTGGACAGGATCATGCCGCATTTGCATATTGGTGAAAAAATGGATCATGCCGAAGGGGTTAAAACGACATGGAAAAAAAGCGTGCTTTTGGTCCTTGCCATAACCCTTCATAATATCCCGGAAGGATTGGCCGTCGGTGTGGCGTTCGGGGCGGTGGCGTCGGGAATAGAATCGGCTTCGTTAACCGGGGCAATCGCTTTGGCAATCGGCATAGGGTTGCAGAATTTTCCCGAAGGGGCGGCTGTCTCCGTTCCTTTACGGAGGGAAGGATTCTCCCGTCTGAAAAGCTTCTGGTACGGCCAGCTGTCAGGTATCGTTGAACCCGTGGCCGGTGTGCTGGGCGCCTTTGCCGTGCTTGCCATGCGGCCCATTCTGCCGTATGCCCTGGCATTCGCGGCCGGCGCCATGATTTTTGTCGTGGTAGAAGAAGTCATACCGGAATCGCAGGGTTCCGGCAACACGCATATAGCCACGTTAGGCACGATGATCGGTTTTGCCGTTATGATGGGTCTGGATGTTGCCCTGGGATGATTGAGAGGGTATTGAAATTTCAGGCTCCCTGGAGTATCATTTCACCACGTTATCGGTGATAAGGAGGAATCTATGAATAAATTCAAATCAATAGACGAGGTTTTTGATTTCGCCATTAAAAATGAAGAAGAAGCCTACGATTTTTATTCGGGCCTGGCAAAAAAGCAGAAAAACGCCGAAATTCAAACCCTCTTCACCTCTTTTGCCAATGAAGAACTGGGGCATAAAAAGAAACTGCTTGTTGCCAGGGAAGGTTCTGCCGCCGTGTTCCCTTACGAGAAAATTACCAACCTGGATATTGGTGAATACATGGTCGATGAGCCGGCCGACGAAGACCTGGATTATCAGCAGGCCCTGATTCTGGCCATGAAAAAAGAAAAGAAATCGTTTAAACTGTATAATGATCTGGCGGGCATCGTTACAAAAGCGGAAATCGCCAAATTGTTTTTAATCCTGGCACAGGAGGAGGCCCGGCATAAACTCCGCTTTGAAATCGAGTATGACGATAATTATCTGAAAGAGAATTAGGAAAATCAGGAAAATTGTTTGAGGTCCGCAGGTTCTATCCTGTGGGACGAGCCTTTACCCTGAAGAAAATGGTGCGCCTTTATCAAGTGAACGGTAAGATCGTTTATTAAATATTTTTTGCCCGTAGATTTATCTGTAATCAGTATGCTTTGTTTTTTATGCATCCCGTCTCCGAAGGGGCAGGGTAACTTTCCCCTCGCGTCATCGGCGACAATGGTCCATAGGTCCCCGACCTCAACCTGTTTTCCGAGACCTGCCAGTCCCTTTTCCAATAGCTCCCGAAGGACTGCGGCGATTTTTTCCCAGTCAAGATGAAGTGCTTCCATGGTTTCCTCATCATTACCGATAATATCTGAAAGCGTTCTGTTGTCATTGCCCAGAAATCCTTCAGCCGTAATAACGCCGGCTGTCATTTTCCGCCTGGCTTTTTTTAATTCCGGTGACTCTTTCATCTTTTCCTCCCCGCACTAGAATTTATCATAGAAAATGTTTTCATCGGTCACATCATGTGCCTTCAGGACCCTTATACACGCGTCAATCATGCCCGGGCTGCCGCATAAATATCCCTCTTTGGGAAAATCCGGTTTGATTTTGTCTTTCAGGTAACTGTCCAGAACATCCGTTATCAAGCCGACGTCACCCTTCCAATTATCATCAGGCAAGGGTTCGGAAAGCGCGGCGATGAAATGGAAGTTGGACCATTTTTGTTCCAGTTCCTGAAAACGCTCAAAGTAGAAGAGTTCCTTCTTGTTCCGGGCCCCGAAAAAGTACCACACCTGCCTGTCGGTAACGCCCCTGTTCACCAGATCGAATATGATGGAATGAAGGGGCGCCATCCCGGAACCGCCGGCAATACAGAGCATGATCGCCCCTGATTCGTGCAGCCTGAATTGGCCGACCGGTGCAATGACCTCCAGTTTATCTCCAGTTTTCAGAAGGGTATGCACGTACGTGGTGGCTATGCCTCCCGGCACCAGCCGGATGAGGAACCCCAGCCTGTTTTTATCCTGCGGTGTGGAGTTCATGGAATAGGCGCGCTGGGTGCTCTCCTTGATTTTCCCGTACGGCGGGATGATGAACTGCGCGTACTGGCCAGCCTTAAAATTCACTTCCGGCGGGTCATCGAGCTTGAGGTATACTTCCTTTATGTCATGTGTCAGGTCAACGATTGATTCCACCGTGGTTTTAAAACGCCGGATGGCGAAAAGATCCTCGGGAATTTGTATGCTGAGATCCTTTTTTACCTTGACCTGGCATGACAGCCTGACATTCTCCTTTATTTCTTTCCCGGTCAGGAGGGGCGTTTCGGTTGCGGCATGGGGTCCGATATCGGTAGTCACGGTTACTTTGCACGTGCCGCATGTACCTTTCCCGCCGCAGGCGGAAGGGATAAATATTTTTTGTTCCGCGAGGGTTGAAAGGAGCGTGGAACCGCCTGACACCGTCAGCACTTTCTGCCCGCCGTTGATATCGAGCTTCACCTCCCCATAATTATTCACTATTTTATCCATTATAGAGATGAGCAGCGCCAGCAATCCCGTAATGATACTGACGGAAAGGGGTCCTATAAGAATCAGGGGAATCACGGTGTACCTCCTTTATTGAACGCTGAGTATTCCCGAAAATCCCATGAATGCCATTGCCATGAGACCTATGGTAATGAAAGTTATACCTGGACCCTTCAGACCCGCGGGAATGGGCGCTTTTTCCAGTTTTTTTCTGATGGCGGCCAGGCTGATGATGGCTATCCACCACCCAATACCTGAACCAAGACCAAAGACAGCGGATTGAACAAAGGAATAATTGCGTATTTGAAGAAGAAGCACGACACCTAAAATAGCGCAGTTGACGGTAATAAGGGGAAGGAAAATGCCCAGCGTCATATAGAGAGCGGGGGAGATCCTGTCTATCACCATCTCAAGAATTTGAACGGATGCCGCAATAACGATGATGAACACGATGAACCTGAGATATTCGAGGTTCAAGGGAACAAGGATGAGATGGTAAACCGCCCAGTTCAGCACGGAAGTGATCAGGAGTACGATGATGACGGCGAGACCCAAACCATTGGCCGATTTGAAATCCTTTGAAATGGCGATGAAGGAACACATACCCAGGAAATTGGCCAGTAAAATGTTGCTGGTAAATACAGAGGCAAAAAAAAGAACGATTGGATTTATGTCGGGAGTCACGATTTTTTCTCCTTCCTCTGCATGATTGTCTTGACGGCCCAGATGAGGAAACCAATGATGAAGAATGCGCTGGGCGGTGTCAGCATAATAGTCCAGGTAACCGCAGTATCCGGTAAAATCCTGATCCCCAGGATGGTACCGAACCCCAATATTTCCCTGATAACGGAAACGAGCAGCAATACCAGCATATAACCCGCACCGGACGTGATGCCGTCCCAGAAGGATATGATCGGTCCGTTCCCCTGCGCAAACGCTTCGGCCCTTCCCATGATAATGCAGTTTGTAATGATCAAACCCACATAGGGGCCGAGGCTTTTGGATATATCAGGTAAATAGGCGCGGAGAATTATATCGACCATGATAACGTAAAAGGCGATAATCAATGTCTGGACTATCATCCTGACTTTTTTGGGAATCAGGGATTTGAGGAGCGAGACGGTAAGATTGGTGAACCCCGTCACCAATACGACGCCGATTGTCATTATCAGCGTATTCAACACCGTATTCGTCACGGCAAGAGCGGAACAGATGCCGAGGACCTGGATGAAAATGGGATTTTCGGTCCAGAGGTTTTTTTTGGCAATGGCCATCGGTTTATTGTTGTTCATTGCTTTCTCCCAGGTACTTTTTGAGTAACATAATCCCATCATTGACAATAACCACCATGGATGTGGATGTCCCGGTGGCGCCGGTTATCCCGTCCACCTGCCCGTTTTCGTGGTCCGTATCATAGGCCCCCTGTTGAACGGACTTGATTTTCATATCCGGGCCGATCGCTTCATTCCGGAATTGATCCGTATAGGCCGTTTCCTCTATTCTCCCGCCCAATCCGGGTGTTTCACTCTGGTTGATAACGGCGACACCCTTGATTCTTGAAACGGTTTGGTCCACAGCCAGGGCACAGGTGATAGTGTTCCATAAGCCTTTTCCCGAAATCCGGATGCCGTAATAATCGGACCCGTTTTCATTATAAATGTAAAGAGTGTCCCCCTGTACTGACTTCTGTATGATTTTGTCATCAAATAGGGAAAAAGCCTCGGCATCGCCTGAATAGGGAATACCGAACGCCGTCAGCATACCTTTCCGCAAAGCAAGGCGTGCATTGCGTTCGGTCAGGGGTTTTGTCGTTTCATTCACCGCCGTTAGCCCCAGGACAAAGAGAAAAGAAATGATAACGGAAAATAGGACCGTGTAAATGATGCCTTTTTTCATTTTTTCTTCCTTTTTCCCGTAATTTCATCCAGCAATGACGCAAAGGTATTACCCAGGAAAACGCCAAAACCCGTCCCTTCGGTGAAAAGTGAAAATGACCGAATCAGGACCGTGGTGCCACCGACGATGATACCGAACAACATCTGCGCCAATGGCTTTTTGGGAGACGTTACGGGGTCCGTGGCCATGAAAACGGCAACAAAGAGAAAGCTGCCCGACAACAGGGCGGGGAGTGTGCCCTGGGCTACCGGTACATTTAAAAGATCCAGAACGAATGTCAGGAGGATACCGCTGAGTATGGTGGAAAGCATCGTTATCCAGCTTGCCGATTTTGTCGCTATCAGGTAAATGCCGGCGAGGAGGATGAGGATGATCTGGCTTTCCCCGAAGGAACCGGGCCTGATGCCCGTTATCATCGGGATAAGGTCTATTCCGCTGCCCATCCTGAGTTCGTGCAGCGGGGTGGCAAGGGTCACGGCATCGATCCCGAAGTTCCCGGCGGAGATCCAGCCCTCGGTCATGAAGGCGGGAAAGGTGATGTATATGAAGAGACGCCCTGCAATGGCGGGATTAAAGATGTTCCTGCCGAAACCGCCGAAAATTTCCTTGCCCACCATCACGGCAAACACGATACCAATCAATGCTATCCACCAGGGCAGGTCCGGCGGAAGGGACAGGAGATAGAGACTGCAGGTGACAAAAACCGCTTCCGTGGCGTTTTTTTTCCGTGTAAATTTTTCAAACAGGAATTCACAGAGAAACCCGGCGGGGAACACCACCGCCGCCAGGATCAACAGTCTGAAACCATACAGGTAGCCGGCGAAAAGGAAAATGGGCAGTAAAGACAGGAGAACCCTCCGCATGACCTTCTGTTTTTGTAATACATTTTCCAGCATAGACGGATTTTTTCTCCCCTCTTCGAATTACGAGTTAATATGACTTTAAAGAAATCGAATGAAAAAGGCAAGGGTGACACGATTTTTTTTAGGTTAATGGTTTTTTATTATCACTTATGTCTTTTTGATGTTTTTCAATAAAAGAAAGAGAGCCTTCCGTGTTTGTCGCCTTTCCAAAACTCAGCCAGCCCTCTTCCCCCGAACCGATCCTGTCCCGGATGGCCTTGATCGTCTCGGCGGCGTCCTGTTTCAGGATGAAGTGACGTATATTGTGGAGCGGTTCGATGGTTTCGTATGTCCCGCATTTTTTCAGTGCCCGGATAATGTTCCTGGCATAGGTTAAATCGTTCGGGGAATTTTCTGAAGTGAGTGCCGCTTTAAGTTCCTTACGCAGTGAAGGTTCGACCCTGTCGTTACCCATTTCCCTGAAATATTCCATTAAGGCCGTTTTGACCTCAATGCTTTCTTCACCAGGCAGCCGTTCCTGCAGGAATTCCATCAGGCTGCCGTCGCCGATTTCCTTCAGCCGGTTAATTATCAGTTTCCGCAAGGAGGGCGTTCCCGTTTCATAGAGATTGCTTATAACAGGATACCTTCCCGTGTTTAGAAGGAGCGCCGCTTTAAAGCGGATTACCGGGTCCTTGTCCTCAAGTGCGGCCGTCATGGTGGGGTCATCGGCGGGCAGCTTAACGGCGGCATCGGCTAACGCATCGAGCAGCCTGTACTTCACTCCCTGCTCTGATTCGGTCAGGTAGTTGTTTTTTATTACCTCGACGGCATTTTCTCCCCGGCAAAGCGTTTTTGCCAGTTCCAAAAGCATATCAAGGGTTAATGATATTTTTTTTGCCGACCCCATCGCCATAAATTCAATGGAGAGGTTCAATGCCTTTTCCGTTATGCTGAAATAACCGGAGTAAGCCGACTGCATGAAGTCCTTGATCATTTCGCGGACCGGCTTGTTCAATACTGAAAGGAGCCAGGTAACATCGTTCCCCTTTATCCGCACAATGTCATCAAAATAAGGGTCGCCGATTTGAATGTCATCAACGCCGAAGTACCGTTTAAATTCGGTTATAAAACCTTCGGAGGAAATGGAGAAGGCCGGGAGCTTTTTCTCCGGCAGCAATATTTCGTAGGTGAGCGTAAAAACGCTTATCTCCTCGTGGGATACAAGTTTTTTTTTGATAAACACAGGAAAATCCCCGACTTTGCCGGTTATGGCCGGGTACAGGTGATCCCCGGTGCGTTCCAGCCCGAATTGAACGGCCACCTTCTGCAAAAGAGGCATAAAATGATCCTTTTCCGTTTTATCCCCTTTATTAAAATAACTGAGAATGATAAACCCCACAATAAAAACACCGCCGAGGAAAATATATATGTATTCCACGAAGGTTATTATAGCCCGGTTAGGTAATATATCAAGGGGGTAGTTTTCAAATCCATAAACACCGAGGACACCGAAGGAAGATGAGATAGCCGGATCAAGAACATCGGCTTTCAAGAAATATCCATTCGCATGAAACCGGCTAATGCCGATAATATAACGGAGTAATATATTTATCCGGTTATAGCCGTTCTTTCGTGCTATATTACTTTTAGAGGTTAAGATGAAAACAAGATTAATTTTATGCATATACCTGGTTTTATTCCTGCTGACAGGTCTTTCCGGTGAAGAGGTCTCTGTCGAGGGACGGGATTATTTTCTTGACATTCCGGAAGGGTGGAAGGTGATGGATGCGAGCGAACTTTCCGCCGTCAGTTTCACCGATCCGGCACGGAAGGCCATTTTACAGGTCATAACCTTTACCGGGACGTCTTTTCCGGATGTGGAAAGTATCTTCCGGCATATCAAGACCCAGCTGAAAACAAGCGGGGATGGGGCGTTTTTTACCTACAACGGAAGGGATGCCTGCATTGCCGATCTCACCTTTGCCGCGGGCGGAGGGGATGCCAGGGGATATTTTATCTGCATCAATGATGATGTCTCGGCGGTAAAAAAGGATTTTATCCTCATGGCCTACGTGGATGCGGCGTCCTATGATGCGTATGCCCCGTATATCCTTTCCGTGCTCGATTCGTTCTCCATAGACAGAAAATCGCGGGTTCTTCCGGGACCGGTCAGCCAGTTTTTTTATCCCCACCCGGGACCACAGGCTGAGGATACAGCCGTTACCATAAACGGGAAACAATATTTTGTGGAGATTGACAGGAACGAAATAGAAGCCTCCCAGCTCGTTGTTGAACGGGAGGCGCTTATTCTTTCCGCCTATCCCAAGGGAAGCTTAAAGGCATGGAACCGGTTTTTCAGGATGATCTACAGGGATAATGTCGGTCGGCTTGCCCCCTATTACGGGTTGTTCAAAACCCTTCTTGCCGGCAAAAGCCAATTGGAAACGGCACAGGCTTTACTGTCCTGGGTCCAGGGATTCGAATATGTGCGGATAAACAGCATCTCCGATATCCTGTCGCCTTTCAATACGGCCCTGAGCGGGAGAGGGGATTGTGACTCCCGGGCCGTTCTTTACATCTCCCTGCTTCATTATTTCGGAATCGATGCGGTGCTGTTCGTCTCATTGGAATACAGTCATGCGGGAGCCGGCGTTCATCTTGACGTGCGGTGTACCGGCGCCAGGATTGCCTTCGAAGGAAGGGAGTATATGTTCGCCGAAGTGACGGCTGATGTGAACCTCGGTATGGTGGACCAGACCATGGCCAACCCGGACAAGTGGATTCCCATGCGTCTGGAGATGACCGAAGGTAATTAGCGTGTGGGCACTTTTAAAACTATTGAATTATCTTGGGCAACCTCTAAAAACCCCTATTAAAAAGGATTTTGATTCGGCAGACGGCTCTAAGAGGAGGTTTTTAGAGGTGCTTATGTGTCATAAAAATATAATCCGGCTTTCTTCCCTGGTACTGGCTTTGACCGCCTTATCAGCTTCTACATCCATGTCAGCCCTGGAAACCGGCGGAAACGCGGTTGTGTCCCTTGTGATCGGGCATTCAGTTGAAAACAGGCAGTTGACCGTTACACGGGTCGGATTCGGGAAAGGTACGGCCTGCGTTCTAGTAGGCGCCGTTCACGGCGAAGAGGTTAATACTTTCCTATGCGTGGATGCCCTGAGGGAAAAATACGCTGCGCATCCCGAACTTGTGCCGGGTTCGTTCACCCTTTTTTTTCTTCCCGCACTCAACCCGGACGGCATTGCCGTCAAACGGCGGTTGAACTCGCACGAGGTGGACCTGAACAGGAATTTTCCATCTAAAGACTGGCTGGCAGATGCGTTTGACATGAAGCGTACGGTGAAAGGGTTTGGCGGAACGGGTCCCGCCTCCGAACCGGAGGTAAGGGCGTTTGTCGTTTTCCTCCTGGAAACGGTGAAGCCGGATTTTGAAGAGGTTCGTGTTATGGCGTTTCACTCAGCGGCGCCGCCGGTGGGCTACATGCAGCCCGGGCATTCCAGTTTGACAATACCGCATTCGAACACTTAAAGTAAACAATAAGCCGTCCCCTTCGACGGTTGACTTAATAGATCTGTTCGGCAAGCACTTCCGGAGGCTGCATCAGCATTTTAATATACTGCGACCGCCTGTAGGCCCGGCTGTCTTTTTTACTGAGCGTCTCACGGCTCATCCTGCCCTTGAAATCATCGATTTTCCCGTATCCCCTGGTTTCCATCCATTCCCTTATCCCGTCAAGGATCGTTGTTATGTGGGATGTCCCGTTCCTGTACAGCGTGGTTACCACCTGGACGGCGTCCGCCCCGGCAAGGATCAGTTTAACGGCGTCCTGTGCGTTCAATATTCCCGTACTGCCGCAGATGGATCCGGAAACCTTGCCGAAGAGTATCCCGGCATACGTCAGCGGCAGGAGGCTGTCCGCGCTCTGGCTGAACGTGAACGGATAGACCATTTCATTGTGATCGATATCGATGTCCGCCCGGAAGAAACGGTTGAATAGCACGAACCCGGCAATTCCCGATTGATCGGCGCGCATGACAAAGTTGGCAATGTTCGTATAGAGCGGCCCGATTTTTACGCTGACCGGGATTTTCAACTTGTTTTTGATTCTGGCCAACAGATCCAATTGCGCCTGCTCGATGAATTCGGACGATTCCAGGTGGAAAGAGGACAGGGAACTGATATTCAGTTCCAGGGCATCAACCCCTGTCTGTTCGATCAGCTTGGCGTACTCGATCCAGGTGTTTTCATTGACGGCGTTGAGGCTTGCGATAACGGGAATGGAAACAGCCTCCTTGGTTTTCCTGAGCCAGAATAAATGCTGCTCCGGACCCTTTTCCCTGAGATTGGGATGGGTGGTGATCATTTCCGCATGGATTTCGTTGTATTCACTCAATTCTTTCCTTAGTTTCATCGCTTCCAGCTGTATTTCTTCCTCAAAGAGGGATTTACAGACAATGGCCCCCGCCCCCGCGTCTTCTATGTTTTTTATGGTTGTGAGGTTGGAAGTCAGTCCGGAAGCACCGGCGATGACAGGATTATCCAGGTCAAGTCCCAGGTAATTAACTGATAAGTCACTCATGTCATTCTCCTTTCCTGTTTTCAATGTACTAAAAATTATAAATTTATGACAGATTTACTAATATTTAATTAGTGCCACGAAGCTTTCTATTTTAGAAAATAGATGTGTATTTTGTTAATATTTATCGTGATTTATGAAATTTTCACCACATATTTCCGGTATTCGCTGAAAAATAAAAAGCTTCATGACAGTAAAAAAAAAAGCCCCTGCATTCTGCCGGGAATGCAGGGGCCCGGATAAGCTTACTGAATGAATTTTAATTTGCCGTAATGGCATCAATATCAATGACGATTTGCGGGCCCTTGCCGAAGTTTATCCTCGCCCCCGCTTTTTTTATGACGCCTTTAATAACAAAGGAAAAGCTGCTGGCCTTTTTCTTGTCCGTACTCGCCTTTTTGGCCTTTTTCTGCACGTAGTCCAATGCCGCGGAACCGAGTTTTATATAACCCATTAAAGGATAATCATCCTTGTTCATGGCCGCGATTTTTCTCAGTTTCAGTATTTTATGGCTGCTTTTATCCGCTCCCTCCATGTAGGGAATCGCCTTATCACCGAATCCCGATACAAAGAGTGTGTCCCAGCCCATGTAATACGCTTCCAATTCCACTGCCTGACCGATCATGGAGTCGCCCTCGTTCCAGATCGTTTCCCAGTCGGTTTTTTCATATTCCCTGTCCGCTGTTGAAACGTCCGTTGTGCCGTCTTCCGGGCTTTCGGCGCCGGATATGAGGATGCCTTTCATAATGGGGAAATCGCCATCGACCAGCACACCCCTGCCTTTAAGGCTGTCGTTCCCGGGGTTAAAGAATGTTCCTTTCAGGATATTTTCAAAGGGATACCATGTGCCATGATTTTTATCATGTAGTTTAATCCCGCTTTTTGAGGGCAGGCCAGCGTTTTTTTTCAATTTAGCATACAGGTCCATGTCAACCATACCGTTGGAAGGATCGTCGTCCGGTATGACGGAGACGTAGCGTTTGAACCAGGCCTTGTCGAACTTGTATATTGGCGCCTCATTATCGTTATCCGCTGCTTCAAGGTGCGTTTCTTCAAGATCGGAGACGGCATCGATATTGATGCTTGCCGTCAGGTCCGTCATGTAGATTGTCGCCACCCCGCCCCGCATCTGGGAAACCGAGTTATTCATGAAGTGGATCCATTTTTCCGCGTTGAAATTCCGTTCATCCTTGAACGTATAACCCATGGACGCCTCGTTTCCCGCCGAAAGGTGGAAAATGTTCCCGGTAATCGTTATATCCGCCCTGCCGCTGTGCATGATGAAAGAACCGGCGCCGCGCTCCAGGCTGCAGCAGTTCCACACTGAAACAAACGTATTCTGTTTGATCGTTATGCGCGGGTGGGGATACCCTTCACCCATCAGGTCTCCCTTGCCGAACACGTCAATTCCGGCATAATTGACATTGACAAAGAGACTGTTTTCAACGCTGCTGCCGTCTCCCGTGAGCCTGACCGCGTAATTGGCCGTATTGGCAAAGACGCAATTCAGTATGTGGCAATCCATGTGCTCGAATACGATGACCGGTTCCATGTTGCTGGAAAGGGGTACGGACAAATTGCCTTTTTTATCGTACGCGTTCTGGCCTTTCCGGTCAAACCAGAAACCGTCTACCGTTGTACTCCGGTGATCGACGATGCTGCCGCTCTTCTTTACGCGTATATACGCGCCGTCAAAGGATGAGTTTTTCGATTTGGGATCTTCCGAAATGATCGTCGGGTATTTAAAGGGATTCCTTTCCGAGAATTTTCCGTCCTTGTAGCCCCCCACGAGTGTCAGGCCGCGCTTATCGATGATAAGGTAACCCACTTTCAGCTTTCCCGTATAAACCCCTTTGGCCACGTGGATGACGTCGCCGATGAAAGCATTGTCTATGGCCTTTTG
This sequence comes from Spirochaetales bacterium, assembly GCA_016928415.1. GTDB lineage: Bacteria > Spirochaetota > Spirochaetia > SZUA-6 > JAFGRV01 > JAFGKU01. The sequence goes on from JAFGKU010000018.1 coordinate 33,517, forward strand.
AATTTCGTTGAACGGTTTTGCCAGGCTTCCATCGCCGGAAGAGCCCGGCCGCACATAAAGGTCTTTAGCCTGAAGCGAAAAAACGCATAGCATTATTACAAGTGTTACCCATACAATATATTTCCTTTTTAGCATATGTTTTGCATCCTCCCTGTAAAAAGTATAGGTATCCCGGTCATTAGCTGTCAAGAAATTTATTGCCAATAGATACTTCTCTTGACCATTTACCCTGTATTTAATAGCTTGAATTCAGGTAGCAGGAGGTGAATTATGTCAGAGAATGGTAATAAAAAGAGGATCTGGGTGGATCCTGACATTGACTGCAACTGTGATTGCGCCGAAGATGAAAGAGACGATTTTTTGCGTCTTACCTATGAAATACCCGGTGTTGATAAGGACAAAATCCATTTAAAAGTTATCAAAGACGCGGTACGGTTGATCGCCCACAGGGACGATGGCGATTATTTCAATGAATTCGCATTTCAATGCGAAGTGGATACTGAAAATGTGAAGGCCGCTTATGACAATGGGATATTGACGGTTGATGTCACCACTTTATGCCCCGATCCGTTCAAAGAAGCACATGCTGTAAAAATTTATTGATTTTTTTCTTGAAAGAGCTGTCCGTAAATATGACGGACAGCTCTTTTAATCCGGGTATATTCCTGTCCATACTAAAATGGGCGTTCCAGGTGTTCCACTGTTTTAGGGGTGGTTTTATTCGCCTGACGTTCCCGTTTTTTTTATTTTTTTCTGCTCATAAAGTTTTTGGTCCGCTTCCTTGAGAAGTGATTCAATTGTTCTGGCATGCGGGTCATTGAAAAAAATAAAACCGAAACTCAGGGAGAGGGCGTATGGTTTTGCTGATGACTGGTTGTATATTTTAATGTTCTTTTTGAGCCGATTGCTTGCCACCTCGATGAAGGGTTCATTTGTGTCGATGGTGAGGACCACGAATTCATCACCGCCAAGCCGCGCAATGATGTCTGTTTCCCTGAATGTTGTTTCCAGTATCCGGGCGGTTTGCACGAGGGCATTATCGCCTTCGTCGTGGCCATGAGAATCATTGATTGCTTTCAGACCGTCCATGTCGATAAAAAGCATGTGGCCCGATTTTTTTAAATTGGCCGCAATATCTAAGTTTTGTGAGCCAATGGTAAGGAATCCCCTTCTGTTCAAAAGACCCGTCAATTCATCCCTTTGGGAAATGGTTTCAAGCTTATTATTTGATTTTTCAAGTTCTTCCTTTGTCTTAAGCAATTTTGATTCCGCCCTGGTAAGTGAGGAGAACAGGAGGGAACTTTTAAGTGAAGTACAGATTCTATGCCAGAGGGTGTTATAAAGGTTCCAGCTGAAGTCACCGTATTCAAAAAGGAAAATACCGAATTGGTCTTCCATGAAGAAAAGGGGAAGCAGTATCATTGTAAAACGTTCGGAACGGGGCAAATATTCCTTTGGAATAATGTACCGGGACGGGTAGGTGATGGAGGATTTTCCCTGCAGCAAATCCTCGTTTTCCCGGCAGGCAATCCTCAAATGAAGCCTTGCAGATGTCAGTCCGTTTACTTCAGCTTCGTTTATGGCATCCAGGTCATAGAGGGAAAGGAATAAATACCGTATGGCGGTAGCCGGGATGATTTTATTTTTGATGGAATTGAATATAACATCCATATTCAAGGTGCGGCTTAATTGTTCTATCATTTCAAGTATTTTAATTGATTTTTGCCGCTGGTCCAAAATCAAAAGCAGCTGTTCCCTCTCAATCGCATCACCCACCATAATATCCGCCATTTGAAGGGAATCCTCCAGGAAACCGGGAATAATCCCCCGTTCCGCCCTGTGGATGTTTAAAAGATTGTTTCTTAAGAGAATGATCAGCCTTTGCCAGTTCATGAGTTCCTTTTCACTGTCCTTGCTCCGTACCAGTAATTTCCTGAGGGATTCGAGGAAATTCTCCGAAGGATTGTCCGGCGATGATTCCATCAGGTGCCTTGTGAGGGTCTGCAATTCAGATTTGTCTACCGGGCACGGCGCCGAGACGGCGGACAGATTGTGTGCTATTGTTTCCGGGATGTTGTCACAACCTTCAATCGATGGTTTCACGGGTTCCCCGACAAGTGTAACCGGCCGGGGTATGCATCCGCATGAGGACCGCACCATAAGCTCGGTGGGCAACAGCACTTTTTCGGGCACCTCTTCCCCCCTCAGCAGCCTGACTGCCATATCCACTGCCATGACGGCCTGTTCGTATACCGGCTGACGCACCGTAGTCAGTGGCGGTATCAGAAATTCCGTTTCCCTGTTGTTGTCGAATCCCGTAAGGGCCATTTGTTTCGGGACCTCGATTTTCAGCCTTCGAAGCTGTTCCATGGCCCCATAGGCCATATCGTCGTTTGCCGCGACAATGGCTCCGGGCCGGACGTCCCGTTCACGGACGAATTTGTTTACCGCCTCAATACCCGAGGGCGCTATAAAATTGCCCTGAAACACATAATCCTCATTATACGCAATCCCGTAATCCTGCAGAACCTCCCTGTATGCGGCAAACCTTTCATCGGCATCCCTGACCCCTTCCACCCCCTTGATAAAGGCAATCCGCCTTATACCGTGAATTTCAATCAGGTGGCTTACGGCATTTTTCATGCCGACCGTGTTGTTCACGAGAATGCTGGGCGTGCCTTCCAGTTTTTCGGATATGCTGACAACGGGCAGTGGCTTGAGGCTTTCGACGAAACGGTTAAGGGCGGACACCCCGATATGATAACTCAGCATGCCTGACGCAATAATAACGGCATCGATGTTCGAATCATTCACATAGTTGTATATTCTGTTCATTTGCCGGCCGTACATGTCCGGCGCGTTGAGCGGATCACCGGGAAAAGCGATCACATTCACGTCAAGGTCTTTCGCCTTCTCCATGATTCCCGGCCACATCTGGGCGGCGAACCCATCTTCGGAGACATTATTGGTCATAAATCCTATTGTCGGGCGTTCATTAAGGGGCGTCATTTATCCCTACCGCCTTTTTTACTCTTTTTTTGTTCATATAAGCGGATGTCGGCCTGATTTATGATTTTGTCTACGGAGAGGTTTGTGTCATGCCGGAATAGTACCGAGCCAAATGTGATGGAAAGGGAGAATTGTTTCCCGGATGCGGCATTCACACTGTCCAGTTCTGCAGCGATATTCTTGTTGAAATTGTCAACCCAATCCTTTTTGGGATCCATGCACAGGATGAGGAATTCATCCCCGCCTATTCTGGCAAGCAGGTCATTGGGACGAATCAGGCGTTTTAATGCGTACCCTGCCTGGGCAATGGCCCAATCACCTTCCTGGTGGCCGAATGTGTCGTTTATTTCCTTTAAATTATCAAGATCGCCGTAAAAAAGTATCCCGGCCTGTTTCAGCCTTTTCCCGAGCTTGAGTCTGCTTTCGGATAAAATCATGAATCCGCGCCGGTTATACAGCCCCGTCAATTCATCCTGTTGTGATAAATCGTGCAATTTCCTATTGGCCGCTTCAAGGTCGTTCAATGCCTTTTTCAGTTTTTCCTCCGCCGCCTTCTGGTCCCGGAACAGGAGAATCGTTTTTAAGGCGGCGCTTATCTCGAGCCAAAGCGTTTCGTAGATAATACCCGTAGTCTGCCCCAATTCAAATATCATAAAGCCAAAATGATCTTCCATGAAGAAAAGCGGCTTTATGACATAGGCATGCTTTCTATCCGTCGGTATGGGGTTCGGGAATATGTCCCTTATAAAATGTGTTCCGCCGTTGGGATATAATGCGTACAGGTTTTCATCGGCAAAGGCCATGACCAATTCCGCCTTTTCGGGAATTGCCGGTTTGGCCGGCCGTGAATCCGTATCGTCCTTTTCGTAGAGGTATATGCAACAGCTGTTGATGTCAATGCGCCGCAGGTCGGATTGGATGGCTTTCAATGTCCCGGTAAGCACAACACTGGAATTAAGTTTGGTAATGATATTCGTCAGTTCATTGAAATCCGTGGCCAGCTGATTCCGGCGCGAATTATGTATTTGGTGTATGACAAGGATAACCTGGGATCGGATTTTATGAAATTCGGTATCAATAAGCGGAATATCATCAGGATTGGAATTCGAACAAAGCAGAAAATAATCCCTCAACAATGAAACGAGGATGTGCCATTTATTTATGTCTTTTTCCGAATTTGTTTTCTTCAGAAGAAAATCCTGAAAAAGATTGTAAACATCGGTATGGAGTGATGATGTGCGTGTCCTGCCGGTGATTAATTCCTCCAGCCGGTTGATAACCTTCCTGAGTCCTTTTTTATCCGTAACGGCCGCCGCCGTGAGCATTCGTTCAATTAGCTCTTCTTTTTTTACCGCCTTGTTTCCCTGGCATTCACGGACAACATTGTGCTTAATGGTTTCCAGGGAACGGCTCGGACAGCCGCATGATTCGCGCACGACAAGCTGTGTCGGGAGGATGATATCCCTTTGGTTTTCCTTTCCGTTTATGATATTGAGCAGCAATTTTAATGCCTTTCCGCCCAGTTCATAGACGGGTTGCCGGACGGACGTGATCGGGGGGAGATTCAATTGAGCCACTTCGGCATCGTCAAATCCGATTACCGCCACATCATCCGGGACGGTATATCCCATATCGCTCAAAAGAGTACTTCCCCCCAGTGCCATTTCATCGTTTGCCGCGATAACCGCATCGAATTGGATTTTTCTTTTTTTAAGAAGGCTGTAAACCCCATCGTAACCTGATTGAAACCTGAAATCGCCGAAATATATGAGTTCCTCATCAACCGGTAAACCGTGTTTCCTGAGATTGGACCTGTACGCCTCCAGCCGGACTAGTGCTTCTTCGTTTGATTGAGGTCCGCTTAAGAAGGCAATTCTTTTCCTCCCGTGTACGGTCACAAGATGGGTAACAGCCTGGGTGATTCCACTTAAATTGTCGACCGTTATCGACGGAATTTTTTTCATCCGGATCCCTATGCTGACCATGGGTAACGGCTGGAATTTTTCATAAAACGCATTCAATTCCCCGTGTGTAATATAATTGCCAATCATCCCTGATGCGATCAGTAAGCCGTCAATCCGGGAATGGGGGGTAAAATCCAATACGATATTGAACCGGGCGGCATCCGGATCCGGGGCATTTAATCCAATGGCGGGGAATATCAGCAGGTTGTGGCCGGCTTCGGCGGTTGCATCCATAATTCCGCTCAAAAGCTCTGCAAAATAACCCTGACGTATCAATCGTTCACAATGGAAGCCAATTGTCAGACTTTTTTCCATCATATAAAAATGATAAGGGATGACCGCCCTGGAGTCAAGGTTGTAAAAAAACCTTGTTGAAAGTGAATTGTCATATTATGATTAAAGTCTGAAGGAGAAATGGGAATGGGCGTTTCCTGCGGTAAACAGAAGGCCTGTAACACGGAAGCGCTTGAATACCTGGTGAGCTAAGAATCAAGTAAAATTTTTTGCAGCTTGACGCAAAAGAATGAATAATCTACAGTTTAAAAAAAATAAGGATAATGCATGGAATTCAACAGCAGGATAAAAAAATCTGTATTCATTTTTCTTTTTTTGGCTTTACTGGTAATTGCGTCCGGGTGTGTTTCGGATACCAGGCTTAATGAAGCCTCGAAAACACCCGCCCTTATTCCGATACCGCTTTCAGTGTCGTTTGGTGAAAAATACTTCACCTTAAGCAATGATTCGAAAATCCTGGCGCCTGCCGATGCGGAAAAAACGGGAAAATATCTTTCGGAAACGCTTTCGCGTTCAACGGGTTATCCTTTCGATGTTACGGGTGATGAAGGTGAGAACCGCGACATAAGCCTCAATCTTGACCCGTCGCTTTCGGCCCTTGGTGAAGAGGGGTACCGGTTGAATGTAAGTGAAACAGGGATCGCCGTTTCGGCATCAGGAGTGGCCGGTCTTTTTTACGGCTGCCAGACGTTGCTGCAGCTTTTACCGCCCAGCATATTCGATTTCCAGTCGGTACAGGGGGTTGCCTGGCAAGTGGTATACTGTACCATTGAAGATGTTCCCCGCTTTTCCTGGAGGGGAGCGATGCTGGATGTTGCCAGGCATTTTTTAGGTGTGGACGACGTCAAGCATTATATCGATCTTATCGCCATGCATAAAATGAACCGTCTGCATCTTCATCTCTCGGATGACCAGGGCTGGCGGATTGAAATAAAATCCTGGCCTGATTTGACGGCCGTCGGCGGAAGCACGGAAGTAGGCGGCAGGGAAAGTTCCTTTTTTACCCAGGAAGATTACAGGGAGATTGTTGATTATGCTGTAAACAGGCACATCATGATCATTCCGGAAATTGATGTACCCGGCCATACGAACGCCGCATTGGCCTCCTATCCGAAACTGAATTGCAATGGGAAAGCCCGTGCGTTATACACCGGCATCGAGGTCGGCTTGAGCTGCCTCTGCCTGGATGCGGACATCACGTATACTTTTTTGGAAGATGTCTTCGGGGAACTGGCCGCATTGACGCCCGGACCGTATATTCACCTGGGCGGAGACGAGGTACGGGGCGTCAGTTATGCCAAATACAGCGCTTTCATAGAAAAAGTGGAAAAGATAATCCATGATGCGGGAAAACAGGTTATTGGATGGGAAGAGATTGTCCGGGCGGATTTAGCACCCGCTACCCTGGTCCAGTTCTGGCACAGTATGGACCTGGCCGGCAGAGCCAAAAATAAAAACCTGAAAATCATCGTATCCAAAGCTTCCCTGGCCTATCTCGATATGAAGTATGACTACGGTACATGGATCGGCCAGACATGGGCCGGGATGATCAATGTCGAGAAAGCTTATAAATGGGATCCCGCAATGGGGAAGCTGGCGGATAATGTAGCGGGTTTGGAGGCGCCGTTGTGGACCGAATACGTACAGTCAAGAGCCGATATGGAATATCTCGCTTTCCCGCGGCTGGCCGGATACGCGGAACTGGCGTGGTCTTCCAGGGAAAAAATTGATTGGGACAATTATAAAGCACGGCTGCGGCGGCACGGGCTGCGGTTTGACGTCCTTAAAATAAATTATTATAAGTCACCTTTAATTTGGGGAGATGAATGAGTATGGTCAAATGTAAAATCACCGTTTTAAAACGGAGTTTCAATAAAGAATATGTTGATGCTTATGTGGAAAGTGAAAGAAAAAAAACGCTGGGCCCTTGCGAGGTTTTCAAAGAAGGCCAGGAATTCATTACGGATGTTTTTTCCGCATCAGCCATTCCTGCCGGGTTTTGTCCCTGGCCTGGGATGATATTTATAAATCGCTTGTAGGATTCGCGGCCGACGGCAACTACGGCATCTGGTATGAAAATAAAAACACGATCATTGCCTGCTGCACGGACGGCACCCGTCCCGTGTATTTCAAGATTGAAAAGATCCGGGAATGATTTTTTTGTTAATCACCGCCTGAAAAGTAAAAATTTTCCAGTAAAAGATAAATTTTTCTTCTATTCTAAAACCGGTACCCTGGTTTATACTTTCCCTTTCCGCCATCCGCTGTTATAATTAACATCCTGAAAGGGGATAAATGAGAGAATGATTGATACCAAAAAATCCGATAAAAAGAAACATACCGTGAGCTATGACAAGAAAAGCTTTTTCATCAACGGTAAAAGGATGCTTTTTATAGGGGGTGAATTCCACTATTTCAGGACACCGCCCGAATTATGGGAAGACAGGCTTCAAAAAATCAGCCGGTCGGGCGCCAACCTCGTTTCAACCTATGTCCCCTGGAACTGGCATGAGCCCGTGGAGGGAAAACAGACCTGGACGGGCGACAGGGACCTGGCCCGGTTTATTGAACTCACGGAAAAATACAACCTGTACATGATCATCAAGCCGGGACCTTATTGCTGCGCTGAGCTGGATTTCGGCGGCCATCCGGACTGGCTGTTGAGCAAGGATATCCGGCTGAGAATGCTGGATAAAAATTACCTGGACTACACGGAAAAATGGTACAGGAAGATTGCGGAAATCATCAATCCCCACCTTGTTACCAATGGCGGGAACATCTTCTGCATACAGGTGGAGAACGAGTATGACCATCTCATTCATTTCGGTGATTACGGCATAACCCGTGAAGGCGCCATAGCGTATTTCACCAGGCTGACTGAGTACATGGAAAAGTACGGGATCGATATCCCCAAGTCCGCCAACGAGGCGAAATTCCTGCGCGGTACCCCCATTATCGATACGCGAACGTATTACCCGAACATCCCGTTTCATCATGAATGGGAATGGCTCGTGGAGCCGTTCGAGGGCAATATAAAGGATGCCAAGGAACACCAGGCCGGAAGGCCCGTCATGATCCTGGAACTCCAGACAGGATGGTTCGGCCAGTACGGCAGGCCGTTCTACATGCCCGGTCTTGACCTTACCGAGGCGGTTTCCAAGAGCGTACTGATGCTTGGTGCGTCCGTTCTCAACTATTACATGTATGCCGGCGGTACGACGTTCCCGTTCTGGGGCTGCCGCGGCAACATCGTGGGAGCCACGACGCGGGACAATAAATTCTATACAAAGGGGCCGTGGGATTCCTTCAAGAATTATCCCCTGGAAAAGGGCGGCCTGGGCGTTACCACCTCTTTTGATTTCGGAGGCGCACCGATCCGGGAATGGGGAGAAGTGATGGCGGACAGGTATTACTGGATCAAGGCTTTCAACCGTTTTACCCGGGATTACGCGGGCCTGCTCCTGGAATCGGATGATGCGGGCGACCTGACGGTAACAGGCGGCGGGAACGACGTCAAGCTGATAGGTGCCGCCTCGGTGCATGAAGACGGGAACCTTTCCAATGCCGTCAACCGCCTTACGTATTTTTCCAAGAAGCTGGGAGACCAGCACCTGATCTGCCTAAGGAATTTCAAGAACTCGGAGGAAAGGGTGGACATAGGATGGGCGGCGAACGGCAAGGCCGTCATTAAAGACGTGGTGATCAATCCCTACGGCACGTTGATCCTTCCCGTCAATGTGGCGGTTGAAGGTACGGATCTCACGATTCTTTATTCCACATCCGAACTTCTTTTCCGAAAGCGGATGAACGGGCAGATGGTTTTCGGATTGTACGGCAAGCGGGAGCGTCCTGGGGAAACGGCGTTGAACGCGGCGGCATCGGATGTATCGGTGCTGTACGGCAGTGTACAGGTGGAAAAAACGGACCAGGGTACCCTCCTTCGCTACCGGCATGAAGGCATCCATATTATCAAGGTCCGGGATCATATCCTCTTCCTCCTCGATTTCGATGCGGCCCTGAAATTAGAGGATTCGGAGAATTGTATCCTGATGGCGGATACGTATTATGTAAAAGATTTGAATGAATCGGGGAATACGCTTTCCGTACTCACGGAAATGCGAAACGGTTCGGAAAACCGTTTTACCCTGTTCGCTCCGCAAGGGCTGGCGGAGCTTGAAATTGACGGCCGTGATGTGACTGTGAGTAAAAAAGAGAACCTGGACGAAGGCCTTGTTTTAAGCGAATTCTCATTTAAAAATCCTGAAGATAATCCTGTTGCCTGTGAATGGCTCGGGGACTGGAAGGTCAAACCGGATACGGACGAGACGGCTTCGGACGGGAAAGGCTGGACCCTTATAAAGGAGCCCGTGCCCCTGGAAAAACTTGGTCTCATAGAACACGGGTATACATGGTACAAGGCCGAATTCGAACTGCCTGACGGCCTGACGGAGCGGACATTAGTGTATACGGGTAATGATGCGGACAAGCAGTTCATTTATGTTAACGGCGTTCTCCTGTTCGGCGGCATATCCACCGTAACCAATGTCGATATGGACGATGTGGCCAGACCGGGGAAAAATACGCTGACCATACTGTACCAGAATTTTTTCCATAACAAATCCCACCCGCATGAGGGAGATATGCTCAAATTCAGCGGTGTCATGACACCCATTATTGTTAAAGGCAAAAAGAACGGGTCCCCCTGGGAAGCAAAAATCAATGAGTACCATGTGCGTCAAAGTTTGACGGGTGTACTGAAAGGCTACATGACTGGGGATTTTAACGACAAGGACTGGATGAGTGTCCCGGCTGGAAAAAAATACATCATGGAGAAGGAACTCGGTACAATCCTGTGGATGAGGCGGCGGTTCAGCTTTTCGGCCAAACCGGGCTGGTCCTTTGCCCTGCGCCTTACCATACCGGAAGCGGAGCAGAGATGCATTCTTTACCTTAACGGCAAAGCTTTGGGCTGGTTCGAAGCGGTCGGACCGCAGCACGATTTCTATATTCCCGATAACTGGCTTAAGGAAACAAATACCGTTGCCGTTTGCCTGGAAGGCCCCAAAGGGTTCCTGGTGCAGCCTGTTTTGAGTACTTACTATGAAGCAAGGGAAGTCGGGATAAAGGCCGTCTTTAAAGGCTAAAATCAATTTGCCAAACGGGCACCCATGCATTATCCTTCAATGCATGGGTGTGAAACGGCTCCTGTTTTTATTGACGCTTTGCCTGCTGCTTGCAGCCCGGTTCCCGCTTTTAGCGGATTCAGGGGGCAGTTTCGGCGGTTTCAGCGGTTTTGACAGCGACAGCGGGGGCGGATTCGACGGGTCCAGTTCCGGCAGTGACTGGGGGTTCGATTCAGGAAGCAGCTGGAGCAGCGACTGGGGGAGTGACTGGGGGAGTGATTCGGGGTATTCATCGGGGTATGATTATTATGATTACGGTTCCGGCAGCGACTTCCTTGATTTCCTGCTGGTACTGTTCTGGCCGGCCGCTTTTGCAGTCGTAATACTGTTTCTCGTCAGGTTCTTAAGCCGGTTGCGGCTTACCCGGGTTCAGCAATCGGGAAGTGTGCTTAAATATCAGGTGGGATTTTACGGTTCGGCCAAAGAGGTTCAGACCGAACTGCACGCCCTCGCCGAACAGGCAGGCCGGTACAAGGGCAACCTTCGTGAATTGATGGGCGAGGCGGTAATCCTCATCAAGCGGCACAAGCTCGATATCAAGTACGGTAATTTTTACGTGTTCCCCGGCAGTTCGCACCTGTCCCTGGAAAGCATGTTCCGGAGAATGGTGAGCGAGGAAAGGGCCAGGTACAGGGAAGAATTGATCCGGGTGAATTTCGGTCAAAAGGCTGTCAGGAAAAAATTCACCGGGCAGGAACAGGCAAAATTCAGGGTGGCTGAATGTATCGTCGTTACATTGCTTGTGGTTTCCGGGAAAGTGAAATACCCGAAAAGGAGGATAGACTATTCCCTTGTAATTGATATGCTTGATGAGATAGCGGGTATTACGGACAGGGAGTTTGCCGGGTTTGAAATTGTATGGACCCCGGAAAATCCGGAGGATGCCATGCTCGAGGAGGAACTGGTATACAAGTTTCCCACCCTTATCAGGCTTGTTTAAAGGAGGTTGTATGAAGGCGCGAATTTTTACGGCTTTATTACTGTTTTCGTGCGTGGTTTCAATGGCGGTTTTTTCAGAGGAGGTACAGCCGGTCCAGAGGACGGATTTTAACTGGATACTCCTGATTTACGTCGCCATTGTAAGCCTTCTTGGCATAGTGCTGCTGGTGGTCGGTTATTTTGTCTGGGAACTGGTAACACCGTATTCGGTGAAGGTGCAGCTGCTGGAACAGAAGAATACGGCCGTTGCCATCGTTGCGGCCAGTTTTGTACTCGGGATGGCGATCATTATTGCAGCCGCGGTTCTGGTTTTCCATTAAAGGGTGCGACACTCACCCTTTTCCAATCAGGGGAGCGTGATATTGCACCCCGGCAAAGCTTCCGTCAATGCCTCCAGGTCTTCGAGTGGAATGCCGCTGTTGCCGGAGAGGTTTATTTCCTCCGCGGCCGAGCATCCGCCAAGCACTCTTATCCCCGTTTTGATCCTGTTATTCGACAGGTTCAGGTACTTGAGCCTGATTAAATTCTTGAGGGGATTAACATCGGATATGCGGTTGTCATACAGATACAGTATTTGAAGATTTACCAGGTCTTTCAGTGAGTCGATGTTTTCTATGTTGTTTTTGTATAATCTCAATTCCCCCATGTTTATCAGTTGTTTGAGGGCGCTGATATCGGTAATATTGTTGTTACCCAGACCAAGGTATTTCAGTTCGCCCAGTTTTTGAAGCGGTTTTATATCCTCTATCTTGTTCTGGTGCAGTTCCAACTGGGTCAGGTTTGTCAAACCGGCCAGGGAATCTATATCTTTAATATTGTTCGATGTCAGATCCAGGACGGTAAGGTTGCCGAGATTTTTCAACTGGCTCACATCGTTCAGGTTATTATATGCCAGGAACAACTGGCCGAGATTGACCAGTCCGCTTAGAGAACTGACGTCGGTTATCCGGTTCCCGCTCAGATCGAGATTTTTAAGGTTTGTCAGGCCCTTGAGTGTTTTGACATTGTCAATCCTGTTTTTACTCAGGAACAGGGTTTTAAGGTTCGTGAGTTTCGCAATATCCGATATATCGCTTATGTCGTTATTGGACAGGCTCAATTTTTCCAGGTTGGTCAATGACTGCAATGGTTTTATACCGGATATCTTGTTGGAAGCGAGCATGAGGCTGGTCAGGCTGGTAAGGTTTTTCAATGGCTCTATGCTCGTAATGCTGTTGGCATCCAGGTCCAGGTAGAGAACCCCGGCAAGGTTCTGCAAAGGACCCAGGTCATTGATGTTGTTGCGGTACAAGGACAGGTGTTCCAGGCTGGTCAGGCTTCCCAAAGTAGTGATATTGGAAAGGATATTCTGATGCAGGTATAAATGCGTTATATTGGTCAGCTTTTGCAGGGGCGAAATATCATGGATTCTGTTTGAGCTCAAGTCCACGTATTCCAGGTTTGTCAGGTCTTTAAGGTGGTTTATCTCGTTTATCGAGTTGTTGTTGGCACGCAGTTCCCTCAGGTTGGTAAGGTTTTCAAGGCCTGAAAGATCGCTTATGTTTCTTGATGAACAATCGAGGGCGGTAAGCCTGTGTACGTATTTGACATTCGTGTTATTTATGCAGATGGCCAGGTTTGAATCGGAAAAAGTAAGGCTGGAAAGCAGGATGCCGGTTGAGAACCCGGTTTTGAAATTCTGCCGCATGGCGTTTCCGAGGAGGTCTTTGGCTTTTGTAGTGATCGTCAGGTCATAATTGGTGGCTTCCCTGAACGGTTCTTCAGGGGTGAAAACCATCATCGTGGCCTCGGCATTCCAGACGAAATTTCCCTGAACGGCCGGGCTAAGCAGGAATGCCATTTCCGTCTGTTCCCTGTCCATCGCCTCGGAGAATGAAACCGCAATATTATCGGACAGGCCGGCGACATCATTGTCGGGACTGACGGATTTAATGACCGGAGCCGTTGTATCGAGGTTTATGGCAAAGCTCGAAGAACCGGACCATTCACCGTTTATTTTCTTTGATTGCACGTAAAGTATGTGCATCCCGTCCTTGAGCGGCGCGGACGGCGTAAAATCGGTTTTATCCGTTTCGGTCCACGGCCCCGATTCCGAATCCAGTGAATAACGGTACCTGACGTTCCATTTCCAGGTGGGCGTTGCATCCGCCGTTGCGGTGTCACCCGCCACCACCGGGGCATCCGGTATATCTATATCAATAACTATCTTTTTTTTTCCGCTTTCCGACCATACCCCCTGTGAATTGCGTGCCTGTACATAAAGCGTGTGTTCACCGGGCGGGAGGGGCGATGATTGATTGTATTCCCTGATATCCGGGCCGACGTCCGTCCATTCTCCATTTTCATTGTCCAACTGGTACCTGAACGCGGTTATATTTGCCGAAGCAAGCCATGTCCAGCCGGGTTTTGTATTTTTTGTCGGAGATGTGCCCAGCACCATCGGCGGATCCGGAGGTATTAATTGTTCAGCCGCTTCCTCGATTTCCAAAGGCTGTGTGGTGTTGTTTGACTTGTTGCCGCATTGGGCAAGAATCAGGATCAGGAAAAAGACTGCGAAACAAAAAAAGCTTTTATATTTCATGTTTTAATTCCTATTTTTAAAATTATCCTTAATTATACCGTTTTTACGATTTTATTCAACTGTCATTGGTCCTTTAAAAAATTGATGAGAATGGGGTTAACAACTTCCGGCTGTTCATAATGGGGTAGGTGGGCTGCCTCCCCGATGGCGTGAAACCGGGTTTGGGGGATCACTTTTGCCAGTTCTTCCATATCCGTGCGCTGCAGGCTTTTATCACCCTCACCCCAAAGCAGGAGAACGGAAATCTGATCTTTCCCGATTGCCGTATACCACGGGACGGCATCGATAGCCGGCATATACCGCATGGTCGAGAGAATGGCCCGTTTGAACCCCTTGTACCGCATCTGGTCCCTGTACTTTTCTTCCCAGCCGGGGAACTGTTCCGGACGGTAAAAGTCGTCCTTCTGGCTTTGGGGCAGGATGAAGGGAGCCAGGACAACGGAGACAAGGTATTCCCCGATAACGGGAACGTTCATTGGGAAAATTTTATCCTCCTGGACAGGTAAAACCAGGGGGTCGATAAAACAGAGTGAACGGATTTTACCCGGGAACCTTTGGCGGAATCCGGCGGCAACCGGTCCGCCAAAGGAAAGACCAACGAGGTTAACCGGTTGATCGATCTGCAATGCGGTAAGAAGGTTTTCCAATTGATCGATAAAGAGTTCGATGCCGTATTGCGTGTCCGGCCTGTCGGAATAGCCACGGCCGTATAAATCATAACGGAGCACATCGAAATCCGACTCCTTCAACGCTTTAAAAGTGGGGTCCCAGATATAGTAAGGCACGGAAAAGCCGTGAATCAGAACGACTGCCGGCGCCCCTTCCGGTCCGCTTCTTTCATAATGGGTAAAACCGTCCGGGAGTTTTATGAATTTGCCGGCGAGGGACGAACGCACTGAATCATCCAGCACTGATTTTTCAGAGTCAAAAAGAAAGACCGGAACAATGATGAGGGCAATAAGGAGGAGACAGGCCACGATCATAATCATATGTTTCCGTTTCATGCATCGATAGTATTATTAATAAACCTTCCCTGCAAGCATTAAAAATATCAAATTCCGGATATCAAAGAAAAAGGGCCGCCTGGAAAATTTCCGGACAGCCCTCTGGGAAAAAAAGTAAAATTAAAAACAAACAGGGGGGTTTAATCAGTTAAAATTAAACCAATTTATATTCCAGCCGGTCTGGTTGGAGTATATTCTTATTGTCTGGTTTCCTCCGGGCAGGGTGACCGTTCCCGTTACCGTCGTCCAGGTCTGCCATCCGCCCGTTGCGGCGAAACTCACCGTATTATACGTCGTGTTCCCTATCCGCAAATCAAGGCTCCCGCCCGAGGAAAGACTGGCAACACGGTACGAAACGGTGTACGTTCCGGCCGTCACGTTGAGGTTATAGTCCATCCAGTCGCCCGCTTCTATCCAGCCCACGTTCAATCCGCCTTCGGAACAGGATTCCGTCTGTATACCGCTCATATTCGAATAATCCTCCGCCTCTATCTGCCCTGGTATATCAGAGCCGGCTATCGGCGTCGGTGTTGCCTGGGGTATGGGTGTGGCTGTCGCCGTTCCCGCTATGCCGGATATTTCCCATTCGGACAATTGAAG
>JAFGKU010000220.1 GCA_016928415.1 Spirochaetales bacterium
TTTACGCCTTCGTCTTTCATGTTTTCTTCTATCCTTACCATATTTTCTTGTGATAATCCTCTCTTTTATCAGGTTTATTATTTTTTTTACAAATTTTATTTTTTTTGAGAATAGTACCAGGAGAAACATAAAAATAATAAATAAAACGATGCCGGCAATGAGTAAAACAGAATATATTTCCGAAAATCCCTGCTTTTCGTTGAGAAAGCTGCCTGAAGAGAAATCAATTATTTTTGAATCAGGGACATTTGTTATTTCAACCAAAGATAAATCATCAAAAAGGGCAATCCCTTTTGATAAATTTCCATAATACCCCAATCTGGCAACAACCGGTAAATTAGTCTGGTCTTCGCCGGTTTTCCCGTACAATTCCATATACTCCCATTTATTATTTACATCTCTCAAATCAAGAGGCATATTGAGAAGCCCTAAAATTGAAATATTCGCCCCAATGTTGGAATTTTCCGCCTGCAAAACCTTGATCCAGCCTGACAGCTTATAATAGGTTTTGGGTTTTACTTTAACCCATTGGATTGCCTTGGAATCATTCGGTTCAATATTGGCTATTCCCAGACACCGGTTTCCCGTATGGCTGTCCTTATCATACACATAAAACCGCACAGCCTCATCTGTTTTTATAAATGCATCGAATGTCCACATCGAAAGCGAGTCCAGATATTTATCCTCAAAGCCGCCGTTCTGTAATATGTTTTCCTCAGGATGGACAACCGCACTAACAAAAATGAAACAGAAGAGGACACAAATATAAAAAATATATTTTCCCATTGCTTTACAATACCTTATTTATAAAAGATTTTATCCTATAAATCGAGCATCGTTACCAACCTCCGAAGCATCGATTTAAAAAACATCTCAATCGAGCGTTGATGAAAAAACCGCAGATTTACCTATTATATCCGTAATAAATTTTAGTTCAACTTAAGCCGGCATGCAAGAAGAATAAAAGATTTTCTATATGGGAAAGGTATAAACATGAAACTTATCAGTTTATATTTATACTGATTTAAAAAAATTTGCCGTCATACTGTCACATATTTTATATACTACAATCTGATTGTAAAACATCCTGTTAATTACTGACTCTTTTTTTTTCCTTTCCAGCCTCCACAATTTGAACCGGAAATGGCTGTGTGGCGGAACCCGCATAGAGTGAAACATGGGGAAACGCAATTTCAATGCCTTCTTTATCAAACCGTTCCTTGATCTCTTCCATAATGGAATTTTTAAGGTTTATGTAGTCGGATTTTTCAAACCAGATACCGAATAAAAACTCCAGGGAAGAATGGCCGAAATTCTTAAAAAGAATGAGAGGTTCGGGCTCATCCAGGCAGTACGGATTGTTTTCCGCCAGTTCGGCCAATACGGCCCGTACTCTTTTCGTATCCTCCCTGTAGGCAATTCCGATATCTATATCCATTCTCCGAATCGGGAAACGGGTGATATTCGTCAATTCATTGTTCAATATTTTCTCATTCGGTATTCTTATAAACCGGTTGTCAAAAGTTCTGATCTTTACGGATAGAAGGTCTATGGAAATGATTATACCCATCGTCGTCCCGATCGTTATCACATCTCCGACGGAGAACGGTTTCTCCGAAATTAAAAACAAGCCGCTGATCAGGTTGGCAACACTGGTCTGGGAGGCGAAACCGAGGGCTATACCCACGATTCCCGCCGCTCCTAAAAGGGGGGTCAGTTCGATTCCCAGCTGATTGAATACATATATGAAAATAAACGTCATTCCCGCATAGAGTATGGACTTTTTTATCACAAGACCCGTCTGCGGCGTAATCTTCTTTTTAAACAGCCTTATGATCAAGGCGGATAGAATTTTGATGATGACAAAACCGATAATTATCGTTAAAACAATATTCAAAACATGCACAAGATTGTCTATGGTAAAAATTTTGGAAAAGTCCAGGTTTAACAGGTCCTTCATATTCCCTCTCCTTAAATTCCCGTAAAGGATTTCAGGAACTGGTAACTTGATTTGATGATGTTCCTGTCAATTTTTTTCCGCGGCTCGCTGATCAGGGAATAATTTTCCATCAAACCCGAATGGATCCCGGAAATGGTAATCTGGCTTTCCTGTTCTTCACCGCGGAATACCGCGTCGACATGGTTGGTACGCAGGCGTTCTCCCCTGGAAAAAATGGACAGGTTCTCGACATTCAGGCAAAAACGGGTAAAATCAAGTTCCAGTTTAGAATTATTTTTTATTTTAACGGTACATACCGCACAACAGGGATTATCCTGCAATTCATCCAGTTCCTTTCTGACCAGTGATCTTTTGGTATAACATAGTTCCCCTGAAAAAGTATCTCCGAACCAGGATTTGGAAAGGATGTTTATCGGCAGCTCGGTCAAAACGGTCTGATTTTTTCCCCCCGTTTCAATTCTAACCCAAACGGGAATATTGACGAAGAATTTGCCCGAATTCCCGGCTGGAATTTTTATTGGATTCTCGGGCCGGATGACGACGGGTTTATCCGGCATAACCGGCTTTAAGCGGATGGTATTCACGGCCGAGGTTAAAACCCACCGGCTCCAGGACAATTCTTCCGTCGAATTTGTTTTTATCGGCTTCAGTTCCTCGATTCCATTTTCTTCCGCGTTCCTTCCGGCGGCAATATACCAGTCAGTCAATTTTCGTTTTATCCATATCCTTAACGGACCAATCCTTGAGTGGTATAGCTTATCCTCGTCAATATGAAAGGTATTCCAGAACATTTCAATCCCCTGATTCTTTTCTTATTTTCGTCAAAAACGGCGGTTTCATTAAATTAAAGCGGACTATTGTATGGGGCTGTCAAATGATTATATAGAAATTATCTATATTACTCATTTTCCACCCTTACAACACAATGCTTTTTCAAAATACAGTTGACGGTGCGGTCGCTTTTTTTATATTTTCCATGACTATCGAATCACCCAGTTTCTTGATACCGCTTCCGGCATCCAGAAACACGATTGTCCCGTCGTACAGCCTGATTTCCGGACACGTTGTGTTGCCGCCTTATTTCAAGGTGTCCTTACCCGGTACCGGTAATGAACCCCTGCAGCCCCATATTATTATACGCATGACAGTCTCACCTCCCGACACCAAGATAATATGATGACAACTTTTTCACAAGGTTTTTCTATTATTAAAACGGGGTACACGCATAAGGATCACTATTTCCACTTGGAATCGGCGCCTTTCAACGGTTATTTTTCCATATGCGTTTGCCCTGTCTATTCAAATCCGGTGAACTTTTTCCGTTTCTCCCGAGTAATTCCCGCTGTCCCCTAAATCCAAATAGAACAATGACTTAGGGATTGGATAAAAATCAATTTACCCCAGAAATAATACAAA
>JAFGKU010000221.1 GCA_016928415.1 Spirochaetales bacterium
ATCGATGTTTTTATAACTTCTTATATTTAAATGAGATAGATATGAGTTATATTGTGGTCATTTTAATGGATATAAAAAAGATAATTTAAATTTGCAGGTTAGAATTATTGGTATGGAATTTGCATATCTATATGTAACACTGATAGCCAAATCAGAAAAGGAGAGTAAAAATATGAGTGATATCAAAACCGCAAAAGACATTATGGCTTTAATTGCGAAAGAAAAAATTCAAGTTGTTGATTTCAGGTTTATGGATTTTCCCGGTCTATGGCAGCATTTTTCCATTCCTGCCACTGAGCTTGAAGAAGATACATTTGAAAGCGGACTGGGATTTGACGGTTCGAGCATCAGGGGATGGCAGGCGATAAATGAATCCGACATGCTTGTTAAGCCGGTTCCAGAGACGGCGTTTATTGACCCGTTTTTTAATCATAAAACCCTTAATCTCATCTGTAACATTTGCGACCCTATTACCGGGGAGGATTACACGAGAGATCCGAGAAACATCGCCCGCAAAACGGAAGCTTACGTGAAAAGCACCGGCATAGCCGATACGATTTTCATCGGACCGGAAGCCGAGTTTTTCATTTTTGACGACATACGTTTTGACCAGAACCAGCACGAAGGATATTACCACATAGATTCGAATGAAGGCGCCTGGAATACGGGTAAAAAAGATGAGCCGACCAATCTCGGCTATAAAATAAAGTACAAGGAAGGCTATTTTCCCGTACCACCGAACGACAGCCTTCAGGACATCCGAAGCGAAATGATGCTTATACTGGAAGAGATCGGCGTAAAAATCGAAGCCCAGCACCACGAAGTTGCCACGGCGGGACAGGCCGAAATCGACATGCGGTTCAGCCCGCTTCTGGAAATGGCCGACAAGCTGCTGAAATACAAGTACGTCATCAAAAACGTGGCGAAAAAATACGGCAAGACGGTTACCTTTATGCCAAAACCACTTTATGGTGATAATGGAAGCGGCATGCACACGCATTTGTCCCTTTGGAAAAGCGGTGCCAATACATTCGCCGGTGACGGCTACGGCGGCCTTTCGGAAACGGCCCTTCATGCCATCGGCGGTATCCTGAAACATGCACCGGCCATTCTTGCCTTCTCCAACCCGACAACGAACAGTTACAAGCGGCTCGTGCCCGGCTACGAAGCCCCGGTCAACCTGGCCCTTTCAACAAGGAACAGAAGCGCCGCCGTCAGGATCCCGATGTATTCAAACAACCCCAAGGCGAAGAGGTTTGAATTCCGTTGTCCTGATCCCAGCTGTAATCCTTACCTCGCTTTCTCGGCCATGACGATGGCCGTCATTGACGGTATCCAGAACAAGCTCAGCCCGGGACAGCCGCTGGACAAGAATATTTACGACCTCCCGCCCGAGGAATTAAAGTCCGTTCCCAAAACTCCCGGCTCATTGGGCGAATCGCTGCAGGCCCTGGCGGAGGATCATGAATTCCTCCTTAAAGGCGATGTGTTCACAAAAGACGTCATCGAAACATGGATTAACTATAAAATGGAAAATGAAGTGGAAGCGATGGCATTGAGACCGCATCCCTATGAGTTTGCTCTTTATTATGATATGTAAGCGCCTCTAAAAACCACCATTTGGGGCGGTTTCCTGAATCAAAACCCTTATAAAACCGGGGTTTTTAGAGGTCCATGTAATTTTTATTAGAAGGTTCTTTACTCTTTAAAAAGCAGGGTATCCTGGCCGTCGTGCGGGTACCCTGTTTATTTACCCATTCATCATGCTTGATTCATTTACGGGTAATTGGGTATCATTAAAAGAGAAGATTATGAAAAAACCCGACGCAAGTGAAATCAACAAGCTGTATCCTGACATTCCCGGGACATTGATCGTGAATCATCTCCAGAATCTCTCCGGGAGATATTTCTCCAGTTTTACCAAAGAGCGCATTGCTGATCATGTCAATGCCGTTTTCAAGGTCTCAGGCGGGAGTCCCGTTGAATTGCTGGTTGATAAACCGGACGGGAAAGATATCCAATTCACGGTGGTTGCGGAAGATGCTCCGTTCGTTTTTTCACTTATAACAGGCATACTCTCTTCCATGGGATTCAATATCGTCTCAGGGGATATTTTTACCTACAACAGGAAGGGGAGGGCCAGGCGGTACATCATCGACCGGTTCCAGGGGGAATTCGATAAAAAGGAATTTTATGATGACTGGGAATCGCGTATCGGGAAACCGTTAAACGAGATATTCCGCCTGCTAAGCCAGCCGGGAATGCTTGATTCAGCCAAGCAGCGTGTCAATGAAATGGCGACCAAATTTATCCAGAAATCGGCCCTGGACCCGGAGAAGATACTTTTCCCCGTGGACATCATGATAGGCGAGTCACCGTATTCAGGCATACGTCTGAGCATTATATCACAGGATACCCCTTTTTTCCTTTATTCCCTTGCCAATGCCCTTTCCGTCCAGGACATTTCCATCGAACATGTGCATATTCAAACCATTGATTCCAGGATCATTGATGAATTCGACATCCTCGATCAGACGGGAACCCGGCCATTGGACGAAGAAAGATTGAGCGTCATCAAACTGTCCGTGCTCCTGACAAAACAGTTTACCTATTTTCTGGGGAAGGCCCCCGACCCTTATTCCGCCCTGCAGCGGTTCGAATTGCTTGTCAAGGAATTGTTGTCCATCCCGGGACAGGGTAAATGGTTTGAGCTTTTATCCTCCCCGGGCGCCATGCAGAATCTTGCCATGGTTTTGGGTGCCAGCGATTTTCTGTGGGAGGATTTTATCCGTATTCAGTATGAAAGCCTTGTACCGTCGCTTGCCTCCCGTTTGACGGGTCAGAAATTCTCTCATCCCGTTTCTTCCCTGCAGGAGGAAATGGACAAGGCGATTGCATCGGAATCCGTTTTCGAGGGAAAGAAGAAAGCGTTGAATGATTTCAAGGACAGGGAAATTTACCTTATAGACCTGGATTACATCCTTGACCCGGATTTTGATTTCCTGGAATTTTCAAGAAAATTGACCGTGCTGGCCGAATGCGTGGTCAAAGCCGCATTGAAGCTGTCCGTCGGTGTCGTCGGGGACAGGAACGGCACCCCCAGGTCGGTAGCGGGAATCAAGGCGGAGTTGGCCGTATTGGGGCTCGGGAAGCTCGGGGGGGCGGCCCTGGGCTATGCGTCCGATATCGAGCTGCTTTTTGTGTACAGCGATTCAGGATTCACGGACGGACAGGTGAAAGTAAGCAACCAGAATTTTTTCGAGCAGGTTGTCAGTGTATTCACCCATTTGATCGAGACCAAGCGCGAAGGCATATTTACCATTGATTTACGGCTTCGCCCCTACGGGATAAACGGACCGGCGGCCGTCAGCCTGGAGCGTTTCTGCCAGTACTATGGTCCGGGAGGCGAAGCGCATGCATTGGAGAAGCTGGCGTTGGTTCGTATGCGGACAGTGGCCGGGGACCGTGAATTCGGTTCGAGGGTGGAACGGCTGAGAGACGAAATGGTGTATAATTCCAAGGAGAAACCCGATATCGCGGAATTGAAGGAAGCGAGGGAACGCCAGTTCAGGGATAAAAAAATTCCGGGCCGGTATAACGCCAAATTCGACCCCGGGACACTGGCGGACCTGGAATACGATGTGCAAATTCTCCAGGTATTACACGGCGAAGCCAACCCCGGCCTGAAAACTCCCCTGCTTCATAAGGCGCTGCTTGAGTTGAAAAAGGCGTCCATTCTGTCGGCAGAGGAAACAACCCGGCTCCTGAATGCCTATGATTTTTTCCGCAAACTCATAAACGGCCTTCGCATGCTTCGCGGCACGGCACTTGACCTTTACCTGCCTGTCGTGGATTCGATGGAGTATTTTCACCTTGCCCGCAGAATCGGTTATGTAAACAAGGGGGACCTTTCCGCAAGCGAGCAGCTTCATCTGGAATTCGAGACATTTTCCGCCATTATCCGTACTTTCGTGGAACGGCATTTCGGCAGGGATTCGCTTCCCGACCCCATGAGCGGTAATATTGCCGACCTCATCCTTTCCCCGAATCCCGGCAGGGAGCTGAAGGAGAAAATATTGTCGAGGATAGGGTTTAAAGATATCAACAAGGCATTCGAGAATTGTGTCAAGCTGGCCGGCGAGGGAGAGCAAAAAATCATATTTTCCCGCCTTGCCATCCTGCTTTCCGACATGATCAAGGGTAAGGCCGACCCGGACAGGGCTTTCAATAACTGGGAGATTTTCGCCGGCAGCCTTCAAAATATTACGCAGCATTTCGAGATTCTCCTTTCACAGCCGATGCGATTCGAGATTCTTCTGGATATTTTTGCAGCCAGCCAGGCGTTGTCAGGCATCCTGATCAGGAATCCTGATTTTTTCGATTTTGTTACCGTTCCTTCCGTGCTCCATTCAATCAGGGACGCCAGGGAGCTTTTGAATGAACTGAATGCCCTGTCATCCAACAGTGAGCAGCCGGACCAATGGCTGAAGGCCCTGCGAAAATTCAAACAGAGGGAACAGCTCAGGATTGCCATCAAGGATGTCTGCTTCCAGAAGCCGCTCGAGGAAATAACGCATGAAATTTCCATTCTGGCCGACAGCATTATATCGGCCGCTTATATGCGCCAGGCTTTCCTTCATACCCAAAAATATGACTTGAATGTTTCAACCGGTCATCTGCCGTTCTGCATTCTCGCTTTTGGTAAATTAGGCGGCAATGAATTGAACTACAGTTCGGACATCGACCTGGTGGCGTTCTATGATGAAGAAGCATGTAAAAATGTTTTTGGACGGAAGAAAATAAGCGCTCCCGAGTTTTTTGCAAAGGTAATGGAAGCCATCAGGAACGATCTTTCACGGATTACCGAACACGGGTTTGTGTACAGGGTGGATTTACGGCTCAGGCCGTACGGGGCGTCCGGGATGCTTGTGTCTTCCCTCAGGAGGATAACGGAATATTACAGGGAGACTGCCGCCTTGTGGGAGGTCCAGGCGGCTTTGAAATTAAGACCGGTTGCGGGTAAAATTGATCTGGGCGAATCGTTTCTGCTTTCTGTTCGTCCGCGGCTTTTAAGCGGCATTGACAGGGAGAGCGTCGTCAAGTCCATTGACAAACTGCGGCAAAGAAAAAAAATTATCCGTGAGCGGAGGTATCTCACCGGCATAGATGTAAAGGAAGGAGAAGGCGGAATACGGGATATAGAATTTCTTGTCCAGGGTTTGCAGCTTGTCCACATGAAAGAGAACCCGGATTTGCTTATTCCGAACACGCTGCAGGCCATTAAAGCGCTCAACAGGCACGGTATATTACGTGATTCGGAAAAGGACTGGCTTGAAAGCAACTACATTAATTTTCGCAGGGTAGAACACTTTCTTCAGCTTTTTGAAGACCAGCAGGTGCATGAACTGCCGAAAGACGAAGAAGACCTGCTGGCCCTGGGTAAAAAATTCATGGGGCGGGAAATCACCAGGGACGAGTTTTTGGAATTCCTGGAAACAAGCTTTAAAAGGGTAAAGGATTTAAGGAAAAACCGTTTGTTCGGCTGATCCGGTTATTTGATCAGGAATCGACAATTTTCAGGACGGCCGTCCCCTCAGGACACGCATCGGGAAAACCGGGATCGATAGCCGATGGTTTTTCCCATTCTATTTTTTCACTTTCAAGGTCCAGAACCATAAGCTTTCCGTTTTTCAGCCTGGCAAAGAGGTATTTCCGCGTTGCCACTATCTGGACCGTCCCCTCGGGTGCCTTATCAGGCATATTGATTCCCTCATCTTTTGCCCTGATGGAAAGCTTTATAAATTGAAAATTTTTTAGATCCTGGAATAATGCCAGGATGGTACCGTCTGCATGAAGCGCCAATATCGTATCTTCGAATATATTGGAAGATATGGTCCCCTGGGGCAATTTTATAACATCCGCATTCTCTTCGGGTTTATAAGCTTCCCATGCGGGTTTTTCCAGGTCAGCGACAAGAACGTGTATCGAATTATTTTTCGAAACCGTTACAAAAACATCTTCGATCATGTAGAATTCCCGCACCCCTGGAGGCGCTTTTAAGGGGAGCTTATCCTTTATATACGTCATGGGCTGCCAACCCGGTTCATCCTCTTCAAATGGCCATATCCTGATGGAATTGTTTTCAAGTACGATGGCTACGTAGTCATCATTCAAATCAAACGCGACGGTATTTTCCGGTATTGATTCGGGAACCTTGCCTATCTCATCTTCCATCGCCGAGAGGGGAGCCCAGTTTTCTGTTTCCTGCTTCCAGATGGACAGCGTGTTATCAGGGCCGTTCGAGAAAAGTTGAAGCACGATAAAGATAACGGATATTTTCATCGCCATAATCTCAAGGATCTCCTTTACCTGTGCCGGCTTTCAAAGCGGCAAAACCTCCGTCACTTTATTTTTGTTCACAGTCTTCTTGACGGTCTTATGCTCAAACGTACCCGGATCGATTATCCGCGTTATCCTGCTGTTTATAAACGCCAGGAGCATGACGAACAGGCTCACCATCCATGTAATGGCCGTTCCTCCGCCAAGGTTGCTGCGTCTCTGGAGAAGCCACATGACATAGAAAGCGAGCGTGAAGCCGGTATTGCCCGATCCGCCCATGAAGCCGAAACCGCCGGTCAGCATAAAAGGCTCGTCAAAGGCCTGGAGGCCCCCGATGATGCTCATGGTCACGGCGAAGAAAATCACGGGGAGCAGCAGGGGCAGGGTGATACGCGTATGCGTATAATAAGTACTCGCGCCCTCAAGGGAAACCGCTTCATACAGTTCCTTGGGTATGGCCTGGAGGCCGGCCAGGTAGAGAGCCACGTTCCAGCCGATGTTTCTCCAGGCGACCACGATGGCGATTTTTATGGGTACGAGCGCCGCTTCGAAAAAATTCAGGCGATCCAAACCCATTAGTTCCAGGAAATAATTGATGATCCCGAAATTTTCATTATAAAAATGGCCCCAGACTATGGAAATGGCCACGGACCCGGTTATATAAGGAATAAAATAAATTGTTTTGAACAATGTTTTTCCCTTGATCAGCCGGTTGTTTATTATTATCGCCAGAGGCAGGGCAATCAGGTGCTGGGTGAGGTAGCCGAAGATGAGAAGCCACAGCGTATTGCCGACCGACTTCCAGAAATAGGAATCCTCGGTCAGCATGAAAGTGTAATTGTTCATACCGACGAATTGCATTTTATCCGTTCCGCGCCATTTTGTGAGGGAAATTACGAATGAGAAAATAAACGGGAACAGGTAAAAAACGAGGAACAGGATTATAAAAGGCGCCAGGCAGACATAGGGAACGATATTTCTTTTTTGTATTTGTTTTGAAAGCATTTTTATCTAAGCTCCTCTTATACTTCCGGCCAGCATATTCGAGATTATGCGTTTGCCAAAGATAATGATGACGATGATGAGGGGGGCCATTGAAAGCATGCTGCCCATCATCAGTGCGCCGAAATCACCTTCCGCCATTATGTTGAGCGAATTCAGGGCAACGGGCAGAGTATGCGCGGAGTGGTTGGGAAGCATGATTAACGCGTACATGAAGTCGTTCCAGGAATTGATGAAAGATATGGTTCCCAGGACAAAAAGCCCTGCTGCGCCCAGGGGAAAACCCAAACGCAGGATAATCTGGTATTCATTCATGCCGTCTATCCTGGCGGAATCGATCATTCCCGCGGTAACACTGTTCTCGAAAATTTGCGTCATCAGGAAAATACCCAGGCCGTCAGCCATGTTGGGGACGAACATGGGAAAGTACGTATTGATCCAGTTCAGGCTGATCATCACCCGGAACAGCGGAATGATCAGAATGAATTTGGGCATTGTCAAAGTAAATAGTATGAGAGCCAATATCAGGTTCCTTCCCTTGAAACGGTATTTGGCCAGGACGAAACCCGCAATGGTGCAGAAAAATATCTTGGTTCCCGTTGCCAGAATGGCAATTACCACGCTGTTTGTGAAATTCTGGATAAACGGTATCTGGCGCAAGAGCGTTTGCAGGTTTACCAGAAAAGCGCCGCCGAACAGGAACGGAGGGGGATTGTCGAATATCGTATTATACCGTCTTGTGGCCAGAACGATTACGTAGTAGAAAGGAAAAATGAACAGCAGTGCAAAGGCGATGAGTATGGCATAGAAAAGTATCGCTTTTCCTATTACGGACAGGAAGGATTTATCTTCCCTGGGTCTGTAAACAGTCGGTATTAATTTTTTTTTCATTCGAATACACCCTCAAAAACCAAAAATTTAAATATAATCCCTTATAATCCTTATCGGATACTCCTGGCCTCTGTTAAGGCTTTTTTAAAGATACTTAATTTGATTATATACTTACAATGAGTGATAATGCAACTTTTTTTTTAAAAAAATATGGCTGTCAGAAACATACAGCGGTTTGCCGGAACCGTGGGAAGTACTACAACAATTCCGTGGCGAGTTCGGCCAGCGGGCTTCTTTCCGATTTTTCCAGCGTCACGTGGCCGTACATTTTCTGCCCCTTGAATGCCTCCACGAGGAAACTCAGACCGTTTGAGTTGGAGTCAAGATACGGCGTATCAATCTGGAAAGGATCGCCGGTCAGGACCACCTTCGTGCCTTCACCGGCGCGGCTCACTATTGTCTTCACTTCATGCGGGGACAGGTTCTGCGCTTCGTCGATAATGATGTACTGGTGGGGGAGGGACCTGCCGCGGATATAGGTGAGTCCTTCTATCTCTATCATTTTCTGGGTCAGGAGTTCCTGGGCGCTTTCCATGTTCAGTTTCTTGTACGATGCGATGATGTATTCCAGGTTGTCGAACAGGGGCTGCATCCAGTGCTTGAGCTTGGTCTCCTTGGCACCCGGCAGGTAGCCTATGTCTTTTCCCATCGGTATGATGGGGCGGCTTACAAGGACCTTTGAATATACCTCGTGTTCGCAGGTTTTCTTGAGCCCGGCGGCTATGGAGAGCAATGTTTTCCCCGTACCGGCTTTCCCCACCAATGTTACCAATGACACCGAGTCGTCCAGCAGTATTTCCAGCGCAATCCTCTGCCTGATGTTCAGCGGTTTGATGCCCCATACGGATGTGATGCGTCTTTTCAAGTATACAAGCTTGCCCGTGTTGTAATCGTACCGGGTTAACAGGGGATCATCCTCGCCGGGCCTGTTGAACACGACAAACTGGTTGGGGTAAAGCTTTTCGTTCCAGTCGATTTGACCCGTTTCTTTCAATCCGGTAATCACGGCTTCGGAAGCGGTGATTTCCTTTATGCCCTGGTACAGGGTGTGGATATCGACAACCTGCTTTTTATAATCAACTGCCTTGACGCCCAGTGAAATGGCCTTAACCCGGGCGCTTATGTCCTTGGACACGAAAAAAACCTTTTTTCCTGCTTCCTGCAGGGCATACGCCGTATAAATGATTTTATTGTCATTTTTTTTGAAATCCAGGGGGAACAATTTTCCGGGATCGCGGCAAATTTCCACCTTTAAAAGGGAGCCGTTATCCATCATCACTCCTTCGCTCAATGGGCCCCTGGATCCCATTTCATCCAGAAAGCGGATGGCGGCACGGGCGTTTCTGCCCCTTTCCCCCTCAGCCGATTTCAGGTTATCCAGTTCTTCCAGTACGGCCAGCGGGACAACGACCTCGTTATCGCGGAAAGACAGGATGGCATCCGGTTTATGAATAAAAACATTGGTATCAATGACAAATATCTTTTTATTATTGCCTGAATTGGGTGAATTATCTGATTTTTTTGACACGAAATGTTCCTTATATTACTTATGTTACTTATTTTTCTTGCTTCTACTGTAGAAGAATTATGGCAAGTTTGTCAATATGAGGATGTTTACCGCAATTCATCCGTTTTTATATTGTAACTAAAATTTGCCTTTTTGTATAAAAAGCAATACATTTTATTATGGGGGTTTTGTGCTTGAAATTTAGCGGAATAAAAGCTACATTTCAAGGAAAATAGAGGGAGCATTCAGCATATGAATGAGAGTGGTATGGTGAAAAAAAGGTTATCTATATTTATCCTGTTTTTTATAGCGGCTTTTACCTGTTATGGCCAGGAAGAGGAGAGCATCCTTCCTTCATCACAACTGTCTTTGGAACTGGGCACAAGTGTTGTAGTTCCACTCCCCCTTTCCAGCGTTGAATTTGCTTATGGTGCCATGAACACCCTTTACGGGAATTATCGTTTCCTTCTGGGACCGGGATACCTGGGGATAGGCGGGCTGATCGGATGTACATTTACACAGTCGACGGCCGAAACATCAAGCAATTATTTTCTCTTTAATTTTCCCCTGGGAATATCGGTTCAATATTTATTGTTTCTCACTGACAGCTTTTTTCTCTATACGGAAGTAAATGGGGGTTACAGTCTCAACATGATAAGATTTTACCAGGTTCTGCCCGATGTCACCACATTCAAGCCGTATGTCCAGGCCTGCCTGGGAGCGGGAATTTATTCGAAAGATATTTCAGTTTCCCTGATTGCCGGGTCCATGTTCGTGTTTTTCAACAATTCCCAACTGGCTGTTTTAACATCGGGAGTCCGGCTGGCCTATACACCTTGACCTTCAGCGCCATTTTTTTTTATTATACCAGCACTCTTTCAAACCTCTTGAATTAACGGACAGGAAAGGGAGATTTATAGAATGGCGGATGTCGAACGTCTTGTCTCCAAGCGGATAGGGCAGGCTATTTTCAATTACAAACTCATCGAGCCGGGTGACAGGATTTTAGCGGCCGTTTCCGGCGGCAAGGACTCGGTCACGATGTTATACGACCTTCTGAAAAGACGGAAATCCTTCCCCATCAAGTATGATATCGAGGCGGTGCATATCGAAACGGATTTCTGCCAGTCCTGTAAAAAATCAAACCTGGAAAACCTTTTCAAGGAATGGGGTGTTGCCTACCACATTGTGCCGGTACCCGTTATTAAACGGCTTAAGCAGGGAAAAACGATGAATTGCTACTGGTGTTCCACCCAGCGCCGCATGGAGCTTTTAAAATTATGCCAGACACATGGTTATAACAAGATAGCGCTGGGCCACCATATGGATGATATAATTGAAACATTTTTCATGAATATTTTCTATAAAGGCGAGATGGCCACCATGCTGCCCAGGTTTACCTATACAAAATTTCCATACACCGTTATCCGGCCATTGTCGCTGGTGAGTGAAAACCTCATTACCAGGTTTGCCCTGAAAAAAAATATTGACCGGATTGTGTGCAAATGCCCGTACGGTGCCAATTCCAAAAGGAAAAAGGTAAAGGAGATGATCCGTCAAATGACCGGGAATCAGGATTCGGTCAGGTACACGATTTTCACCGCCCTGAACAATATCCGGCCGGAATACCTGATCGGGAGTCCTGCCGATTTAAAGAAATCCGAATCGATATTCAGGACATTGGAAGGTGTCTGACAGGCTCCCCGGTCAGGACATACGGTTCAAATAAACGAAATCCCCAATCTCCTTTCTTTCAGGCCGGGTCTTTTCATCTTTGACCTGGTAGTCTTTCAAGGCCGGATTGGCGGTTTCCGCTTTTTCTCCCACGACAATCAAGGCGAGGACTTCAAGCGGTTCCGGTATTTTGAAAAATTCCTTTACCTTTACAGGATCATAGCCTGCAATGGGATGGGCCACCAGCCCCATAGCCGTCGCCTTTAAAATCAGTACGGCTGCGGCCATACCCGTATCGAATTTGTAATAATCCCGGCCGTCCTTCATCTTACAGTCAAGCTCCCTTTCACTCATGACAGCGATTATGAGCGAGGCATCCTTTGCCCAGACCTTGTTGGCCTCTGACAACGATTCAATGGCCCCGGATAATGCCCCGGGCTCGTAGGCAAAGAGAAAACGCCAGGGTTGATTGTTGAAGCACGATGGCGTCAGCCTTACCGCATTGCATAAGGCATTGATTTTTTGTTCAGTAATTTCAGTTTTTTTAAGAGACCGGAATGCCCGCCGGGTTTTTAACACATCGTCCCATTCCATATATCAGGCTCCTTTTTAAATCGGTTTTTATGTCATTAAACTCTGCATGACATCTTGATCCAAACATACTTAAAAACTTGATTTATGTGAAGAATGAAATACGTTCCTGCCGGTTGTCCGGCAGGAAAAACGTCAATCAATCCTTGATTTAATTCACGGCGGGATATACATTAGGAGATGTATGAAGGATTCATCACGCATCACAAAGAAAATTGACCGGGACTCCGTGTACTATGTCCTTTACTGGTCTGAAATGAAAAAAGCGGATAAATACGAGATCATTACTTCCGTTCCTGCCGTGGCGGGCATTTACGAACTGTATTATATGGATGACAGGAAAAAGCTGAACCTGTTTTACGTGGCCAAATGCTGGTACGGGGGATTGCGCCATCACATACGGATGGATACGGACGCTGAAACGGAACAGGATGAGAAGAGGAAAAAAATAGTGGATGAACATGATTGTTATTACAGGTATGCCGTGCATCAATCCCTGAAAGACATGGAGGACATTCTTTATTTTTTTGCCAGGACTTATTTTCCGGCATCAAACAAGGTTTCTTCTTCCGGCCGTTACACGAATATATTCGTCAAGGAAATATCCCCCAATAAAATTATAACCGTTTGATTTCCGCTGCTTCCAGCAGACGGACCGATTCCGGTATCGAAAGGGGAAGAATGCGTGAATTCGCCGTCCACTCTTTTTGAATATAACCCCACAATGGCAGGTAACAGGTAACGCGGGGGTCGTCTGCCTTGAGAAGATGATCCAACTGATCGTCAATGAAAAGGGCTTTATCAGATTTCCTATTTTTCATCGTCTCCCGGATAATGTCGTATTTTGTCCTTTGGCCGTTGTTAAGTATTTTTTCGTTGTCAATGGGCAGGCCGTTTTGCAGAAGGACTTCACGTATGAACCCGGGTCGCTTTGTGGAAAGTATGTAGAGTTGCTGTGACAAACGGGTATGCTGCAGTATTTTTTTCATGTGGGGGTAGAGGGGGTTCAATCCCAGCCAATAGTCCCTGTCTTCCGACAGAAGCGCTGTACGCGCCTCGTAAAAGCAGTCGCGGAATTGCCGCAGTTTCCCGCTGTTGGAAGATTTTAACAAGGCATCGAAATCCGCCTGGCTGCGGAGCGGCCTGGCGTCGTTTATCGCTTCACACAGCACGAGGTAATCCTCGCTGTTGCGGATAAACGGCCTTCCTGCGTAAAAGGCATTCCTGAACGACAGTTGAATGACCCCGGGATCCTCTTTCCGGTACAGGCGGAAATAAGCCGTCCACGCGCTGTAAAGGCATTCCTGCTGGGAATCACAGATTACCCCGTCAAAGTCCAGGAAAACGAGCGTCCTGCTGTTCATTTACAATGTTCCTGTCAGGTAGAGGGTCAGGGCGTTGGGTTTACCCGTTTCACGGGATATATCGAGAGACCCGAAGCCGGCTCCCGGCTTTCCGTTTCCAGGCCGGTATTTTTCAAGCCAGGCCGCACGGCCGGTATACACGGGGGAAAGCGCGGCGAGGAGACTTGCCCCGGTCGGGGTAAGAAGTTCCCTGTCGACCGGTCCCTTCTGGAAGGGTATGCCGGAACTTTCAATGATGGAAGCTGTGGCCGGCGCCGGTACGGCAAGGGTGCCGTGGGAAAAACGCACCGTACCGCCACCCGCGAAAACGGGAGAGAGGCACAGAATGCCGGAGAGGTCGATACCGAGGTCCTGGAGGGCAATTGCCGACCCGGTTATATCCAGGAGTATATCCTGGGCCTCGTGCAGGTGGGTTTCCCCGTCATGGTGATGCAGGCCGGGATGGTTCTTGTGCGCATCCTCTTCCGCGTGAATGAGGATAGCGAGTGCCTTTTCAGCATAATCGGAATAAGGCGAAGCAATGCGGAGGTTTTCAAGAATGGATTTTAAATGACTGCGGGCTTTCCCCGCTTCAAGGCCGGGCAGGTGGTCCCCTGTTTCTATGTTCAACCGGATACCTTCGAGTTCCATACGGGTTTCATGGACCGCGGTAATTCTGATGCGGCCTATCGACCGGGCCGCTTCTTCCATACCGCCGATGACGGCTGCGGAATCCGCTCCCAGGGAAACGAGCGCCGCGCAGAACATGTCGCCGGCCATGCCGGTTTCAGGATTGATGATTAAACACTTTTTTGTATTGTTCATGCGATATATTATTCAAATTTTGAAATACCGGCAAGGGAGGAAGATTTTGATTTTACGGTTTAAACGTTGGAGTATTTCTGTTTTATCAAAACAATCGACAGTCCGCGCATAAGCTCTTCTATGCCGTCCTGGAGGGACATCTTGGTTTTGAATCCCAGTTTATGGATTTTATCATAGGAAACAACGTAATTTCTTTTGTCCGCGTCCTGGCCGATATCCGCGAAATGGAGATAAAAATCGACTCTTTTTTTTATTTCAAGCGCGACTTCCTCCTTGTCGTAGTTCATCGATTCGTCCCCCACGTTGTAGACATTGTCCTTCATTTTGTCCATGTGGTCCATTGTGAATATGATGGCCCTGGCCATATCGGAAACGTGGATAAAGGACCGTTTAAAGTATTTTTCGTAGATGATGAGGCTCCTGTTTTTAATGGCATTGTAAACAAAGTCATTGACCAGGAGGTCCAGCCGCAACCGGTTGGACAGGCCGAAACCCGTGGCAAAACTGAGCGCCGTGACGTTTTTCTGGTCCATCAGGTATTGTTCGGCCTTTGTTTTGGAGATACCGTATTCCGTGAGGGGATTCAGGGAGGTATCCTCGGTACAGATCTCGTTTGCCAGTGACCCGTAATTGCTTCCCGTTGATGCGAAAATGATGTACTGGTTTTTTGACCTGTTTTTTTCTATCATCCATGTGCCTTCATAATTGACAAAATCCGCCAGCGCGGGATTCTGCTTGCATGCGGGAAACCCCACTATGGCGGCCAGATGGATGATAACATCCATACCCTTAAGCGCCTGCTCAACGACGGATGCGTCGTTTATGTCACCGACGATCACTTCAAAATCCTTATACTCGAAACAGGATAATAATGATTCATGGTTCCTGTACATGAAATTGTCCAATACTCTTACGTAATGGCCGGCGTTAAGCAGTTTGGGCACGAGTTTCGAACCCACGAAACCGGCGCCTCCCGTTACAAGGATGTTTGCCATTCGTTCACTCTCCTGTGTGAAAATAAATTTTGCAGGTATTTTCCAACCGTTTCCCTTATGCCCGCGAAACCCGGGGAAACACCCAAAATATACCATTAAAAAACTAATTGTTTCACAATACCATAATATATGCTATTTTACAAGAGTAGATCTCAATTAATGTTTATATTACTGGTTATATTTTCGTATGACAGTTTGAGTAATTCCCGCTGTCCCCTAAATCCAAATAGAACAATGACTTAGGGATTGGATAAAAATCAATTTACCCCAGAAATAATACAAA
>JAFGKU010000222.1 GCA_016928415.1 Spirochaetales bacterium
CGGTGCCCTGCTCGAGACATGGTTTGCGCAGAATATCGCCGCACTGATTGAAGCGCACATGCTGGGCGGACGCCTGTCATACTGGAACGAACAAGGCAGGCATGAAGTGGATTTTGTCATAGAAGCCGATCGAAAGGTGATCGCCATCGAAGTCAAGGCCGCCACGCGATGGAACGACGGCGACCTGTCGGGTCTCAGGGCTTTTCTCAAGCGTACCCCGGACTGTGCCGCCGCGATCCTGGCGCATAACGGGACCCGGTCGGTTGAACTGGGCGGGAAGCTTTGGGCGATACCCCTGGGGCGGTTGGTGGACTAGCGGGTGAACCTTTGGTGGACTCAACCGGGACCATTATGGTTGTGCGGATGGACTATAACCATTCCGCTGGCCGGGTTGCCTTATCAAATAGCTTCCAGGCCAAACGGGAGCAATTGCAATAGGGTGCTTACGATCATTTGTCATCACATTTCTGCATTTTTAATGTTATTTGATTTGGAAATGATTATTCCTTCATGAAAATTTAATAGACTTCATAGTAAATTTTTATGGTATGAATTGCCATAATGTGTAAAATATGTGCAAATGGAGGGAAAATAGCGATTTTTCCGTGGAAAGGTTTATAAGTTAAATTATCCTTCATTCAGATATGGATCTAATAAGATGACGCATCTAAAACTTACGGCAATAATTGAAAAGGGAGACGATGGTTTTTTAACAGCCGTTGTTCCTGAACTCAAAAGCTGCTATACACAGGCAAAGACGATAGACGGACTATTGCCCCGCATCAGGGAAGTGATAGAACTCTGCGTTGATGAGGAAGGCATACCCGAACAGAAGGAACTTGTCGGCATTCAGCAGATAGAGGTTGATGTTGGATGAGCCAACCCGGTAACATTACCGTAATGCTTAGATAAAGTTCCTGGAGGTAAAGGGCTTCACGCAATCCCGGCAGAAAGGAAGCCAACTCTTTTTCAGACACTCTGATGGAAGAACAGCTGTTGTTCCCGTTCATAAGGGAGAGGATCTGGGAAAGAGTTTGATTGGAAAGATTTTACGGGATATTGAGGTTGA
The DNA here is from genome assembly GCA_016928415.1 of Spirochaetales bacterium. Taxonomy (GTDB): domain Bacteria; phylum Spirochaetota; class Spirochaetia; order SZUA-6; family JAFGRV01; genus JAFGKU01. Next base: position 1,070 of record JAFGKU010000222.1, read on the forward strand.
GAAAGAAGAGTTGATGGAATGGCTTGGGAAATAATTGTATATTAAAAGATAACTTTGAACGCGCGATCATAAATGAATCCAGAGTCGTTGTTAGCCTCAGTTAAAAAGCGAAATATATTTCAAGGCATGGAAAAAGTTGTTTTCTTCCTATGGTTTGTTCAAAGCTCTCCAGATCACCGCGGCTATGGGTGAGAGAGTGCTCTTAAGCCGGTTTTTGAACCGGATACTTTAAAATATTTTTAAAAAAAATGTGCGTATCTAGCAAGCAATTCAAAGCATTCCCCAGCTTTTCAGTGTTTCTTCATCCATTGGATTATAAAAATCATCCGATATTTTGATTTCACCTTTACATAAACCGAATGGACGTTTGCCCTGTTTTTTTTTTGTATGACTCAGGCCGATTATCAGATTTTCCAGTCTTCTATTGAAGATAATTGGTAATCCAGCACAATGTGTTCATTAATAATATTCAAACCGCTGTAACGCTTGTTTTTCATCTGAAAATTCTCCAAACCTCCCCAGCCGCATAAAGGGGCATGGTTCGAATACGGTCCATGTGGGTAAAGTTTTCAGAGGAAATCCGTATGCCACAATCGAGGGCCCTTTCCGAAAGGAAAATATAAAGGCTTTGCATGGACCCCTTTGTACCGGCTTTCACCTCGATGGGAATGATTTTTTTATTGATGGTAACGAGGTAATCGATTTCGGCATTGCCCGCCCGCGCTTCCCTGTGCCAATAAAAAATTTCTGGTTTCAGATGGGCGGGGTGGCCGGCGACCATCTCCAAAAACACGAGTATTTCGGCGATACTCCCCCGGTTGATGAGTTCATCATAATCGGCGACCATGAACCGGGAGAGATTCAGGCCCGAAATCCTCTGATATATTCCCGCATCAAACGGCAGTACCTTGAATTTTCTGTCATTTATTTGGGCACCCAATGGCAGCCCCCGTGCGGATGTGTGGTATATCCTGTAGGCGAGTCCTGCACGCACGAGAAGGTCCAGGCAATTTTTATATGTGGATGACCGTTCTTCCGAAATTTTTGAATACTTGAATTTCAGGCCTGCCTGAAACATGATGGATTGAAACACTTCCGAAAGTTTCCCGGCGGGAAGCCTCCCCCTGTATTTGGCAAAATCGTCATATAAGGTCGTCAACAGATCATCGAGTACCTTCTGGCTCACGAGGGGATCATTCGTTTTCATATAGGTTGCCACCGATTCCGGCATCCCTCCTGTCACCAGATACATTTTTAACAGGTCGAGCAGGTTTTTATGGAATACCGGATCAACGGGTCTGTCGTATCCGGCACTCTTCACTGTTTCCCTCAAGCCCTGTTTCCCTGAAGCATCGAGAAATTCAAGAAAGGACAGAGGATAAAGGTAGGAATATTCGATCCTTCCCACGCCGTATGACGCGATTTCAGACAGAGCGAATTCAAGAAGGGAACCGGCCGCGATCACGTGCAAACCGGGCATTTTTTCATGGAAAAAGCGCAGGCTTCTGAGGGCGTCCGGGCATGCCTGGATTTCATCGAAGAAAAGCAGGGTTTCGCCTTCCCTGACCGGTATGGAATAATAAATGGCCAGCCTTTCAATAATTCCTGCCGGATCAAGGTTCCCCGAAAAGAAATCCCTGACTTCCCTTGTTTCCTCGAAATTAACCTCAAGGAAATTGGGAAAGGTACTCCCCAATGCCCGGATGGAGTAGGTTTTGCCAACCTGCCGGGCACCGCGAACCACCATAACCTTCCGGCCTTTTCTTTTTTTCCATTCAAGCAAGACATTATCGATATTTCTTTGCATAAATCAAGGCTATTATAATGCCTTTCTATGCAAAAATCAAGGCAATAATTAGGTATATCTATGCAAAAATCAAGGCGAAGTTCTAGTGAATATACTTATTCATATAAAAAAATCTCCTAAATCAGACTTTTTCGTACGAAAAAGTCTGGAATTCTGTAATTAGTCATTGTAAAAAGCCAAATAACGTAGCGAACCGTGGTTTCGAGCAACATACCCCAACAATAATCCCGTATGTTGACACACCACACCATTCCCCCTACCATTGCCCTTAAAAGGTGGTGGACCATGGAAAATGAAAAAAAACTTGTCGTCATAACCGGTACGGATTCCGGCATAGGCCGGGAACTGGCCGGATTGTTTGTGGGAAAAGGGTACACGGTACTGGCCTGTTATCTCGATAAACCTGCAGGTTTGAAAGCTATGGATGTGAAGCTGGACCTCCGGCAGCCGGATGACATCGTGAACTGTTCCCGTGTTGTTATGGATTACTGTAACACAGGTTACTCGCTTGCCTTTCTTGTCCTTAACTCGGCAGTGGCGCTGGGCGGTCCGATAGAAAACGTGCCCCTTGCCCTGTACCGTGAAACCTTCGAGGTGAATTTTTTCGGTCACCTTGATCTCGCCAAACGTCTTATCCCGAAGCTCATAGAAAGCAAGGGAAGAATCATCATCCACGGTTCGGCGGCCGGGACCGTGGCGGCCCCGTTTCTTTCCCCCTATGTTTCCACGAAATTCGCCCTGGAAGGGTTTGCCGACTGCCTCCGCCGGGAACTTCTGCCTTTCGGCATCCGTACCGTACTGTTACAGACAGGCGGCGTAACCACCCCGATCTGGGAGCGCGCTGAAAAACAGGATATTTCCTTCATCGACGAAAAGTACGCGGAAAGTATGGACGCGTTCCGCACGAAATTCATCCGCGGTCATAAGGGGCTCTCCGCATTAGAGGCCGCACAACAAATCATGCGTGTCTGCGAACACCCCAACCCCAGGCCGCGGTACCGCATTTCAAAAAGCCCCTTGAGGGACAAACTCATCCGGGTCGTCCCGGACAGGTTGCTGGACAAAATCTTCTTAAAGCTTTTTTCCATGCGGTATGGAAATTAGCCGCGGTTGGCCGCGGTCGGCTAAACGGCCATCCCTGGCCTACGCCGACCAGAGCCTTCCATGGCTCACGGTTGAAGAGCGGTTGGACGCGGTATTAGGCTCACTGAAAACCGACACTGTATCGAGGTAGAAAGCGTGTTGGCATTTTAAAAGTTAAATGGATATAAATCGGTTGATCGAAAATGAATAATGAATTCAGCGTAATTTAAAATAGAAAAATTTTTCTTTCCCCAATACGCCTAAATTTTACTTTAGGTTTAGATAGTTACACACATATTTTTAAAGGCCAAAACCGCGTAAAACCGCTCTTCAACCGCGTAAAACCGCGGTTAAAAACCTGTCTGTGATACCTCCCCTCCCTTTTTTCATATGGACAAAAATTAACAAATATTGTATAATATCTGTCGATATGAAAAATTATCTTGAATTGGTAAAGCAAATCGAATCGTTTTCCGGGAAGCTGGGGGGAGTGTTTACTTTAAGCGATCTTATGACCCTGTTAAACATTGGAGAATCAATAGCGTTCTACAGACTGGTTAAAAAATTGGAGAATGATAAGGTCATCCGGCGGTTCTTAAAAGGTTATTATGTTACGGAAGGGTATGGGCTCGAAATTTTAAGCCGGAAAATATGCCCTGAATCTTATATAAGCTTCGACAATGTATTGGCCAGGGAACTCCTTATTGGAACAATCCCCCAAAACAGGGTACTTGCCGTTAAAAAAGGTAAAAAAAGGGAATACCGTTTTGAAGATACGCTTATACGTCATGTTGGAATTACCCCTCATCTCTACTTCGGTTATTATACGGATAAAGGCATAAATTTTGCCGACAAAGAAAAGGCATTATTGGATGTATTGTACTTTTATATCAAGGGAATGAAATTTTATTTTGACATATTTTCAGATATTGATTTGGAAAAAATCGATATGAAAAAAATGGAAAACTATTTAGTGCATTACAGGAATCCCAAATTCGTACAATTCGTAAGGAGATTTTTTGATGACAACAAAATTTCCCGATAATCCGACTCAAGACTCATTAGTGTTGTGGCTTATTCATCGCATTGCAGAGGAATTCCGGGAATCGGCCATTATAAAAGGGGGAATTGCCCTTCAATTGTTATCCTGTCCGCGTGCGACAAATGACCTGGATTATGTTTTTGTACCTTTTCAAAATAAAAAGCAGGTTCTCCCCGTATTGGTAAAGATTGTCAGGGAAATACCGGGAGCTGAACTGACTAAAAGCCTTCATTCAAAAGGCTTACGTATCAACATCGAGGTAAACACCATCCGTTTTCAGATTGAAGCGAATGTATCGGAAGAATGCAGATCAATACCCGTTTCAACAGAGGTGCTGGCGCGGAAATTGAATGAAATGGGGAGGATTGTGCGAATCATGGATCTTGATACGGCCCTTTCGCATAAACTGGCAGCCTGGAACGAACGGAGGTTATATCGCGACCTTTACGATGTGTATTTTCTGGTTGAAGCTGCGGGTGCGCTACCGGACAGGGCTGTGCTGGATGAGAGATTAAAAAAGATCGAATCGAGAATCCCTGCCTTGAGTAAAATTAAATCCATGACCATGGATGATTTCCTGCTGCAGCTTGAAAAAGAAAAAGGCGAATTAGCAATGGAAAAACTCACGGAACAACTGGAACCCATCTTAAGTTCCGATAATCTTGTTGCCCTGGATACGAGGATAAAGGTAGCCTTAAGCAAGGTTATTCAGGGACTGCGGTTTGGGCTTTTGCCTATCTTTTGTTGAACTAAGCTGGAACATGATGTTGATGGTAGAAATTTTTGGGTAATTGAAGAGTAATGAATGATTGTGTAATTTCCAGCTATTTTATTTGAAGGGTTGTCAATCTATGTAAAAATCAAGGCAATAATCATAGTTATCTGTGCAAAAATAAAGGCAATATTGGACTGAAAATATATTAAAATAATGGCAGTTTGTTTTTTTTAGGGCATCAACCGACGCCCTGTCGTATTCACATAACGTTTAAACTCCAACCGAAACGCATTAAAGTTGAACAAATATCCCACCGGCAATCCCGATAATTTAAGGTAATTTATAAGCTGAGCCGAATGAACCGTCGATAATTGCGTTACCGCCTTAAGCTCGAGGATAACTGTATCATCCACAACAATGTCCGCAATATAACCCCTGACCTGACGTCCTTTATAGATAAAAGGAAACACCTTTTGCCTTTCAAAGGGTATCCCCGCTTCTTCAAGCTCAACACAAAACGCCTCTTCGTACGCCGATTCCAATAACCCGGCACCAGCATTCCTATGAACCGCATTAGCAATACTAAGCACCCTGTTCGAAAGCGCAGAACAAATAAGCTTCGACATAAAAAACCTCCTTTTTAGACGCGGAAGCTCCAGGGAGCTTACGCGGTTGAAGAGCGGTTGGCCGCGGTTTGAAGATACTGTAGATGTAATAAGAAATGATGAGTTTTCCCATGGTTAACCTCCTTTTTATTTTAAGAACAAGCCATCCCGGAGGGCCTGTCAAGGCTTCAGCGAAGCTGAACCCCGACGAAGGAGGGGCCTGGCCTTGACTGGCCCGAGGAATGGCGTACAATTAAAAAAAAGGAGCGTTTATATTAAATCTTAGGTAATAACTCATTTAAGGTTAAATAATACAAACAGCGGTTTTAGGTTTATAACTCAAAGTATTATAAGCCAACAATCCCAAAACCCCCATCAAAACTTCCATATTTCCGTCTCAGTTTATACCTCGAATCATCGACACTCTTCAAAAACCCTAATACCGCGTAAACCGCTCTTCAACCGCGGCCAACCGTGGTTAAATTCCCCCTTCTGTTGCCTATCCCCCCTTTCCCCGCTATACTAGTCCCCCATGAAGCACCTCCCCGACCAGGTAAAAGCAGAACTGTCCCCCCGTTTTGATACTGCCCCTGATGCGCTCACGTTCTTAGGCGGCGGTCAGGACTGGTCGGACGGGACACTGTTTCATTATACACAGGGGGGTGTTGAAAAGGTCGTCAAGTTTATTGAATTCGCGGAAACGGATGATACGGCGCTGCTTCGCATGGAGGAAAAGATATTGTATGTGAAGCGTCTCGCTGAAAGCGGTACCCGGTTGATTGAACCCGGATTGTCCGCCAATGGGAATTGTTTTGAAACTTTTTCTTTTGACGGAAAAATCTGGCTTGCCTATTGTTATTCGTTTGTTCCGGGCAGGCCCGTCAGGTTGAACGACCCGTGCGTCAGGAACGGGCAGTTCCATGAACAGGTAGGGTTCATACTCGGGAAGCTGCATACCACTGCGGCGGCATTGCCTGAAAACATGGAAACGGAGAATGGTATACCGGTAAACAATATATCCCACTGGCCGGAGGAATGGGAGTTTTTCCGGTCCTGGTGCAAGGATGATGAAGTGGGTAAAGCCTGGGAACATCTGAAATCTGCTGTTGAAGGACTTCCCGTTGACGGGAGTGTTTACGGATTCGTGCACAATGACGCCCATGCGGCCAATTTTATAATGAGTCCGGATTCAATCATGTATCATGGGAAAAACCCACCCGACCTTACCCTGATTGATTTTGACGTGGCCGGTTTTCATTTTTTCGCCTGTGATGCCGCCACGACCCTTTACTCGTTTCTCAGTCTTGAAACAGGGGGTATAGAAAACAATAAAAAAGTAGATAAGGAAAGAAAACGGTTTTTATATGACGCGTTTTTAAGGGGATATCAACAAAACCGGAGTCTGCCGCCTGATTGGATGGACCACCTGCGCCTGTTCATGCAGTACCGGCGCTGCCTTCTCTTCATGCCGTTCCAGGAGCAGACCGCCAAATACCCCGCCTGGCGTGACCGCTGGAAGGCACGGATCAGGGAGGAGGACGGTAAACTGTTTGGATAGAGTCGGCAAACTTTAAAAGAATTTAACCGCGGTTTTACGCGGTCGAAGAGCGGTTGGCCGCGGTATTAGGTTTTCTGAAAGCCGGCACTTTATCGAGGTAGAAACCGAATTGGTATTTTAGAAGTAAAATGGATATGAATCGGTTGATTGGCAGTGAATATTGAATTCTACGCCAATTAAAAACATTAAAATTTTTCTTTCCCTAATTCGTCTATAATTAACTTTCTGTTTGACAATCTACACACAAATTTTTAAAGGCCAAAACCGCGTAAAACCGCTCTTCGACCGCGGCCAACCGCGGTTTTTTTTCATCTCCCTGCTTGAAAAACCCCGGTTCATGTAGTATCTTGTTCAAAATATGAACAATATACATATTGATGATCAGGAAATCCTGATTTTACAGAAAATTCACACCAGCCGGGAAAATGTCAGGCAGAGGGACCTGGCCCGTATTGTGGGCAAATCGCTTGGTATGACAAACGCCATCCTAAAACGGCTTGTAAAAATGGGGTTATTGAAGATAACGAAAATAAACAGCCGTACGGTGAAATACATGGTTTCGCCATCGGGGGTCAAAGCCATTACAAGCCGGGGTTATCAATACCTTAAGCGGACAATCAGGAATGTGGTTGATTACAAGGATATCCTGGAAAAACTGGTGCTGGATGTGGTCAAGGCCGGTTATTCCGTCATTGTTTTAGTCGGGAAAAGCGATCTTGATTTCATCATTGAACATTTATGCCATAAAAACAGGCTGGACCTGGTAAGGACCGAAACCGATAAGGAAATGAAAGAGGGATTTTATGTCTATTCCGAGAATTACAAAGGGGATTGCACGAGGGACGCCAAAAATAGTATAAGTTTGAATAACCTCTTATTAAAAAAGGAGTTGAATGTCCGGCAATTATGAAAACCGTCAATAAGCTGAAAATTATGACTATTTTGGGCACAAGACCGGAGATCATCAGGTTATCCTCCGTCATCAAGGTGTGCGACAGGCATTTCGACCACACGCTCGTTCACACGGGCCAGAACTGGGACTACACGCTCAATGAAATTTTTTTCAGGGACCTGGAACTGCGGAAGCCGGATTTTTTCCTTGATGTCAAGGGTTCTCACCTGGGCGAAACCATCGGCAATATCATTAAAAAATCATATGAGGTGCTGTCCGGCGGGAAACCGGACGGGCTGCTTATATTAGGGGATACAAACAGTGCGTTATGCGCCATTCCGGCCAAGCGCCTGAAGATTCCCATCTTTCACATGGAGGCGGGCAACAGGTGTTTTGACGTGAATGTGCCGGAGGAGATCAACCGGAAACTGGTCGACCACTTAAGCGACGTTAACTTGACGTATACGGAGCACAGCCGGCGTTATCTGCTGTCCGAAGGGTTCCGTAAGGAGCACGTTTTCGTTACCGGTTCACCGATGCCGGAAGTGTTGGGTGCGTATAAACAAAAGATCGAAGCCAGTGATGTGCTGAAGAGGCTGGACCTGGAGCCGGGAAATTATTTCCTGGTGAGCGCGCACAGGGAGGAAAACCTTGATATCGAGAAAAACCAGGTTTCCCTGTTTGCCGCCCTCAACAGCGTGGCCGGGGAATACGGCCTGCCCGTCATTTATTCGACGCATCCGCGGACACAGAAAAAAATCAGGGATAAAAAAGTAAAACTGCATCCGCTTGTCCGTAATTTGGAACCTTTCGGCTTTTTTGATTACAACAGGCTGCAGATGAATGCGTATTGCGTCTTGTCCGACAGCGGGACGTTAAGCGAAGAATCATCCATCCTGAATTTCCCCGCCGTCCTTATAAGAACCAGCACGGAAAGGCCTGAGGTCCTGGACAAGGGTTCCATCGTTATTGGAGGGATTGATTCTGTAAGTATTCTGCAGTCAATCCGGATGGCCGTAGATATATTCAAAGAATATCCTGACAATATAAAACCGGTTGATTATACGGATACCAACGTATCCGTCAAGGTCGTGAAGATTATACAGAGTTATGTCGGCATCATTAACAGGCGCATATGGTACAAGGATTGAGCATTGAACATACTCGTTGTTTCCCAGTATTTCTGGCCTGAAAATTTCAAAATAAACGATTTCGTGGAATGGATGCTTAAAAGGAAACACTCGGTGACCGTTTTAACGGGTATTCCCAACTACCCGGAAGGAAAATTTTTTCCAGGCTACGGGCTGTTTAAAAACAGGCGGCAGAAATTCCGCGGTGCGGATATTATCCGGTCGCCGTTGATCCCTAGAGGTAAAAGCAGGGGGTGGAACCTCGTGTTGAATTATTTTTCCTTTGTTTTTTCCGCCTCGATAACAGGATTGTTAAATGTCAAAAAAAAATACGATGTTATTTTCGTATTTGCCTCCTCTCCCGTCACGGCCGCTATACCGGCAATTATTTTCAAAAAGATTTTCAGGATGCCGCTCTGTCTCTGGGTCCTGGATTTATGGCCGGAAAGCGTTTTTAGTGCCTCGAGGCTTCGTTCCGCCTTCATTTACAGGTGGCTTGTAAAAATGGTCCGTTTCATTTACAGGCATTGTGACCGCATATTTATTTCATCAAAATCTTTCAGGTCTTCAATTAATAAAAAGGGCGTGGAAGATGCGAGAATTGAATACCTGCCCAATTGGGCGGAAGACCTTTACCTTCGCAGCGGTAATAGGAATGAGGGGAATAACATGCCGGCCCTGCCTGAAGGATTCAGGATCATGTTCGCCGGTAATATAGGGGAAGCGCAGGACTTTGATTCCGTGCTTAAGGCGGCGGAGCTGTTAAAGGATTACAAGGACATCAAGTGGATTATTGTGGGTGACGGGCGGAAAAAGAACTGGGTGGAAAAACAGTTGATCGAAAAGGGACTGGATCAAAACATTTTCCTTTTGGGAAGATTCCCCATGGACAAAATGCCCGCCTTTTATTCGTTTGCCGATGCCATGCTTGTTTCCCTCAAGTCAAGCGAAATATTTTCTTTGACCGTGCCGGCCAAGGTCCAGTCTTACATGGCCAGCGGAAAGCCGATCCTTACCATGCTGGACGGGGAAGGCTCGGCAATCGTGGATGAGGCGGCCGCCGGCTTGTCATGCGGTGCCGGGGACTACGGGGCGCTGGCCGCCAATGTCCTCCGCCTTTATAAGATGGACAGGCGGGAAATTCAGGTAATGGCGGCCAACGGCCTGGATTATTACAAGGCGCATTTTGACAAGCATTTGCTCCTGTCCCGGGTTGAACGGATCTTTGAATCGTTGTCAGCCGGTAACAAGGCGGAGGAAGGAACGGGTAACTGACTTGAAGATTCTCGTGACCGGTACGGCCGGTTTTATAGGGTTTCATGTCGCTTCAAGGCTGATTGAACGTGGTGACGAGGTCGTCGGGCTTGACAACATCAATGAATACTATGACGTGGCATTGAAATTCGCCCGGTTGAAGGCTTCCGGTATTGAAAAGAATGATATTGAACACTGTAAATTGAAAGCAAGCAAGAAATACGGCAATTACTCGTTTGTCCGGATGGATCTATCGGAAAAGGAAAACATGCTTGTCCTTTTTGATAAGGAGCGGTTTGACGCGGTTTGTCATCTGGCCGCGCAGGCCGGGGTACGCTACAGCCTGGAACATCCGCAGGCCTACGTTGACAGCAATATTACCGGGTTTTTAAACGTGCTTGAAGCATGCCGGTATCATGGGGTTATGAACCTGTCATTCGCGTCCACCTCGAGTGTGTACGGCTTGAACCACAGGCAGCCGTTTTCCACGCACGCAGGTGTGGATCATCCGGTCAGTCTCTATGCCGCCACTAAAAAGGGGAATGAGCTCATGGCCCATACGTATTCCCATCTTTTCGGCATAAAAACTTCCGGGATGCGGTTTTTTACCGTATACGGTTCGTGGGGAAGGCCGGATATGGCTCTCTTCCTTTTTACACGGGCCATTCTCGAGGATAAACCGATCGATGTTTTCAATAACGGTGAAATGTCCAGGGACTTTACCTATATTGACGATATCGCGGAAGGCGTTGTCAGGATAATCGATCATCCGGCTGAACCCGATCCTGCATGGGACCCGGATGCCCCCGACCCGGCCGCAAGCAGTGCCCCTTACAGGGTTTACAACCTGGGCAATGGCAGCCCGGTCCGGCTGCTCGATTTTATAAGGGCCATTGAGAACGCCACGGGGAAGAAGGCAAAAATGAATTTCTTGCCCATGCAGCCCGCGGATGTGGTTTCGACCCATGCGGATACCCGGGAGCTGAAAAAGGCCGTCGGGTACGAGCCGCGTGTGGATATCCAAACGGGAATTAAACGATTCGTGGACTGGTACAGGGAATACCACGGTATTTAATAGGGAAAGGATAGGTTTATATTATGCCAAATATAGCGGTTATCGGAACAGGTTATGTCGGGTTGGTGACGGGCGCCTGCCTGTCCGATTTCGGTCTTAACGTCATTTGCGTGGATGTTGTTCCGGAAAAAATTGAAATGCTCTGCCGGAATGAAATCCCCATTTATGAACCCGGGCTGGAGGACCTTGTCCAGCGCAACGTTTATTATAAGAGGCTTACTTTCACGCTTGATTTTAAAAAGGCGGTCGAGGATTGCGAGGTTATTTTCCTGGCCGTCGGCACACCCCAGGCCGATGACGGCAGTGCGGATATGACCAATGTCAGGAAGGCGGTTGCGGATATTGCCGGTTACATGAACGGTTATAAGGTAATCGTAAACAAGAGTACCGTCCCCGTGGGTACGGGGCGCCTGGTCAGGAAATGGGTGGAAGAAGGGCTTGCAAAGCGGAAGACATCCATTGAATTTGATGTCGTGTCCAATCCCGAGTTCCTTAGGGAAGGTTCGGCCGTGTATGATTTTCTTCACCCCGACCGCGTGGTTATCGGAACCGATTCCGAACGCGCGTTGAACGCCATGAAAAGCGTCTACAGGGTGTTATACCTGAATGAAGCGCCGTTTCTTGAAGTGAACATCGAGACGGCGGAGATGATAAAATACGCCTCGAACGCGTTCCTGGCCGTGAAAATAACGTATATCAATGAAATGGCCAACCTGTGCGAAAAGGTCGGGGCCAATGTTCAGGATGTGGCGCGCGCGATGGGAAAGGACGGAAGAATCAGCCCTAAATTTCTCCATGCAGGCCCCGGCTTCGGGGGGAGCTGCTTCCCGAAGGATACGAATGCCCTCGCCATTATCGGCAAAACACATGGGAGCCCCGTCACCCTGGTGGAACAGGTAATCAAGGCAAATCAGCATCAAAAGGAATTGATGGTTTCCAAGATTGAAGACGGGCTCTCCGGTGTCAAGGGTAAAACTCTTGCTGTTTTGGGATTGTCTTTCAAACCCAATACTGACGATATGCGGGAAGCGCCCTCGCTGACTATTATAAATTCTCTCGTGCGGAAAGGCGCGAAGATAATGGCCTATGACCCTATTGCCGTCGATGAAGCACGAAAGTGCCTTTCAGGGCATGAAGGTTCCATTGGTTTCTGCGCTGATGAGTATGACGCGGTAACGGGGGCGGATGCCTTGATCATCATTACGGAATGGAACCAGTTCCGCAACCTGGATTTTGACCGGATAAAACAGAGCATGAAAACCCCCGTTATTTTTGATCTGCGTAATATTTACACACGTTCTTCCGTGGAGGCAAGGGGATTCAAATACTTCGGGGTCGGGGTATGATAAACTGTGATGCACCGGTTTTGAGCTGAGGAATAAAAGTGGCATCAACACGTACAACGAGGGCCATAGGCGGATTTATCACGAATATACTCCAAACTATTATTATAATCCTGATGCAGGTCATAGTCACACCGGTTATTCTCCACTTCGGCGGCAAGGAGGTTCTGGGTACCTATTCATTTCTGATGCAGATTTATACATGGGTAATCATCGTGGATATGGGGTTTGGCGTCGGTATTGAAAGACAACTCGCGCAGGCTCATGGGCTACAGGACGGACATGTCCAGTTCCGGAAAGTCTTCGCAATCGGCAGAACATATTATGTGTTTGTAAATATTGTTATCGCATTAATCATTTTCATCATCAGCATAAATATTGAAAGCATGATTAAAATGCAGGTTGAACTCCAGGATTCCGCCCGGATTTCCCTTATCGCTTTATCCATTTACCTGGCTGTCCGGACACCAATCACGATGTTCGGAAACGCTTTGACAACAACGCAATGCCTGGCTCCGGCAAATATCATATTCATAATCGGGAATGCCCTGCGATTCGGTTTCGCCATCAGCTTCAGTATACTTGGATTCGGATTGTTCGGCTTGATGATGGCCTATATTCTGTCCGATTTCCTTACAGCTATTATGCAAAGATTTTATTACAAGATGCGATTCCCGTCGGACAGAATGGGTTGGGGTGTCTCCGATAAAAACCTTTTTAAATCGATATTCAGCTTTGGATCCACGTATATGCTTTTGATAATTACAAGTAAATTAAACACAAGCACGGACAGCCTTATTGTTGGATTCACCTTGGGGGCGTCCGCGGTTGCTGTGTATTATACCAGCCAGATGCCAGGAGCCCTGCTTTATCAATTTATCTGGAAGATAACGGACAGTTCCTGGCCGGCGCTGAACGATCTCTTTGCCAACAATGAATTCGACAGAATAAAATCAGCCTATATCAAGGTCTTTAAATATTCCATTGTATTCGGTTTTGGTTTGTTTATGGGTTTGCTCCTGTATAACAGGGATGTTATATATGTATGGGTTGGGAAGGAGCAGTACGCTGGCGATATGTTTACCCTATTTTTAGCCCTGTATGCCCTTATCCAGATTGTCACCCATTTAAATACCAGTATCCTGGCCATATACAACAGGATAAAGATTATGGGCTTTATAGGTCTTGTATCCGGAATAATCAAGATCGGCACTGCGTTTTTCTTATTGAAATGGATAGGACTGGCTGGTTTGATGCTGACATATGTAGTACTGGACCTTCCCGGCCTCATTTATTGCATGATTCAATCAACACTCATCCTGAAATTGGAATTCAAACCCTTTTTCATGAAAGCCATACTGCCGTCCGTCTTTTCAATATTGCCGGCTGCGGGGTTCATGATCATTATTTTTTTTCTGCCTCATGCGGATGATATCTTAAGCTGGCATCTGGCCGTTTCAGTCTGTTCATTCATTTTGACTTGGGGTGCCGGTGCGTATATTTTTTCTATTGAAAAAGAGGAGAAGAAAAAGTTAATAGAGAAATTTCTGGCCAGGTGGCGTCAACTGCTGAACAAAAAAATAAACAGGTAAAATTTTATTTATGTCATTCGAGAAGTGTTTATTTTTTTTCTTGCCTTTACCTGATATCCGAATACTAGAAAATTATTACTGACCTTGTCGATTCTGGAAAAAAATTTTAAAAGCGGGACCCAAAGCAGATATACGAGGATTGAAAAAACGAAATTTAAAAACCGGTTCTGAATGAATTGCCGCAATCTCAAAGATTCCTGTGCCACATATAGAAAGGCGTTTCCATTTGGGGTGATGGTCTCAATTTCCAGGCCGTATTTCTCAAGATAAAAGCGATAATACTCTTTGGAGAACCCGGAAAAATAAAAATAGGGTTCCATATGGGGCAAACAGGCAAACGGCGCGGATAGAAGAAGAATGCCGCCGGGCTTGAGCAGGCGTGACAATTCCTTAATAGTTTCCCCGGGATAAGGTATATGTTCAAGAACTTCGGTGCATAATATTGCGTCAAAGGAGTTGTCGGCTTCTTTGATATTCCAAATGTCGCTTACGTAATCCGGTACGGGCAGTTTCTTGTCCAAATCCACAGAGATCTCGCCTTTGTCATTGTACTGGGCGAAGTCCTGTCCTTTATATTCGAGGTGATTGCAGTAAGGTCTGTACTTTTGAGAACCGCAGCCGGCATCCAGTATTTTTTTACCTGGCGTGATTTGTGCCAGTTCCGAAATAACCCATTTGTCCCTTTGCCTGTGATTGCCTTCTATGCTGAAGAAATTTCTCAGAATCTCCTTTATTTTTTTCAACCTGTCTGTATCCTTTTTTATGGGGATCATAATAAAACTTATTCAAAGAGTCAAGCAAACCCTATTTATAACCTGCTTAGATCTTGCATTGAATTCTATCTATTGTTATCATCTCGGCAGGAATTTATTGAGGTTAAAAACCGCCGAATTCGGAGGGTTCGATGAAAGACAGAATAGAAATCGATAAAAAGCCAAAGATAGCGGTCCTGGGTGGGGCCGGTTTCATTGGAAGTCATCTTTCGGAATACTTGAGTGCTTCCGGCTATGAGGTCACTGTTTTCGGAAGGAATTCCCCGCAAAACCGGGTGAGGGAGAAGCCGGATTTGAATTATGTTTACGGTGATTTTTTAAACAGTGAAGATATCCACTCTGTTATAGAAAAGGCGGATGTTGTATTCCACCTTATCGGTTCAACCCTACCCGACAGTTCAGAAAAAAACCATCTCTATGATGTGGAAACAAATTTGATTCCAACTATCGAATTAATCCGGTTATGCAAAGAATATAAAGTCAGCCAGATCGTTTTCGCTTCCTCCGGAGGAACGGTATACGGGATTCCCGAATCTTTGCCTATAAGTGAATCTCACACTACGCTACCCATTTGTTCTTACGGAATCGTCAAACTTGCCATTGAACATTATTTAAGACTTGAATCAAGAACAGGATCAATAAGTTGTACCGTTCTCAGGATTTCCAATCCGTTCGGGACAAGGCAGCCTATCCAAAAGCACCAGGGGGTTATCGGAACATTCGTGCATGACATGATTGAAGGTAAGTCTCTCAAGGTGTGGGGCGATGGTACCGTTGTTCGCGACTACATACACATAAAAGATGTTGTCAGGGCCATGAAATTGGTAATCGGGAATGCGCCAGGTTTCACCCTTTATAATCTCGGATCTGGAGTTGGAAGAAGCGTAAATGACATCATTCACGCCATTGAAACGGTAACGGAAAAGAAGATGGCGGTGGACTATTTACCCGGTCGGGCCGTTGATGTACCGGTTAACATTCTCAATACGACTGAGTTTTGTCGTAATTTTCCCTGGAAATGCGAGGTGGATTTCCATCAGGGTATTATCGAACTCATCAACTGGTATAGAGGTGAAAAGTGATTAATCGGAAAATAAAAATCGCCATGATCATGACGGACCTGAACGATCTGGGTGTACAGCGGGTTGTGGTGAATCTTTATAATCATTTTTCGGAACGGATTGAACCGGCACTTATTCTCTGGAGAAACGAGGGGAAAATCAGGCATTTTCTGAATTCCAGGGGGAAGATATACGAAACAGATACGCATTTGTCCCGTCCCAGGTTAATCCGGCGATTGAAAGTATATCGGCAGATTCTCGCGGAAGTTCAACCGGTCATCATTTTATCTTTCGTGCCGGTCACCAACATCAGCATGGCCTGGATACGGTCGTCAGTACCGCATAACATACCCATGATTGCCTGTGAACACGCCTTTTTAACACGCGCATTTTCCACCCGGGAGTACAGGGGATTATTCAAACCTGTCTACAGAATGATGATCCCCGGTATGTATAACAAGATTTTTGACAAGCTGATAATGACGGCCGAGGCAGGCATAGAAGATGCTGTTAGGCATTGGAAAATACGGCGGGAAAAAATCGTTCTCATTTATAACCCGCAGGATATCGATGATATCCGCGCCCGTGCCAATGAGAGGTTTTCAGACGAATGGTTTGACGATGGAATTCCGGTCATAATCGGTGCCGGACGGCTTACCGCCCAGAAGGGATTTGATAAACTGCTGAAAGCGTTTAAAATCCTGCGGGAACGTCATAAGGTGCGCCTGGCTATTTTAGGGCGCGGTGAACTGGAAGGACAGCTCAAAGCACTCGCCCGTGAACTAGGACTATCGGATCATGTGAAATTTCTCGGTTTTCAAACCAATCACCTGAAATACATAAAAAAGTCGTCAATATTCGTGCTGTCATCCATATGGGAAGCCATGCCGATGGTGGTGGGCGAGACAATGGCCGTCGGAACACCGATTGTTTCGTTTGATTGTCCCTCCGGCCCGCGGGAGCTACTTGATCACGGACGGTGCGGTTTTCTCGTCAGGGACCAGGACGTGGTAGCCCTTGCTGATGAAATGACAGGAATTTTAAGGGATGAAGGGGAAGCGCGGCGGCGCGCTGATCTGGCGTCGAAAAGGGTAGAGGAATTTTCGGTTGAAATCATTACGAAGAAATATGAGGACCTTCTCTTTTCGGTGGTTGAAGGGCGGGGACGGTCATGATTATAGTGCGGCTTTACGGCGGTATGGGCAACCAGATGTATCAATATGCCTTTGCCCGGGCATTGGGACTGCGTTCGGAAAATGAAGTTCGCCTTGACCTTTCTTATATCAAAAGATTTGATAGAAAAAACAGGGTTGATTCGTTTGCCCTCAAGCATCTTTCCATTGAGACCGGGGAATCGTTCCTTTCTAAAGGCATTTTTGGATTATTCCTCCATAAAAGGAATGTATTCCGGATTTTTGAGTTTTTGGACAGGATTCTTAATAAAAAACCTCGGCATGTTTTAATTGAGAAAAAATGTGAATTCAATCCGGAGAAAAAAAGGATTAAAGCCGGTTTTATTTATGTATATGCCGGGACCTGGCAAAGTTTCCGTTATTTCGATGATTGTGAAGAAACAATAAGAAGGGAATTCCGCTTCAATCCGGTCGTACAGGCTGAGTGTTCCGGATTTGCTAAAATAATCCGTTCATACCCGAATACCGTTTCCGTCCATATCCGAAGGGGAGATTATGTAGGTAAAAAGGAAACGGAATATACCCAGGGCATATGTACTGAGGCTTATTATGAAAAAGCGATGTCTATCATGAATGGGAAAGTAAGTAATGCGGATTATTTCTTTTTTTCAGATGATCTTCCCTATGTAAAGAAGACCTTCGGCGTATCCGACCGGTTTCACTACCTGGATACGGACACAGGAAAAAGCAACAAGCTCGGGCACCGTGATACGGGATACATGGACATGTACCTGATGAGTCTTTGCAGGCATCATATAATTGCCAACAGCACATTCAGTTGGTGGGCCGCCTACTTGAACGAATTCAAGGACAAAATAGTTGTTTCACCGAGACGCTGGTACCAGGGTATCAGCGACAGCAAAGACATCCTGCCTGAATCGTGGGTGAAAATTTAAATTTTTTACCCCGGGTGTGCAGCAGTCTGTCAATACACCTGTCTTTCTCAATAATAACCTGGGTGAGTAATTCCCGCTGTCCCCTAAATCCAAATAGAACAATGACTTAGGGATTGGATAAAAATCAGTTTACCCCAGAAATAATACAAA
>JAFGKU010000223.1 GCA_016928415.1 Spirochaetales bacterium
CAAGAATCCGCGAGGGCAGGCCAGCGCGCAGGGATCCGCTCTTCCACCGTGGCCATCCGCGGCTGAGGAATGGCGTACAATTAAAAAAGACAGGAGGAGTTATCCTGTTACGGCGCCCGTAGGGATAATAAGTATCCACACATAACCAATTATCCACCAAATTAAAGTTGCAGTACTATTTTTCAAGAATCCGCGGGGGCGGGCCAGCGCGCAGGCATCCGCTCTTCCACCGCGGCCATCCGCGGCAAAGAACCGGACTTTTCGTAAATAAGTGGTTTCTTGGTATAGAATATGAAGGCAGAAAGTTCGAGAAGTGAATTAAAAATAAATTGGACAAATAATAATATTATCGTAGATTACTCAAAATGATGAGAAACCATAGAAGTAAATGAACTCTATGAACTATTATTTCATGAGCTTAATATTTTTCCCTTGATTTTGACCAACCCCCAATGTTACAATTAATAATAACCCTTTACACAGGACAGGAATGGAATGAAAGCGGCAGCCGCGTGTATGCCTGTAAAACACGATTCCCCGTATTTGACGCAGCAGATAATAGCCTACATAGGCAATAAACGGCGATTACTCGGCTTGATCAAACGGGCCCTGTTCTCCCTCTATGAACAGCCGCCGAAGGGCCTGAAATTCCTGGACCTTTTCGCGGGAAGCGGGGTCGTGTCAAGGCTGGCCAAATCTTTGGGATTCGAGGTGCATTCCAATGACTGGGAGGAATATTCCCGGGTCATCAATAGCGCTTACCTGGGCATCAACCGGTCGGACATACCCGGTCTCTTTGGCTCACACGGGCATCTTGGGGAACTGTTGTCTGATCTGAACGGTTTGCCGGACCCGGCTCCCGAAGAACAGTACATTGCACGGTATTATGCGCCTTCCTGTTTCGATGTGGACAAGGCGGATTTCAGGAAAGAACGGCTGTTTTATTCAAGAGAGAATGCTCTGATCATCGATAAAATCAGGAACCGGATTGAATCACTGTATCCTTCCGGAAAGCTGTCATTAGATGACCGGCGAAAGAAGGACCTTCTTCTTGCCCTGCTCATCTATGAGGCCGCCACGCATACCAATACTTCCGGTGTGTTCAAGGCGTGCCACAAGGGATTCGGCGGGCACGGCCGCGACGCGAGGAAGCGGATCCTGGCCCGCATTTCACTCAAGGAGCCTGTGCTCATTGATACCGAATATCCGTGCCGGGTCTACAAGGAGGATGCACTTTCCCTGGTGGAAAGCGGCAGGGTGGACGGCATGGATGTGGTTTACCTCGACCCGCCGTATAACCAGCACCAGTACGGCAGCAACTACCACATG
Source organism: Spirochaetales bacterium (assembly GCA_016928415.1). Taxonomy (GTDB): domain Bacteria; phylum Spirochaetota; class Spirochaetia; order SZUA-6; family JAFGRV01; genus JAFGKU01. The sequence continues at coordinate 1,330 of JAFGKU010000223.1, forward strand.
CTCAACACGGTCGCCCTCTGGGACAAAATCCCCGCTCCGCTGGACCTGGATGAAAACGGGAGGCTTCATGAGAAGGCGGCCATCCGCAGGGACTGGGTAAATACAAGGTCCGACTACTGTTACAGGGACAAGGCGGTCAACGCGTTTTCAAGGCTTTTAGAGGGTATTACGGCGCCTTATATCCTGTTAAGCTACAGCACGGACGGCATCATTCCTTTTGATGAATTGAGGCGGCTCTGCGAGCAAAAAGGGAAAGTGCGGATTGTCATGAACGAGTACACCAAGTACAGGGGCGGCAAACAGAGCAACAGGCGGCGGATATCCAACCTTGAATTCATCCTTATCGTGGATACGTCAGGGGAAAATACGCCCCGCTCAAAAAGCGCCCTGGACAAGCTTGTACTGCAGAAGGAACTGTCCCTGCTTTTCAAGGGCAGGTACTCGCATCGGAAGTTATCAGAGAATTTCAGTTTACATGAAGAGGGGCTGACGGCGCGGTTGCCCGGCAGGACATTAACCATACGGGCGCGGTATTTATTTGAGCTTGAATTACCCGGTAGTATTGAAGATTTGTCGATTGAACAGATGGCTGATTTGAAATCAAAGCTGGATCGTTCGCTGTGCCTGTCTAAAGAGGAGGAGCTCGAGGAAATCTGGAGCCGGTTGAATGGAGACCGGGACGGGAACAGGTATTTCATTGGATTCATTCCGGAGATTCTCAAAAAAATCGCGCATAAAAAAAACAGGGACCTTTTTTTATACTGGTTTGAAAAAATCAAGGGCATGAAGGAAAAGTACCCGGATTTATATGTTCCGGTTGAACAGCAGATGGAGACCATCGGAAAACTTGCAAGGAAGCGGTTTGAAAATTGAAAACAGGACCTTGGCGGCGGATAATAATTTTTTTATACAGGGGGTAGCATAATGTCTACAGGAAAAATGATAAATGTGGGATTGGTCGGATTCGGTATGGCCGGGCAGGTCTTTCACGGACCTCTCGTTTCCAGTTCGCCGGGACTGAATTTATACGGCATAGTCGAGCGTCATCATGCGCGTTCCGGTATGGTGTATCCCAAGGCGGTAATTTTCAAGGATGCCTCGAAGATGTTTTCAGACAAGGAAGTCGACCTTGTGGTCATCGCCACTCCCAATGCCACGCATTTCGACCTGGCGCACAAGGCCATCGAGGCGGGAAAGCATGTGGTTGTTGACAAGCCGTTCACCGTAACGACGGCGGAGGCGGAGCAGCTGATCGATGAAGCCAAAAAGAAGGGGGTTGTCCTTTCCGTTTTCCAGAACAGAAGATGGGACGGCGGTTTTCTGACCCTTCGCCAGGTAATAGAACAGGACCTCCTGGGCAGGCTGACGGTCTATGAAGCCCGTTTTGAAAGATACAGGGCCGCTCTGAAGGAGGGTTCCTGGCGGGAGTCGGACGCACCCGGCGCCGGTCTGCTCTATGATCTCGGTTCGCACCTCATAGACCAGGTTTTCTGCCTGTTCGGGCTGCCGCAGACAATCACGGCGATTGTCGAAAAACAGAGGGAAGGTGTCAAATCGGATGATGCGTTTTGTCTCGTCATGCGGTACGCAAGCGGTATAAGGGCCCTGCTGGTGGCCGGTATGCTCGTGAGGGAGCCGGGACCGCATTTCAGCCTGCACGGTACCCTGGGATCATTTGTAAAATACGGACTGGATGTCCAGGAGGAAAGCCTGAAATCGGGCCAGGTGCCGGCCGCAAACAAGCCATGGGGCAGGGAACCCGATTTCCAATGGGGAACGCTCAATACGGAGCATAACGGCGTTCAAACCCGGCAAATCATCAGCACGATTGACGGGGATTATCCCGCTTATTACGGGAACATATTTTCGGCCATTTCCAAGGGGGAGGAATTGATCGTGAAACCGGAGGACTCGAAGAATGTGATCAAGGCCATCGAGCTGGCTTTCGAAAGCGCCCGTGAGAAACGGACCGTCGATTTTTAATCATTATTAACGATTAGAACCTTTATGGTTGCCATTTTTACTCCCGTATGATATAGTCCGTAGAAATTATGGTCGCGGATATTGTGGAGATTTGAAATGGATATTTTAAAACGTGAAGCCGGTTGCCAGATAGGATTTTTTATACCGCCTGATCCGGCAAACAATTATGGCGACAGGATTAAGGCTTTTCAGGACAATATAATTGGCAGAAAAGCGGCCAGTGTTCTCACCTTTTTTGACTGGGGAGACTGTAAAAACCAGAATTTCCCGACATTTTATTTCAACACAATAATCAATAATAACAGCGTACCGCATATGGTCTGGGAGCCTTTTCCCGAGGATAAAACACCTTCTTTTAATATGGTTGATGATATTCTCCAGGGGAAAACCGATATGTATTTGTCCGGATTTGCCAGGGAAGCCGGGAAATTCGGTCACAAATTCTGGCTGAGACCGGCGCATGAGATGAATGGCGACTGGTATGGCTGGTGCGGCGCTAAAAACGGGGCCAACAGGGAGGCTGCGGAAAAATATATCGCCATGTATAGAAAAATTGTTACCGTGTTCCGTGAAGAACAGGCGGATAATGTTTCTTTCGTTTGGGCCCCTTTTGCCAAAAACCTTCCTGATGAAGAATGGAACCAGTTTGAAAATTACTGGCCGGGTGAGGAATACGTCGACTGGATAGGGATAGACGGGTATAACTGGTATGACATATACCCCATGGAGACCGTGGACGACCTGTTCAAGGTGTCCATAGACAGACTCATCAAGCTGTGTGATAAAAAGCCTGTCATGCTGGCGGAATTCGGTTCGAACAAACATGATGGAAGGGATGCCTGGATCAGGGAAACATTTCAGAAACTGAAGACGGCATCACAATACGAAAAGGTCAGGGCCTTCTTCTGGTTCAACATAGATAAATTCGAAAACAATCACAATCTTTACTGGGCCATTCATGAAACGGATACGGAGGATATTGCCGCCATGAAGGAATCGCTTGATGACCCTTATTATATAGACAAGGGCGATACTTTCCGCTGAATATTTGGCTTTCCGGGCAATACCTCAAATTTTAGTTGGCAATTTTCCCTGATTTTTTTTAGAATAATAATTGACTTTTGAAAAGCAATAGAAGGATCCTATGGAGAATTACTTCGACATAAGAACTCTTTCATACATCACCAGTATTGTGGCAATGAGTGTTTTCATAAGCATGCTTTATGTCCTGTTTAAACGGAAAATTTATTCCGGCTTTGTTGAATGGACAATCGGGGCGTTTGTGAACAGCCTTGGGATGATTCTCCTGGGGATGCGCAATATTCTGCCGGATTTTTTTACGGTAATAATAGCCAATTCACTTATTTTATCCTATGTCATTTTCATTAACAGGGGGCTGGCCCGGTTTTCCGATGCGGTCCAATACACCTGGCTGGATATTACTGTCTGCGCCCTGTTTGCAGGATTTTTCTGGTTTTTTACCTTTATTGATCCCAATGTCAACATGCGCATCATGATCATTTCTGCCTTTATATTTCTGCTTTGTTCCAGGGGATGTTACCTCATCTGGACGAAAATGCCGCTCGTTCTCCCCAACAGGCCTGTCATGCTTTTTTTCACCTACGCCGTTCTCGGAGGCTGGCATCTGTTTCGCCTTGTTTTTACCGCCCTGGCGGAAGCTCATATCCAGGATTTCATGAATGCGGGATTTATCCAGGCCATGGCTTTTATCGTGTTGTTTTCAGCCAATATCATTATTGGCATGCTTTTATTGATTTGTAACGCCGGCCGACTTGAGGTCGACCTGCTTGAAGCCAATGAAGAGATAAAGACGCTGTCGGGGTTACTTCCCATCTGCAGCGGATGCAAGAGAATAAGGGACAAGGACGGTGACTGGAAGCAGGTTGAAAAATACATAAGTACTCATTCCGACGCCCTTTTTACACACAGCCTCTGCCCCGATTGCATAAAAAAAATGTATCCGGAAGTTAAATAAAGTCGTGTCTAAAAACAACCATTGACATAACGATGATTTCGGATTAAAAATGGACATATTCTATAAAAAATAAAGGAGTTTTATTTATGGCCTCTATACGGAATATAGGTATCATTACAAGCGGCGGCGACTGCGGCGGTCTGAACGCCGTGGTACGCGGAGCGGCAAAAATGGCGATTGCGAATAATATCGGCGCGTATATCATTCCCAACGGGTATGCGGGGCTTTATAACCTTGTGGATATGGTTGCCCTGGTAAAGTTGACCGAGTCAAGGACCGATGCGGTGAATTCGAGCATTGCCGGTTCTGAGGCGGGGCATTCAAGGGTAAAAATATCAAAAATACCGGATGAAAAAAAATATGAAAGGATCAATGCCGGTTTGAAAAAGTTCAATATCGACGGCCTGGTCATCTCCGGAGGAGACGATACGGGAAGCGTTGTTGTCGACCTGGTTGAACAGGGATTCGCCGCGGTGCATGCGCCCAAGACCATGGACCTTGATTTGCAGACATACTCGGTCGGTGCGGATTCCGCCATTAACAGGATCAGCCGGTTCGTCTCTGAATTGAAAACCACGGGCAATACGCACAACAGGATCATGGTAGTGGAAGTATTTGGGCGTTATGCCGGCCACACGGCGTTCCGCGGCGGAATCGGCGCGGATGCGGACTGCATTCTTATTCCCGAGGTTCCCGTGGATTTTGATATCGTGTACAAGCACATGAAAAAGCATTATTTCAAACGGATCATGGAAAGTGATGTCAAGGCCGGAACGTATATGATCGTTGTGGCGGAAGGCCTCAAAATGGCATCGGGTGAGGAGTTGTACGATGAAAGTGCCGGCATTGATTCTTTCGGCCATAAAAAACTTGCCGGAGCCGGGAAATATGTCCGGAACCAGCTCACCAAAAGACTGAAAGAAGACCCTGAAGTATCCAAATTCATGAAAGAACAGGGCATGTTCGTACCAAAGCTTTACGAGATACCGGAGGTCAGGGAGGTTACTCCCGGGCATCTTATACGTTCGGGAATATCCTCAGCTTTTGACGTCAATTTCGGCGTAGAGGCGGGGGCGGGCGCCGTGTCCCTGTTATTGAACGGAATCACCGGCGTGACGGTTTCCGGCATGGGTGACGGGGCAATTTATTATGTCCCGACAAAGGAAGCCATCGTACAGAGACACGTGAATGAAACCATGGTGGCTTTTTACGAAGAACTGGATTATTGTTTCGGCCGGGAGCCGCAGAAATATAAACCGGAGTTTGTGAAGAAAACGGACAAAATTTTAAGACACATGTAATTTTGTCCAGAAGGTAACGGACGCCTTTTTCAAGCTTAAGCTTGAAATGAGCGTCCGTTTTTGTTAAAGGCTCATGTTTATGGCATTTAAAACCGATTTTTATAGGTGGCAGCTTAGTAAGCCTCAAGTTTTATAAAAGGCAGGATATGATAAAGCGAAGCTTCCTATTAACCACTCTCTTAATCAGTCTCTTAATTAGTTTCTTTTTGACCCTTTTTTCCTGTAAGGATAATGTTATAAGCAGTTTAATGACCAGGAAAATACCCGTGCCTGAAAAGGAAGTCAGCGAGGAATGGTATGTTCTTGAAAACGGCAGGCTGACACCGCATGCCCGTGAAAAATGGAACCGGGATGTCTCTTATCTGCCATGGACTGTCCAGGAAAGAATTACCGATATTGCCTTCTTAAACGGCAGGCTGTTTTTCGGAATCAATGGGTATGGAATTGCCTACCTTGACTTGAATAAGGGTACTAGTGACGGTTTTCAATATCTTTTCGACGATTCTCTGTTCCATTACAGGACTTTTACGGGTTTCTATAACATGGAAAAGGGACTTGTGGCGCACGTTTATTTCAATTCCATCCTCAATATTATTGATCCGGGTGCGTTTTCGACAGGAGAGTTCAATCTTTTACGGATAACGGAGAAAAATACGGAATTCGAGATAAGTCAAATGAAACTGCCGTTTCAGACCAGGAACACAGGCTGGGAACTGATTTCTCTCCTGCCGGTGGATTATGAATGTAATTTCTGCATGGAATGGAAATATTCGGACAGCCTGAAAACCGACTTCAATTATACCTGTTTCGATTTTGCCAGCCATACGGAAAAAAATACAAACAAATCCGAATTCATGAAAGCGTTTCATTTCAGGAACTCGGAAGAACTGGGGAAAAAGACCCGACTGGGCATATTTATTCAAACCCTCTTGAACGATCTTCGCGATAAGTATGAAAATTGCGCCTTTCATTTTACGGTTAAAAAAGAAGATTCTTATCTCTCCGACAGGTATTCCTTTCCGCCCGCCAATAATGATCCGTATGCCGACATCCTGACGGTAAACGTTCTCCGGACACCAGAGGAATACTATGCCGTGTTGAAAGACGGGGAAGTATACAGGTGTCTCTTGAATGGTGATAACGTGGTTCAGATTGCCCGGCTGCCCGTTTTACCGGCTGAATCAGAGTATACCGTCTTTTACAAAATCAGGGATGTCTATTTCTGTGCCTTTGAGGAAATTGATTTTTTCAATGTCGGGCGGGCAGGCCTTGTAAGAATAAGGGACCCGTTTGAACAGGGAGAAAGCCTTAAAATTACTGAAAAGAATTACTGAGAAGAATTACTGAGAAAAATTATTGAATCTCTTCACATAATTCTATACGATAAGCCATGGGTTGTTCTTTCGGGTGTGCCGGTCATAAACGTTTGATACTATTTTCCGTGATTATTTTTTTTATTCGTATTTTTTCATATTCCCTAGAATGGACATTGAATGAAAGTCCCGTCCTCCTGAAAAAATCCGTGACCATCAAACCCGGTGAGAAATTATCTATTGAAGCCGGCGTGATTGTCCGGCTGGGCAGCCGGGTTTCCCTTCGAATACTCGGCACCCTTGATGCCCGGGGTTCAGAGGGAAAGGGGATCCTGTTTACTTCAATAGATCCGGGCCTGTATTGGGGCTCCCTTGAATTTAACGGAAAAAATAATAATAAAAGTGTGGTGTCCCATTGCATTTTTGAACGGGGAGGGGCATTGGGACCTTTCAGCGGCGAAGTTTCCTTCAATGAAACGACGTCTGTTGTCACCGTATTAAATTGTATATTCAGGCAGTATTATCACAAGAGCAAGGGAATCTGGGCCTTGAAATCGCCCAATATCACGATTGGTTACTCTATTTTTAAACCTTCTCCCAATACGGCGGAAGGCATCAGGGCGCGTTTCAGCCCGCTCAGGATCGAATATTGTGTTTTTGAGGAAATTTCCGGTTACAATGATTCGATTGATCTTGAGGATTGCAGGGCGCCGGACCCTGTCCCGGAAATCAGGTATTGTTATTTCAAGGGGTCGGAAGATGACTGTGTTGACCTGGACCGCTGCGACGGTATTGTCGAGAATTGCCTTTTTGAAAAGGCCGGCCGGGGGAGCCGGAGTGAATCGAGTGCCATCGCGGCGGACCAGGGATCAAAGGCAAAAGTTTTGAATAATGTGATCATCAATTGCCGGCATGGGTTCGGCTTTAAAAACGAAAGCCTTATCTGGATGGAAAAAAATATCGTGGGGGATTGTTATGCAGGTGTCTGGCTTTATATAAACAGGCAGTTTCCCGGATTCGGGCCGGGGATTGCCGGGGGCCGGGAAAATATTTTCTGGAATGTGAAGGAACCTCTCCTGCTTGAAAACGGGGCGGAAGCTGACAATAAAATTTATACTGTCCGGGAAATTGATTTGAAAACGGTATCTGAAGAATTAATGGGCAGAATAATGAAAAAAGTGACGATAAAATAGTAAAACCCCGTTAAAGAGGGGGTGAATTGTTATTATCCGTTATATTGACACGATTTAATGCTGGAAACTATTATTAAGCCCTGTTATAACCTGCTGGAAACTAAACCAGAAGGTTATTCAGCGGGTTTTATCAAATAAAAAGGGCTGCTGTAAATGGTGGTTTTAAAAAGCACCCTGGAAAAGGAGTTTGGTTTCATGAGAAAAACAATGGGTTTTGTATTGATTCTATTCGTAATTTGCGGTTTCGCTTATTCCGAGGAGAAGGTTGATATTTTAAAGGAAGTTGACAGTCTTCATGAGGCGTCAAAGCACGCCGAGGCAAAAGAACTGTTGCTGCAGAATATTCCCAGGCTTGTCTATAGCAATGATAAATGCGAGTATTACTGGCGTCTGGCCAGGGAAACTCTTGGACTGGGCGATGATGCGGAAGAACAGGGCCAAAAAATGGAAGATATCCTTAAATTTTTCGAAGAGGGTGAGAAATTTGCGGATCAAGCCATTAAATTCGATAAAAACAATCCGGCCGGTTATTTCTGGAAGTCGGCCAATATAGGAAGATGGGGACAGGTAAAGGGGATTTTTGATTCCCTCGGAAAAGCCGAACCGATGAGCGTCGAGTTGAAACAGGCCATAACAGTGGACCCGGCATACGCCGATGCCTATTACACGCTGGGCGTACTTTATGATCTGCTTCCAGGCTGGCCCCTTTCCTTCGGTAATATTGAATATGCCGTCTCGCTGGCAAGGAAATCCATCGATGTGCATGAAAAGGATTTGGCCAGCGGCAAGGAAAACAAGGTAAGTTATGTTTATTACATAGAACTTGCCACCCACCTGGCAAAACGGAACTGGAGTGCCAGGACCCGCACTGGCAAGCTGAAGTATTTAAAGGAAAATTACGAATCAAAAAAAGATGTATTAGAAAAGAATTTTTTCTATGAAGCTGCGGTAACCCTGAAAGACATGTCAGACAAGGAAGAGGCTAAAGAAATTATTAACTGGGTAATCAAGGAGATGAGCGCCATACCTGACAGGTCGAAATATGATGAAAAAGACCTGAAAAAGGCCAAGGAGGTAAAGGATACCCACAAACTGTAGTAACAACAACAGGATGGGCCTTACAGGCGCCGTTATTCTTTGGGTGTTTTTCTTTCTATCTGCTGTTATCTGCCCCGAGGAGGGGTATGCCAGCTGGTATGGACCCAAATTTCACGGCAGGAAGACGGCTAGCGGCGAGATATATGACATGCATAAATTAACGGCTGCCCATAAGACCCTTCCTTTCGGTACATATGTCCTGGTTGTCAATCTGGAGAATGGCTTCTCCGTCGTGGTCAAAATTAATGACAGGGGGCCGTTTGTGAAAGGAAGAATTATAGACCTTTCAAAAGCGGCGGCGATTGAAATCGGCATGATAAAATCAGGCACGGCCAGGGTCAGGATTGAGAAATATAATCCGGCAAAAAAAACGCATCAATCCATACAGGTCGGTTCTTATTCAGAACATGATAATGCCCTGTCAGTACAGGCGGAATTGAAGGAGAACGGGATTATTTCGGTAATTGAAAAATCGCCTTCCGGCACCCACAGGATTATAATCAGGCATGTATCCGCCGAATCATTGGAAACTGTGAAGAAAAAACTGTCTGATATGGGTTTTCATGATTATATTATCAAACAAGAGAAATTAACCGGTAGTTGAATCGGTTGGAAGTGTTCTCCTCCTTATTTAAAGGGAAAATTTACAGGAAGATCTTTCCAGGCAGCCACAATGGCAAAAGCCGCAACACACCCAAGCAAAATTATAATGACGGCTATTATTTTCAGCGCGATGCTCAATATCATTAAAAAGGTGTAAGATGACCCCGTGCTTTTGTCGCGCCGGGTGTTGATGGCGATTTCCCTGACGGCGATCGGCATTTCCGATGACGCGAGAATCAAGGTGCCAAACAAGGCGCCAAGAAAGAGTACGATCAAACCAGCAACTATGGACATAGTAAATCCTTTCGTAAATATAGAATTTATGATACCTGCCTTAAAGTTTTATAGTAAATCGTTTATTTGTCAAGAATTCTTTCCGATTTTAACAGGGAAAGCATCCTGCGCCCGGCCTTTCCCCTGTGGGAAATAAGGTCCTTTTTCGCATCATCCAGTTCCGCCACGGTCTTGTTCCATTCAGGGATCAGAAAAACAGGGTCATATCCGAACCCGCCTTCACCTTTGGAGGTGTCTGCTATCTCTCCGTTTACCGTTTCCTGGACAACATAGAACCGGTAATCATCCAGATAGAGAACCATGCAGCAGACAAAAAAAGCCTTACGATTATCAGTACCTTCAAGTTTTTGGAGGAGATACAGATATTTTTCCTCATCGGTCAGTTCCCGTTTCAGTTCGTCTGACCCGTAGCGGGCCGAATAAACACCCGGCTCGCCGTTGAGGGCCGGAACGCAGAGGCCGGAATCGTCCGATATGACTGGTTTGCGGCAGAGTCTGAACAGGGATTCCGCCTTTAAAACGGCGTTCTCCAAAAACGTGGTGCCGGACTCCTCGCATTCAAATGTAATCCCCGCGTCACGAGGCGATTTCACGGTTACTCCCGTGAAGATTCGGCCGAATTCACGCACCTTATGCTGATTGTTTGATGCCAGTATGATTTCCATGGCTAAACCATACCATATACGGTGTTCAAGAGGCAACCGTGCAAGAATTGCTACTGCAATTCGGTGGCCTTGTGCGACGGCAAGAATTGCTACTGCAATTCTTGCCGTCGAAAAAATTATCTCCAGACAAATTCCACAAATTCATCCCAATTCGTATATTTTAAAAAATCCAGCTGTCTATAATCCGCGAAACCCTGTATACCAACCGGTCGAACATTGTTAACAATGGAAATACCGGATATCCTGTCAATATAGGCAGGATTATGCCATTCGCGTGTTACTAAAGAGACCATGCTTTTTTGTACGTTTATTGCTTTTGATTTCAGGTTGTACGGCATGGCGGGGGAATTGATGACGGCATACATCAGGTAATTAAGGTCATCCGTAATGTGAAGGCCATCGAGGCTTTTTAGTGATGATTGAAGGGCCTTGTATTCGTCGGAAGGAAAATTGCTGTTGAGGGCGGCGTTACATAATTCATTTACATAATAACCAACCGTTGTAACATGGCTGACATTATATACCGCTAGGTTGTAATCCGTTGCCCTATTCTGCGCTTCCCAGTAATCAACGACCCTTGCGGCAAAATCCCGGCCTGCTATACTGGGGTTGTTGACCGCTTCCTTCAGGAAATTATAATCCCAGGTATTGACATCAATGACGGTTTGAGAGGCAACCATGTAATCCGCCAAACCATAATATTGATAAGCGATTTCCACGCTTCCCATGTTACAGGCATTAAAACCGACAATATCGACGCGTTTACCAATAAGAGAGGTGAAATAAGTGAATAGGAAGCGTTGTTCGGGTTCGGTGAGGACATCATTATTGTCATCCATGCAAACGGCTTTTGAGGCATTCATCCGGAGGGTCCCGTCGGGCCCGTACCCGTGGTTCCAATAGATGAAAAAGTACTTTTCAGCGGGATAATAGTCCGTTGCATACTTGATGAAGCCGGTTGCCGACAAAGGGTTGCCCATGTTTATCAGGGGATTCATATCTTTTATGAGCACCGCCTTGTTTTTTTGTATGGCATAGTATCCGTGGTGACTGCCGCCGTCATCCCAGAATACAATGATGTTGACGTCCGGGCTTGATCCCACATTCATCATTTCATTTATTTCTAATACGGATTGACTGGATAGACTGTTATCAGCCGCCATGTATACCAGCACGGTCCATTTTTTCTTCACGGCATTCATTTCTGTTTTATAAAATTTTTCCCAGGGCCCGATGGCCGTCCTGTTGGCGATTAATTGCCTGGTACCGTTGCTCTTTTCAACACAGACAATCCTGTTGTTTGCCAGCGATCTGAAGGATACCGTTCCGTCACTGTTGTTTATAAGGTAAAATTTTTCCCATAGGCCGATTGAAGTTCGATTGGCAATAAGCGGCTTATCCCCTGCGTTTTCAGCGCAGACATACTGGTTATTGGCAAGGGCCCGCAGCGATACTGTCAAGTCCCCGTTTGTCTGAAGCACGTACTGTTCCCACGGACCGACGGATGTCCTGTTGGCAACAAGGGGCAGGTTCCCCGCGTTTTCCGCACAAACATATTTGTTGTCCAAATCCCGTAATGAAATTACCGGGGGATTGGTTCCTTTGGTGATAATTTCGTTAGCTGTTCCGGCGTTCTCCTGAACATTGTTGCTTAAAAAGGGGTCGGAGCAGCCAAGCATGAACAGGACAATAAAAGTGAAAACTAGTCCTATTTTTTTCATATACTTTCTCCTTTTTATTTTGGGATTGTTATCCCGGATACAGGAATATTTTATACATTTTTGTTTTAACGTGAAATTACCCGTTTTAGTGATTTTTCCTCATTATTTTGGGTACTTATACCTTAATTAGTGACACGAAGCTTTCTATTTTCGGAATTTGATGCGTAATTAGGGTAATTTTCACCATATATTTCCCATATAACCTGAAAAACTAGAAATCTTCGTAGCAGTATAAAAAAATTAAAAAATATTCCGGTTTTCCCTTGACGAAAAACTTTTTGTGCATTACATTCATACTGTATTAGATAGATAGTGCACTATGAAGGAGTAGTTATGATAAAAATCAATAACCTGTCATTTGCCTATAAAAGGAAGCTCGATCTGTTTTCCGGGTTAAATTTAAGCATGACCGGCGGCAACATCTACGGATTATTGGGTAAAAACGGTGTGGGCAAAACCACGCTTCTCAAAATTATCGCCGGATTGCTTTTTTCAAAAAACGGAGACTGCAATGTTCTGGGTATGAACCCGGTCAAAAGAGCCCCCGGACTGCTTTCGGAAATCTTTTTTCTTCCGGAAGAGTTCGATGTGCCCCGTCTGACAGTCGGGGAGTTTGAATTCCTTTACAGCCCCTTTTATCCGCGGTTTAAAAAAGCCGAATTTGCAGGCTGGCTGAAGGAATTTTCCATCCCGGAAAACGAAAAACTTTCAAGTCTTTCCCACGGCCAGAAAAAGAAATTCCTGATCGTGTTCGGTCTGGCTACGGACAGCCGGATACTTATTCTGGACGAACCGACCAATGGGCTGGATATTCCAAGTAAAAGCCAGTTCAGGAAAATGATCGCCTCATCGGTCAATGAGGACAGGATCATCCTCATTTCAACGCACCAGGTGAGGGACATGCAGCAGTTGATTGATCCCGTGATTATCCTGAGTGACGGGAAAATCATTTTCCAGGAATCCGTTGCGGACATAAATGATAAATTACGCGTCCGGCTTGTAAAGGAAGAACCCGATCCCCAATCCGCCCTGTTCTGTGAAAAGGTATTGGGTGGATTTTCGGTTCTCAGTGAAAGTAACGGCAATGGCAACGGGGAAGGGGATATCGACCTCGAGTTGCTTTTTAACGCCGTTGTTACGGATAACGTAAAAATCAATGCGGTTTTTGGAGGTGATAAAAAATGAAATTAACGACATTCTTTTCTATAAAAAGGTTTTGGCTTTTATTAAGAAAGGATTTTTACACGCAGTCAAGATCCTGCCTGATCGGCCTGGGTGCCATTTTCAGTATCCTGTTCATCGTGAATATTTCCTCAATCCTCACTTCAAGTCAGTGGAATTTCAATCTTGTTTTTTATCCGCTCACCCTTTTTATCGGCGGCTTCATTGTTACCAGTATGAGTTTCACCGAATTGGCGGCTGAGCGGAGCCGCATCCCCTACCTGACCCTGCCCGCATCGATTCTGGAAAAATTTGTCAGTAAACTCGCCGTCACGAGCATCGGATATACGATCGTCTCGCTGCTTCTGTACTTCGTTTTCTCTGTCGTTGCCTTTGCTTTCAATTCCCTTGTTTTCTGGCAGGCACACCCCATTTTCAATCCGCTTGACCCTGTTATCCTGCGGACGATCAGTATATACCTGGTAACGCAGTCAATATTCCTTTTCGGTGCTGTATTCTTCAGGGGAAACGCTTTTATAAAAACCGTGCTCAGTCTCTTTGCCCTGGCCATTGTTTATACCGGATTTACATGGCTTGCAGGCATTGTGACTTATTACTCCCTTTCCATGAACACCAGTGTCGTTTTTCCCGCCGCCTTCATGAACGGCGGACCGGGAAGTTATCCTTTTTTCCAGGGGCTGAGAGCGTTCGGCGAAATCGTGCTCAGCGTAATAAAGGTCCTGTTCTGGGCGGTCATGGCTCCACTGTTCTGGGTTATTTCGTTTTTCCGGCTGAAAGAGACAGAGGTGTAACATGAATTTTAATCAGGACCGCGCCATATACCTGCAGATTGCAGACCATATAACAGAGAATATCCTTGCTTCCCGGTGGAAGGAGAACGACAGGATACCGTCAACCAGGGATATGGCGGTAAGCATAGAAGTTAATCCCAATACGGTCGTCAGGACATATGCGTACCTGCAGGAAAAAGGCATCATTCAAAACCAGCGCGGTATCGGCTACTTTGTCGCCGGAGATGCCGTGGAAAGGACAAGAGAATTGGAAAAAGAAGCGTTTATCAATGAACAGCTGCCCCAGCTTTTCAAAACAATGGAGCTGCTGGGAATCACTTTAGAGGATATCGGGAAATTATACGGTAAATTCAGAAAGGGGGCGGACCCGCAGCCGGGTTTCCCGCCCATGGGGGAGGAAAAATGAAAACCGCCAACAAACTGCTTTTATTCGTAATCATAGGAATATTTGCGTCGACAATCATCATCGTTTTCGGCATGGGTATTTATCTTTCGGGGAATGCCGTCCCTCTTGAGAAAAACGGGAATGGTTCGGTACGGACAATCGACCATACCTTCCCTCTTTCCAATTATAAAAAGGTCAGGGCCGGCGGCGTATGGATAGTTGATGTAAAAAAAGGGGATGAATACCGTCTCACGGTAACGGCCCCTGAAAACCTGATGGAATTCATCAAGCCGGGAATTGATTCGGAAGGCACGCTTTCCCTGGATCAATGGTTTTTAGCTGATCCGGGTGTCATAGAACTGAGGGCATCGATCACAATGCCTGAATTGACTGAACTGGTTTCGGAAGGCTCTTCGAGTGCGTCATTTTCCGGTTTTAACTGCAAAGACCTGCGCATCCGGATCATGGGTACCGGAAAGATAACGGGCAGTTATTCGACAATTGAAAACCTGAAAATGACTGGAGACGGCATGTTCAAACTTGATCTGGGTGCGTGTCCTGCCGTCAATGCCGATTTTCAGCTGAACGGAAACGGCAAGGCAATCATTTACATGAACGGCGGCTGGTTAAGCGGTAAAATTGCGGGGAATTCTGAATTCATATATACGGGCACTGTGGGTAATGAAGAAATATCCGTATTGAATACGGTGAAAATTATAAAGACACAGGTGCTGGAATGAAAAAAGAACCAAGCTTTAAGGAATTCAAAAAGGAAGTTGCCGACTTCCTGGGAGTCGAGGAAAACATGCTGGAGAGCCATACGTCATTCATCCTTGATTTGGGCATAGATTCCCTCAGCCTGATTAATTTTGTTGTTGCCCTGGAAAAAAAATACGGGGTACGGGCGGATAATGAGAGTATTTTCAATTTAAGGACGGTCGGTGAAGCCTATGAATTGTTTATAAATAAATTATCCGGGCCCAATACTGATTCAAGGGAAGAAAAATCCGCATGAACGGTATAACAATAAAATCGCTGGCCCATTATATTCCTGAAGGAAGGCTGACAAACGAAGAAGTTCTTGAAAATTTAAGGCGGTCAAATGAAGGTACCATGGGCAGGGAAGACCTGGAATTGCTTCTCTACGGCTGTGGCAGGAAGTTCGATTTCCTGGGAATAAAGACGCGTTCTTTCTGCGGTCATGACGACAATGCCGTAACCATGGCCGTCAAGGCTGCCCGCTCCGCGATGGAGAAGGCGGGTTTGCAGGCAAACGCCATTGACTGCCTGATCGCTGCCGGTGTTTCCAACCCTTTCCGGGAGCCTTCCTTTGCGTTGATCATCGCGAACTCTTTGAATATCCGGTCCGGCGATTTTTTTGACATCAATGACACGTGCAATGGATTTCTTAAGTCCATGGATGTGGCATGCCAGTACATAAAGACGGGGAGACATAAAAACATCCTTCTGGTTGCGAGTGAAAATCCTTATGAATTGGCGGAAGGCTTCGGCATCGATTATTCGCTTGACGGGACAAAGAACGCCGATACCCGTTTTTCAGCCTTCACCGTGGGCTGCGGTGCGGCGGCCATGGTAATCTCGGCGGACGGACCCGGTATGAAAATAATTGACTATCTTGAGAAGAGGGAGACGGTGCATTGGAATGCTTCCCTGTTCACCGTCCCCGGAGTTTACTTGCCGGATGATGAAAAAAAGAATAAGAGCCCGGGTGTATGGACGGATGCCCGTCTCGTGGCCGCGCAGATTATCAAGGAGATTCCCGGTTTCATAGGGGAGGCTCTTGATCAGTGGAACATGGATATTGACGGTGTTGATGCGATCGTGATGCATCAGCTGGGTAATAATGTAACCTATGCCACGCTTGAGCTGCTGCATGCACCGCGCGGGAAAGTGCCTGTCAATACGTTCGGTGAATTCGGTAACATGGCAAGCGTCAATATCCCGTCCAACCTGTCCATCGCCATGGATTCAGGCCATGTAAAAAAAGGTGATACGGTTCTGCTGGTCGGCAGCGCGTGCGGTTTATCGTATTCGATTGTCCGCGTTCAGGTATAAAATTACGGAGGTGAAATTTGACGGACATAATCAACAACGGCCATGCCTGCCTGTTATTGAATGACTACGGCCGTGTAGATGACTTGAAAGATAAAATACTCTCCGTTCCTTATACGCCTGCAGACCCTGTTTCACCGACCTGCCGGTTCAGGGGTACGCTCATTGATTTCCGCAAAGGAACTGAGAATCCCGTAATGACGGGATGGCAGCGTAATGTGGCGCGGCTTCGCAAGCTGGACGTTTCGTTGCCGACCATCGTAACCATAGCGCTTGATGAAAACGGCCTGATCCGTGAAGCGGAGCTTGATGCGTCATTCAAAGGCAGCAAGGGCCTCCTCTGTTCCCATAAGTACCTGAACGCCAATCTGAAAAAACAGCTTATTGGTAGGAAATTCGGGGAAGGATTTCTCAGGGCCGTCAAGCTGGAAAAAATGCATTGCGCCCATATCTTCGAGGTTTTAAGCGGCCTGTATAGCTGTTACAGGATGCTGGAAGACGATGGTTTCGGTAAACTGTCGCCGGTGGCGTATGAAGAAGAGGCTATCGACAGCACCCTCGAGGGGGGTACGCTTCATTCCTTCGGGCTCCATCTGTTGAAGGGGAAACCGGTTGTCGAGTACCGCTTAAGCCTGGATGGTTTCATGGATAAAATCAGTTTTGCCAGGGATGGAACAATGCGGACTACGGATGGTGTCCGGGCTGGTTTCATGCTGGACGGTAAAGAGGTCTTAGCCGGAACTGTTACTGTAAACACGCCTGGTACATCGTACATGGACTTGACGAAATTTTTGCTTATCTGCATCCGGGAATTGGGACATGTAATGGGTGTGCCGGATAAAATCAGGATGCTGAATACGAACCTGTATCCGGGGGCTTACATCGGGATGCTTATCCAGTTTGCCGCCATACGGATTTTCAATTCCAATTACAGTTATATAATGCATGCATTGACGGCATTGCAGAGACCGGCCGGTATATCCTCATGTATTGGGGCGGTTTCGAACCAGGAAGAGGCGGACCGGGTTTTTCCCGGTTACGACCTCTCGGACATTGTATAAAAGGAGAAACGACAAAGGAATGGTTAATAATAAATCGTCTATAACGGCAATTCAGGGGGACGAAAGTGATGTTTGAAAAACTGACGCTTGACTGCGTCCTTAAAACAATTTCCGCGGAATATGCCGGGAAAGCGGCCATCATTTTTGAAAATGAAACCGTCAGCTACGGCCAGTTATATACCCGGTCTTTAAACCTCGTCCGCCGTTTAAATGCCCTGGGTATTGGGAAAAACGACAAGGTGGCCATCCTGCTGCCGAACTGCCTGGAATACATGTACGTTTATTTCAGCCTTTTTTTGACGGGTGCCTGGGCTGTTCCCCTGAGCACGCGTTACGAGCCTGCGGAACTTGAAAATATAATCCGTGATTCGGACGCGAAGGCGGTGATTTACAGGGACAGGATCGGTTCTTTTGATTACAATAAAATTCTTTCCTCGATCAGGCCTGAAATTACCAATGTTCAAAATTTCATTTATTTGGGAAAATCCGGGCCTGAGCCGTCAATAAATTTGGAAGCCCTGCTTGCCGATGACGGCCGCGAAGGAGGGGAAGCGGCAAAGGAGACGGATGTTGATATTCAGCCGGATGATGTGGCCCTTCTATCGTATACATCCGGGACAACCGGTACGCCGAAGGGTGTCATGATCCCGCATAAAAGCCTTGTCCTCACTTCGTATCATACCGCTGAACTCTGGAATGTCACCGATGAGGTGGCTTTCTCGGTGGCTCCTCTCTATGCAGCGCAGGGATTTCTGGCTGTCCTGATTGACCTGGTCGGCGGGGTTACCATGAAATGGATTTCCTCCTTCAATCCGAACGATATCCTGGCCCATCTTGTCAGGGAGGGGGTAACGGCTTTCCACACGCAGCCCACCATGTGGACATTGCTTGTCAACCTGCCGGGATTCGAGTTTGTGCGGTTCAGGAATCTCCGCAAGGTGGTTGTATCCGGCTCCCTCTGTTCAAGGGCATTGGCCGAGAGGATAGAGAAGGTAACCGGATGCAAACTCCTGAATGCTTATGGTTTGATCGAGGCAACAGGGGTCGTTACTATTACCAGGCCGGGTGACCCTGAAGCGGTGCGTCTTAATACCGTGGGCCGGCCCGTCCCGGGAGTGGAAATCAGAATCGTGGATGAAAACAGGAATGAGGTTGCCCCCGGTGAAATCGGTGAGCTGGCCGTGAAAGGGTACCTGATGAATGGATATTACAAAAACGATGCCAAAACCGCCGAAGTTATCGATGCGGACGGATGGCTTTACACGGGCGACCAGGCCTGTTATGCGGAGGACGGACAGAACCTGCGGATTGTAGGCCGGTGCAAGGACATGGTAATCCGGGGCGGTTTTAACGTGTATCCCGTCGATATTGAAGAATGCCTTTTGAAGAGCGAGATGATCGAGGATGCTGCCGTGGTCGGTAAACAGGATGATATCCTCGGAGAAAAGATCGTGGCGTTTGTTATACCGAAACCGGAAGCTGACCTGTCCGCAGGAGATGTCAGGCGGTTCTGCCGGGGTAAAATCGCCAATTACAAGATTCCGGATGAAGTTCATTTCGTTTCGCAGTTTCCCATTCTGATTTCCGGCAAGGTCCTGAAAAAAACACTCGTGGAATGGGCCGTCAATGGAATTCCGGAGGAAAACCGTCTCCTGTTTAACGGGATTCCCGCAGCAAGTTTCAAGGAAGGGGTATAGGATGGATTTTTCATTTACCGATGAACAAAGAGAAATCGGGGAATCGGTGCTTGATTTATGTGAGGCAAAATTGAACGGGAACGTATTCGAGGATGATGAAACGGGAACGTTTTCCCGCGAGAAGTGGAATGCCTGCGCACGGTTCGGCCTGCCGGGGCTGCCCGTGCCCGAGGTGTACGGCGGTCTTGGACAGAACATGCTGACCACGGCGCTTGCCGTAGAGAAGCTGGGATACGGGTGCCGCGACGAGGGACTCGTCTTTTCCCTCTGCGCCCACATGCTCACATGCATCATTCCCCTCTGCCGGTTCGGCACGGAGGACCAGAAAGAGAAATATTTACCCGGCCTGTGCAATGGGGAGATCATTGGCGGCAACGGGATCACGGAAGCGGATGCCGGTTCCGATACCTCCTCCATTACCACAAAGGCCGTCAGGGACAAGGATGTTTTCCTGGTTTCCGGGGCGAAAATTTTCGTGACCAACGGTCCTGTCGCCGGCCTCCTCGTCATTTATGCCCGGCATCCGGGCGGCATGAAGATGCTGGATATTTCCGCCCTTCTGGTTGAAACCGGTATTCCGGGTTTCTCCATCGGTCAGGTTTTTAAAAAAATGGGATTGAGAACATCGGCCATGAGTGAAGTAGTCCTTGACGGCTGCCGTGTACCGGTTAAAAACCTTCTGGGAAGGGAACGGATGGGTATGAATGTTTTCAACCATTCCATGCTCTGGGAACGGATCATCATGGCGGCGTACCATGTCGGCGCGATGGAGTGGCAGTATGAATCGGCCCTCGGGTACGCCGGCCTGCGTAAACAGTTCGGCCGGAAAATCGTCAAATTCGGCGGTGTAAGCGACCGGCTTGTGGACATGAAAATAAGGTGTGAAACGGCCAGGCTCCTCCTTTACAAAACCTGCTGGGACTATGACAATGGGAAGGCCGATGCGGCCGGCGCCTCCATGCTGAAGCTGGTGGCTTCCGAGGCCAGGATCAAAAATTCCCTGGACGCCGTCCAGATTTTCGGCGCTTACGGGTACCTGAAGGAAAGCCACGCGGAAAAGGAACTCCGTGACTCCGTCGCGGCGACGATCTACTCGGGGACCTCTGAAATCCAGCGCAGGATCATCGCGGAACAGATAGGAGGCGGCCTGTGAAAGCCCGCCTTCTCCAGCATTACCTCGGGGCGACGGCGGCCCGCGTTCCTGAAAAAACGGCCGTCAGCATGGGTGAAGAATCAATCACGTACGGCGAGTTGAACAGGAAAAGCAACCGCCTGGCCAACCAGCTCATTGCCCTGGGCTTCCGGCCAAAGGACTCAGCCGGGATATACCTGGACAAATCCATAGAGGCGGTAGTGGCCATGTTCGCCGTGCTGAAGGCGGGCGGCGTCTACATCCCGCTTGACGCGTACTATTCACCGGTGAGCCGGGTAACCGGCATTCTGGAATTGAGCGGCCTGCGTTACCTTATAAGTGATTCAGGCCATATAGAGGCCCTCCGTACAGCCGCAGGCTTTGTTTCCGATATAATTCTCATGGATTCCCCGGCAGGCGCTGCCGGATCAAAAAATACGGTAGAAAACAATCCTGTGCGGACGCATTTTTTTATCGATTCCGGACCTGTTGATCTTGTTGCCGCGCCCGGTATCGAGGATACCGACCTTGCTTACGTGCTTTACACATCCGGTTCCACCGGTATTCCGAAGGGAGTGATGTTGACGCATTTGAATGCCAGGACGTTTATCGAGTGGGCTTTAAGCCGTTTCAAGCCGGAGGAAACGGATGTTTTTTCGAATGTCGCCCCTCTCCACTTCGATCTCTCCGTGTTCGATATTTATGTTTCCATCGCTGCGGGGGCTGCCCTTAAACTTTTACCCCCGCAGACGGCCGCCAACCCGAAAGCAATGCTGGACTGGATAAGCAACAGCGGGATTACCGTGTTTTATTCCGTACCGTCCGTCTGGGTATCCATTCTGAATTACGCGGATTTAAGGCACGGGTGCTTACCCGGTCTACGCAAAATACTTTTTGCCGGCGAAGTTTTTCCGCCGCGCCAGCTGAAATCCCTCATGGAGCTGATTCCGCATGCCGGGTTTTACAATCTCTACGGTCCCACGGAGACCAATGTCTGTACACATTACCATGTGAAGGGTATGGACGATGTTCCCGATTCAGGTGTTCCCATCGGCAAGGCGTGTGCGAATACGGAGGTGGTGGCAATAAATGATGCAGGGAAGGAAATAACCGCGGAAGAAACCGGCGAACTGTTTGTCAGGGGACCCATTGTGACAAATGGCTACTACAAGAATCCCGAAGCGACGGCCGCCGCATTCATGAGAAGTCCGCTTCCGCGCCATAATGGCGCAAAGCTGTACAGGACGGGCGATTTAGTACGCCTGACGGCATCCGGCAATCTTGAATACGTGGGCCGCAGGGACCTGATGGTCAAGAAGGCCGGGTTCCGCATCGAGCTCCCCGAAATTGAACAGGCGCTTTGCAGGTATGCGCCGGTAATGGAAGCGGTCGTTGTACCCGTTATCGTCAACAAGGGCGAAAGCGCCAGGTCACTCACCGCCTTCATAACCCTTAAAGGCGATTCAGTAGTAAAGGTTGTTGAAATAAAGGCTTTTCTGGCCGGTTTCCTTCCCAGGTACATGATACCGGAAGTGATAACCGTTCTGGGGGAAATGCCCCGGAACGGAAACGGGAAGGCGGACCGTCAGAAACTCACCCGGCAGGCAATGGAGGCTGTTGCCTTATGAACGATGAACTCCTGCATCTTGATAATCTTTCCAAAAAATACGACGAGACGAATATTCCCCTATACCTGAGTTATCCGACAACAAGCTTCTGGAAAACTGCAGCCGGTGCGGATGCTTTTGTGCAGGCTTATAAACCCGGGGAAACGCCTTTTCTCTATTTTCATTTTCCCTTCTGCAAGAAAGCGTGCACGTATTGCTGCTGCTACAAGCGTGTCACGCAGGATGAAAATGACAAGGAACGGTATATCGATTACCTGGCCAGAGAAATAGAATTGAAGAAAAGGGCGTTAGGTGCGGACCGGCTGAATAATGTGCGTCAAATGCATTGGGGCGGCGGCACACCTGCGTACATGACGTGCGGCCAGATTGAAAGGGCCTTCAGTGTTATCTCGGAATTCGCAGAAACGGACAGAAACAATGAAGCAGGAATTTCCATAGAGGCGTACCCGGATGAATCCGTGCTGACTGTGGCAAAGCTCGAGCTCCTCCGGGAACTGGGGTTCAATGAATTGAGCCTGGGCATCCAGGATTTTGACGAACGGATCCAGAAAACCATTAACAGGGACTGTAAAGAGGATGCCGTGGGGAAAATCGTCGACCAGGCAAGGGGTCTGGGATTCCGGATCCACATTGACCTTTGTTACGGGCTTCCTTTCCAGGGTCTTAACGAGCTGGAAAAGACGGTCAGGCTCATTGCCGCGATGGCTCCCGACAGGGTGGCGGCTTTCCCTTATGCGCATTATCCACTCGTCTTTCCCCTGCAGAGGTCGATACCCGCTTCAAGCCTTCCCAATTCCTTCATGAAAATTCTACTTATCCGTCATGCAACGGCCTTGTTTGACGGAGCGGGTTATAAAAAAATCGGCATAGATCATTTTGTGAGGAAGGATAATTCCCTGTACACGGCATTCCGTGAAAAAAAAGTCATCAAGGATTTCATGGGGTATTCGGTGGACGGAAGGAAAACATTTATCGGGTTCGGCCATTCGGCCATCAGCCGTATGGGAAGGTGGTATTTTCATAATTGCACGGGGCTTGAAGATTACTATAGGCAATTAGATAAAGGAGAACTGCCTTTCGAGGCAAAGATGGCTCATTCTTTATCTCAAGATGACCTTATTCGGGACAGGGTTATCCTGAAAAGTATTCTCTGTGATTTCACCATCGACAAACGGCATATCGGTTCGCAGTTCGGGATCGATTTTGACGGATATTTCAGGGGCGAATTAAAAATACTTGAAAAATACAGGGAGGACGGAGTCGTGGATTCGGTATCCGGGGACATAATTAATGTCACCCCGGCGGGAAGATATCTGGCACGCCACCTGGCCTGCGTGTTTGACGGGTATTATAACAGGAAAAGGCAGTGATTCTAAATTTACCAATTTAGAATCGCTTGGGAAAAGGAGTTGATTATGGAATTGAATAGGGATAGTATGGCATTGAACGAGGATATAATGGCATTGATAGCTGAAACGGGGAAAATACCCGTGCAGGAAATCGATCTCCCTCTGAGGATCTATGATTCGGGAATCATTTCTTCATTGGCAATGCTGGAATTGATGTCCGGACTGGAAAAGCGGTACGGCATCGTTATAGGTCCGGAGGAGCTGATCGAGGATAATTTCAGGGATGTCCGTTCCATTATAGACTTTGTCCGGCGGAAAACAGGCGGGAATTAAAACAAAGAGATGGCGGTACATGGACGGGAAAATGCTTAAAGATTATGAGGAATTCATGCAGGCTCTAGGTTCGGACGAACCTCCGCTGACGGCCCGTTACAGTGATACGCTTCCTCCCGACTACGCATCACCCAAGGGCGGCTTTTACATAGAGATCAAGTCCGCAAAAGACATGCTTTACTACGCGGGGAACCTGAAGCTTCTCGATGAGAAAAGGAAGGAATTTAAATGCGTGTTTCATTATATAAGCGAAACACGAAAAAAAGGGATTCCTTCCGTTTTTGACTTTGATCACTTTGGATGCCCGGGCGCCCGTTTTTATCTGGGATTCATTCCCAGCCTTCCAAAGTTCAACTCCCATTTTACCACTACCGGTTTTCCCCTGCTCTACAGGGGCGAAAGACTTGCTGCCTCACCCGCCTCGGCCGAAAGGCATGCGCAGCTCCTTGAAGGGATCAAACCGAAGGGCCGGTACCTTTTGTTCGAACGGTTCGACAAACTGCCGCCCGAAGCAACTCCTGAAGTGATCACATTTTTCAGTAATCCCGAAATTATATCCGGATTGACCGCTCTTGCCAGGTACGTCACGGATGACATGGATGCGGTCCGGGCCCCCTTCACCTCGGGCTGCGCTTCCATTTTCACCGTGCCTTTCAGCAATGGGGAACAGGGCATCAGGAAAGCCGTCCTGGGCATCTTTGATCCGGCTTCACGGCCTTTCCTCAATCCCGGAGAAATGACGCTGAGTCTTCATTTTCCCCTGTTTTTAGAGATGCTGAAATGCTATAAGAAAAGTTTTATGGGAGATACCGGCAGGAAGCGGTACCTCATAAAAAATGTCGTGCCGGGGTGGCCGGTTGTAAGGAGCCGGGCGAAAAAGCTTGTATGCCCTGATAAAAAATCTGATTAAGGATACTCCGGGTGTTTTCCTTATAATAATCAGTATTTGTACCTTGAGTAATTCCCGCTGTCCCCTAAATCCAAATAGAACAATGACTTAGGGATTGGATAAAAATCAGTTTACCCCAGAAATAATACAAA
>JAFGKU010000224.1 GCA_016928415.1 Spirochaetales bacterium
AATAATAACAGTAATAAACAGGTCAGTAGAATCCTTTGAATGTAATTCCTGGTTTTCATTTTTTTTCCTCCTTGCTTTTAATTTTTTTTAAATGAAAATCATATTTGTTGTTTTAAAGCAACAAATTCATGTATAGCCATGGTTAAAATTAATTAACCTCCCTTCTTTCAGCCATAATAAAGCATATGTTGGTTGAACTTAAGAATCAACTAACCATATTAACAATTATATCATTAATCTTATAAAAAAGATAGCAGAATTTATTTTCAGTGAATTTTTTATTTATTTGGTCATTTAGTTATATATGCATTTCGGACTGTCAGGTAATAACATTGAAACATAACCATAAAAAGGTCCCGCTCCCCGGACAATCGGTTGGCGGGACCCTTGCTGGTTTTACGGGCTCGCATCCGAAAGAATACCGCTGTAAGCGGAGGGGGCAAATTCTATTCGGACAAGCATCACGTCAAGACAGCTATTTAAGGTTTTCTTTTAATTTACGCGTGTGTTCCGCCATAGCTTCTATAAGTGGCCATGACTGCATCCGCATACTGTTCCGCGTAAACGGGGCGGCCGTAAGCATCCACCGTTCCCGGGACATAGTTCGGACCGCCGTTGTATTTCAGGCAGCCACAGCGGTATTCACCGCCGCAATAATTGACAATCATGTCCTTCAGGATCATGGCACCCATGGCAATCTGGTCCGAGATACTGTTATGATCGTAGGCATGGCCGAACGTCGAGGAGAACATGCCTGCGTAAGCGGTCCGCGTTGCAGGTTGAACCTGCATATAACCGTCACCGACCGAGGGACTGGTTCCAGGGGTAAGCCAGGCGCCGTAGGCGCTTTCATGTGCGCATACAGCTGCAATCAAAAGGGCGAAATCGGCGGGCATGCCGAGCCGTGACTGGGCACTCGTCATGTAATTCCACAGGTCAGCCGGGCATTCGGCTGGTCTTGTTACGCCGCCGGAGCTGCTACCACCACCTCCACCACTGCTTTGCGGTGTGGGGGTGGGTGTGGCAATGGTTCCGCCGCCGCCGCTTGATCCCGGACTCCACAAGGCGGGAACGTTTGGTGGTTCCCAGCCCGGCAGTGATAAATGAGACGTGAGGCAGGTATATGACACGCCGTTATACGTGACCACATCGCCCCGTGTATAATTGACGTAAGGCGCCCATGTTGTGCCTGATGAAGAACCGCCGCCGCCTGAAGGCGGAGTTGTAGGTGTGGCAATAGTGCCGCCGCCCGATGCTGGTGTAGGTGTTGATGTTGAAGTAGTCCGCCTTCTGGCATCGGCAGAAACGGCAATCAGGAAAATAAGGCAAATACAGGTTAAAATAACCTTCCACTTTGAAAAATTTTTCATGTTTTTCTCCTTAAATATAAACATTTTTACATAGTCGTACCGGCTACTTAATAGCGGTGTTTAAGTAAATTCCCCTTTAACTTTTTCACCTCCTTCCATTCAGGTAGTAGAGATAGACAGGTTTTAATTGGATTAACAAAAACCGGATAAGAACATATTATCTCCCCAAGGGTTGGTTGGATTTAAAAATCAACCAACCTATATTCTATTATACACCAACTTATCCTGGAACACAAGAAAAAATTATGTTATTTCTTCAGATTATGCATTCAGGGAATATTGGCTTAGTCCTGGATTCCATTGCGTTTTTTTCTTTGTTCATAAAGGTCGCTGTCCGCCTTGACCATCATATCCTCCACACTGGCAAAGGGGATGGACTGTGTATGAACGGCTATCCCGTAGCTGAGGGAGATTTTATATGGTTTGGAACTGGAGGCATTCACTTTGTCCATTTCCACAATCAGCCGTTTCACGACAGGGTCCACTTCACCGGAACCTATCCTGTCACAGAGGGCGGCGAATTCATCACCACCGAGCCGGCCGAGGATATCTGAATGCCGGAATGTTTTTTTAAGAATTCCCGCAGCCAGGCAAATGGCGTTATCGCCTTCCTTGTGGCCGTAGGTGTCATTTATTTTTTTCAGTCCGTCCAGGTCAAAGTAGAACAGGCTGAATTCTTCGTTCCGGCGCACAGCCAGTTTGAAATACGCCTCGACAAGTCCGGAGAAGCCCCGCCGGTTGTTGAGCTTGGTCAGTTCATCTATGATGGAAAGCCTTTTAAATTTCTTGTGGGATTTTTTCAATGCCCTGAGGGCCTTTTCCAGTTCCGCCTCCGCCTCTTCCCTGTCCCTGAAGAGGTTTATGGATTTCAACGCGTCGCTTACCTGGGCGCGCAATGTCTCGTAAAAAAAGAAACGGCTCCTGTCGAGGTTGAAAATGATGAATCCCAGCTGATCCTTGCCGGAGAAAAGCGGCTTTATATCGAATGACAGTAAACCGAGGTTATCTATGATACCTTCTGGCATGAGTGAGCGGGAGTCGAAAATACACCTGTCTTCAGGAATTTCAAAATCCTGTTCTCCTTTAAAGCCTGTTAAAAACCTGGATTTACCGTCGGTTGCATACGACAAAAGAAGAAAAGTATCAATGCCGAATTTCCTGAATTCGATGGAAACGGCGGAGCACAATTCGTCTATAGTCATGCAGGCCGAAATGTTCTGGACAATAACGCGGAGCTCGGCCAGCTGGAATTCAATTTGCATCCGTTCGTAAGCCTGCTGGCGTTTGGCGGTTTCTTCGATGCAGAGCATGCCCGTTTTCAGCAATTCACCCGCAAACGACGCCGACATTTCATCATTTATGTTTGCGGCTGACCTTTCATACATTTTCATGAGCAGGTTTTTCCATGTTATTAGGCTTCCCTTTAAATGGTATTCCTGCTCGAGCAGGACATTCAGGGACAGGATAAAATACCGGCTTTTTAATTCCCGGATTTCCGTTAAAAAACAGTCAAAAAGATCTTTCAGTTTGTCCGAAAGGAAATTGATCCTGGAAATACCCAGGAGCGCAGTAGAGTCCTTCATGAAGCCGGATTCCAGCAGTTCTTTCGGAAAATCGCTGTCCTTGCCTTTACCGGAAGTAATTGTCAGTTCATGGTACGACCTGTTGCATCCGCAGGATTCTCTTAAAAGAAGCGTTGACTGGAGCATGACCGGTCCCTTCGGACTTTTACCCGCCAGGAGGGCGGCCATCAATTCCACGGCCGCGGCCCCCTGCTCGTAAAGAGGCTGGTCGACGGTTGTCAGGGGAGGGGAGGTAAATTCGGTTTCCTCCTGATTGTCGAAACCGGTGACGATGATATCGTAGGGAACGAGAATGTTGCGTATGGCCATGGCCTCCATCGCACCAATCGCCATATTGTCGTTAGACGCCACAATCGCCTGAAGGTCGTTGTATGTATTTGGCCCTTTCTCGATCTGCATGCCCCGCCTTTTAAGCACGTTAAGCGTTCCTGCGGAAAAACCGTCGTGCATTGAGGTGAGATGTGAAAAATCGATATGCCCCTTTTTCATAAGGTATTCGGCGGCCGCTATACCGGAAGCCGTCCTGAAATCACCGAAAGCTATGTATTCGGGGTTGACCGGTATCCCATGGTCCTTAAGCACCTGCAGAAAAACCTCATGCCGTATATTTGCATCGGGGTTTGCATCCGGGCCTTTGATGAACCCTATGTTGGTGCAATGGTGCTCCTTGATCAGGTGCGTGATGAGATCGGTGAATCCCTTGCGGTTGTCGATCAAAACACTGGGAACACCTGGCAGGTCCACAGCGATACTCACCATCGGCAGGTATAAAAACCGTTTGTAAAACCGGCTGTACTCTTCCTGGGTAATGAAATTGCTCAGTGAACCGGAAAGCAGGATGATGCCGTCCAGAATCTGCTCCCCTACGAGGTCAAAAATTATGTTCCGCTGGTCTTCGTACTCGTACGGCGAACCTAACGGTCCTCCGGAATAGCAGAGAAAATCCATGCCGTGCCGGTCGCACATGTCCATTATTCCCGACAGGATTTTTTTCTGGTAATTATAATCGATCCGGTCCGTTAAAAGTCCGATCCTGGGTATTCCCCGGCTCATTCCTTCTACCTCTTTACCTGGAATTCTAATGAAGTTGCTCATTAAAGTCAATTTCTCCGGGATTTTCGCCTGCGGCTGTAAAATAATTTCCATTTGTATTTATTATTTTTCAGTTCTTGATTTTCGTTAAATTTTTCGGTTGAAAAAAAAAAGTAATAATAATACAATGTAGTTGAATGTATAAAAGTAGTCTTAAATTTATACTGCGTATTTTATTGCCAGTAGCCCTGTTGCTTCTATTTTTTGGAAGCCCCTGTGCGGCAGAGGAAATACCTGGCCTCCAGCCAATGCCGGATGATATACCTTTTTTGAATCTGGAAGACAAGGCATTCGAATTCCCGGACTTTATCTATCCGGTGTCAAGAAGGGGATTGGATGTTTTTATGATGAACCTTGCTTATGAAGAACCGGCCATTTATGAATCCCTTTATCCGGATTACAAGGCACTCAGGGACCGGAACGATACCGTGAAACTGATATCCATTCTGGGTATTTCCTTTGGAACGGGCCTTATACTTGGTTCATTCATGACGTATGGTTTTATCCTGGTGGCTAATTTTTCGCTTAATCTTTGCATCGCTTTCGCTAGTGGTTCGTGGACTTATAGAGAAATATCCTTCGGACCTCCTTACACCATCATAATAGGCGTGGGTGCGGGAGTTTTGTTAACCGGAGTGGTTGCATTGTTTTTTAATATTAAAGATGAAGACATACAAGACGTTTTTAATGGGTATATAAAATATAAATACAATTAACAGAATTGAATGGAAAATACAATGCTTTACATCATTAAAAAAGCAGAATTCCTCAAAAAAAATTTAGTGCGCATTCTTTTTCTTGTTTTTTTTGCAAGCCTTTTTTTTTCCTGTCAATCGTCCCAGAGCAGCCTTATCAAAAACAGTGTCCCTGAATACGGTTTTTTTAATACGATGCTTATCATCCCACTGGAATATAATGGCGGTAAAATTCCGGAGTTAGTGTATAATCAATTTGATTATAAGATATCATTGATTCAAAACCCTTTTCCCCATGAAACCCCTATTGTTTTATATTTTCAGAATTTCGAAGAAAATCATCAAATTTATCTTTATCTTCACCCGGGGGTATATCGTGTGAAAGAAATAGCACTCTATTATAAAAACGAGAAAAGCCTTGAGTATAAATTCAAACCCATTGTTTTTGAGATCAGTAAATCTATCACTTATATT
>JAFGKU010000225.1 GCA_016928415.1 Spirochaetales bacterium
AATTTTAGAGATATTATTTGAATTGGTACTTTGTTGTTTAATTAAACCAGGCGGCAAAATAGAAAAAATTTCCCATGAAAAGGCTTTCCAACCCGTCAATTAATGAAAAATCCATTAGTTCGCCGTTTTCCAGGTAAGGCGTAATGTAATTTTCATCATTTATGAACTGGATTATATCAATTTCCCTGTGTTCAACCAGAAATTTCTTGAGATTAATGCCGAATCCCAAACGGGGACCAGGACTTCACCATTGAAAATCTTTTCCACCTCATCCAGAAACAGGAGCGCCGGATTTTTCATTTTATTCTTCAACATCCGGGCCTTTGATATCTGCAAAGTTCTGGGTAAAATAAAAATAGTCCATGCCAAAGAATTGTTTGTTCAGGTAATGCGCCGCGCCGGTGCCAAGAAATGTATATTTAGGATTGAGTATGTTTTTTTTATGCCCCGGCGACTTCATCCATTGTTTTAAAACGGATTTTGCCAGTCCCAGGTAAGTATGATTTTCAATCGGGTCTCCCTTGTATTTGTAACTGAAATATCCCCCGTTCTGCTCGGGTGTATAAATACCTTTTCCAGCCTGATATTCAATCCCGAAGGAATTGGCGATATTTTCACCGCACGTACAATTTTCAACGCCCACCAATGCGAGTCTTTTCTTTAATGTCTCCTTCCCCTTCACCTTGCTCGTGTGGGAAAAAAAATTACGGGAGGCCATATCATCGCTGTGTCCTTTCGCCGACTTCTCAAGAGCGGGGGAATGCTTCATCATCGATAATTTGTTTAAAACCCGCTGCCGGTTCGTTTCATAGAAAACGGCCGCATGAAGAAGGGGGTAATCGATGTTGGCCATATCTATTCTCGTATTGGCCGCATCCAGCTCGGCAAATGTTTTATAATCATATTCCTCATACATTTCCGGCGACCAGGCGGAATTTTCATCGGCAAAAACGTGACATAAAGTCACGGTAAAAACAAGAAAGAAAAAACAGGCAATTATTTTATTTATCATATACTTTCCTTGAGTAAAATTTTACTCTTTTCATTGTATCCTCATTTAATGGATTGTCAATAAAATTAATGCATCCATCTAAATTCATCATAAATTGTCCTGAATATTCATATGAAAATTGATTTTGTCAATTCATTAAATTAGACTAATGGGTATGAAGCGATATTTTATTGTTCTTTTCCTTTTTTCCCTGCTTTTTACCGGCTTAAAATTACGGGCGGAAACAGACCCAAAAAAAGAAGCGGACAAATTATACAAGGCCGTATTAAATGAAGATTTTTTTGATGAAAAAATCAAACTGGGCGGCAAATTAGGCAGGGTAAAAATCCCTGAAACAGGGAAACTCCTCCGTCAATTGCTGGAAGACGACAGCTACTGGAACAGGATTGCCGCAGCAGAGGGGATTCTGGCGTTTGGTGATAAAGAGCTTGATAAACTCCTTGTTCAAACGGCGCTTAAAGATTTCATGATTGAAGACGAGGTGATCCGGCGAATTAAAAAAGCCCCAAAGCGTTTTTTACACTTTCTGGAATCTGAATATAATCCCGGTGGTCCGGAAGATAAACGGCTGAAAGTATTGGAAACTTTAAGTGTCATGCATTTTAAGGAAACCGATTCCTTTCTGACAGCCCTCGTTTTAAATAAACAGTCGGTGGATCGTAAAAAGGCCTGCGAATATCTTTTAAAAAACATTAAGGACAGCTATCAATTTTCCATGAAAATCCTTGATGATCCTGAATTAAGGGAATATGCCTTGTCAAATATATTGCAAAAGGGAACATACAAGGATCTTATCCTGTTCACAAAAATTTTATCCAGGAAAGAGGAAACCCGATATACTGTTCTGGCATATGAAGCGGTTCAGAAGTGGGGAAATAACAATCTTAAAAGAACCACTTTTCTGAATGCCCTGGATTCTCAGGAAACCGAATTGCAGGAATCGGCTCTTTATGTGTTTGATAACGTACTCTCCGGCGAATTGAAAAAAAAACTCGGCTTCCTCGTTTCGAAAGGAGAAAGCCAGATGGTCCGGATCAAATCGGCAAGCCGTCTTCTGGATTACAATACCAAAGATATTGTCCCTTATTTAATCACGGCGCTCAAGGAAACATACAGTATTCAACCGGACGACGGCATAGACATTGCTGTTTCCTTTTTTACTCTCGGGATAACCGATATCTTCAATAAAATAAACAATGTACTTTCTCAAAATGATTTCGAAGCCATTATGGACAGCATAGTATCGGGTCTTAAACGTATAACAAAGGTGAATTTCGGCCGGTCCTACATTCAATGGTTTGATTGGTCCGTTTATTCTGGATATTCGGTTGAAGGGGTGAATATCATCCAGTTTCTATACTCCGGCTTTCCGGATAAACGAAAAAAAGCGGTGAAGGCTTCATTAAAGCTGCTGGGATATAAAAACGAGCAGGATTACAGGATAAAACGAAAAATACCCTCCGGACCCGGTGAAAACGCGCTGCTTTTAGCTCTTACCGATGACCTGATGAAAAAGGGATTCCTTATGGATGAGAATTAAAACTCATCTATGTTATGTAATCCCGAATTAATAATTTACATCAACAGTCATATTTACCCTGACAAAGGCCCCCTTGATTTTTTAATCAAATTACGATAAAAGCAAATATATTAGCAAAAGGGGAACCCATGGTTTTATTCACATCCTTATTTCATATAATTGGAAGTTTGGCAGTTTTTTTATACGGTATGAAATTAATGAGTGATGGTCTGCAAAAATCAGCCGGGGAACGGCTGCATTCCATCCTGAACCTGATGACGGTAAACAGATTTACCGCCGTGATTACGGGAGTCGTTGTTACCTGCCTTATCCAATCTTCTTCCGCGACAACTGTTATGGTTGTGAGTTTTGTAAATGCAGCGATACTCAGTTTGACACAAGCCATCGGTGTCATTATGGGTGCCAACATTGGTACAACAATCACCGGTTGGTTGGTTTCATTATTCGGCTTTAAATGGGATATAACAGCACTTGCCCTTCCCTGTATTGCTATAGGCTTCCCCTTTCTCTTTGCAAAGAGAAGCAATCTCAGGAATTGGGGTGAAACCATAATCGGTATTGGTATTCTCTTATTGGGACTGGGATTATTAAAACAATCCATACAGGAAATAAGGGAAGATAAAACCGTGCTGGATTTTCTTAAGTATTTCTCCGGCCATGGTTTCTTCTCAATTCTGTTCTATATTTTTGCCGGCATGATTGTCACTGCCATCATCCAGTCTTCGAGCGCCTTTATGGCAATGGTCATAACAATGGCCTCTTTTGGATGGATGGATTATGAGACAGCCTGTGCCCTGATGCTGGGCTCCAATATAGGCACAACGATAACCACCAACCTTGCCGCTATATCCACGAATTTGAATGCCAGACGGGCAGCCGTTGCGCATACCATTTTTAATGTCGTCGGCGTAATCCTCGCCCTGTTCCTTTTTAAACCATTGGTGAATCTGGCTGACTGGATAATACCCGGCGATCCCTTGCATTCAGAAAACATACACTTTCACCTTTCCTTATTTCACACAATATTTAATGTAGCGAACACAATGATTCTCATCTGGAGCGTTCCCTATTTCGCAAAACTGGTTGAATTCCTGGTGAAGCCGATGCGAAGGGACCTGGAAAAAACATACAAATTAAGATATATTTCAACGCCACTCCAGGAAACGGCGGAATTAAACATCATAGAAGCCAAAAGGGAAATCCATAAAATGGCGGATATCACAAAAGAAATGTTCGATATTTTCATGGATGTTTTCAACAATCCCCAGAAAAAAATGCGTGACGAGGTAGACAGGTCAAAGGAAATGGAAGAATTGACCGACCAGATGCAGGTGGAAATCTCCCAGTACCTGCTCGAGTGCCTGAAGAGGGAATTGAACGATGCCAGTGCACAGAACGTCAATTCGATGCTCAGAATCACCCATGAACTCGAGACTATTGCCGATACCTGCTACAACCTCATGATACTGGCCCAAAGACGGTATGACAAAAAAATGAAACTGGACAAGGCATCCTGCGAGGAAATAAATGAATATTCAATGCAGGTCAAGGATTTTATACGGTTTTATTATGATCACCTCGGTGAACACCTCAATTCATTCGATCTTGAAAGGGCGTACGAGTTGGAAACATCCATTGACCAGTCCAGAAATAAACTGAAGAAAACGGCCCAAAGCAGGCTGCAGAAAGGTGCTGATGTTAAGAAAGAACTCCTCTTCCTCGACATTATCCGGCATTTTGAACGGATCGGTGACTACTCGCTTAATATTTCCCAGGCCTTACAATTAATGACGTAAACCGCTTTACGCTCCCATATTAAAAAGACTCACTTAAACGCATTTATTTGGTTCATCGGTCTTGGCAGTTAATGCAATTCCGATTATAATATTAAAAGAGGGAATGATTATGGTATTATCCAGTTTAATTATACCTTTGGGAATAACGACCTTTGTTTCAATGGTTGTCACGGCCATTTTAGGCCAAAAAATCAAATTCATACAACCAAAACTCAAATTCCGGCTGCACAGGATTTTCGGCGTCATTACAATCATAACGGCGACTACACACGCCGCCATCGTGATTTATTTAAATGTTCTTATATAAGAAACGGAGAGATTAGCCGATAATGACAGAGGAAATGAATAAATTAAATGAAATAATTCGGCTTGGGTCGGAATTGAACAATATCCAGGACCTCGATATTCTGCTTGAACACATATTGACCGAAGCAAGGCAAATTTCAAATGCAGACGCCGGGACCATTTATATTCGCGAAGGCGATGAACTTCTTTTCAGCCATGCCCAGAACGATACAAAACAAAAAGAATTACCTTCGGGACAAAAATTAATTTACAGGTCATTCAAGGTAAAAATCAATACTCAATCAATAGCCGGTTATGTGGCAGCCAAAAACCAGCCCCTGAACATACCCAATATGTACACCATTCCCAAAAACCTGCCCTACAGTTTTGATCCTCAGTATGACAAAAAATCCGGATATAAAACGGTTTCCACCCTGACATTGCCGTTAACGACCAATCTGAACGAAGTGATAGGCGTACTGCAAGTCATAAATTGCTGTAATAGAAAGGGCAATATCATTCCTTTCCGCGGGCAAGAGGAACCATTTGTCAAACATTTTTCCAATATTGCCAGTATTGTTCTGCACCGGGCA
Organism: Spirochaetales bacterium; assembly: GCA_016928415.1. Taxonomy (GTDB): domain Bacteria; phylum Spirochaetota; class Spirochaetia; order SZUA-6; family JAFGRV01; genus JAFGKU01. Next base: position 5,227 of record JAFGKU010000225.1, read on the forward strand.
AAATTGACGCGCGCCATCATTTTACGCATGAGCCGCATGGCGGAATTGAGGGACCCGAAGGAAACAGGCGCCCACGTCAACCGGGTGGCTGCCTATTCCATAGAATTTTATGAGCGATGGGCCCATTACAAGAAAATTCCCAAGGCCGAAGTGGAAAGAAACAGGGATATTCTCAGAATGGCGGCCATGCTTCACGATGTCGGCAAGGTGGCCATTTCAGACCTTATCCTCAAAAAACCGGGCAAATTGACGCCGGAAGAATATGATATAATGAAAACGCACACCTTCATCGGCGCCCGCCTGTTCCGGGACAACGAATCGGAATTCGACAAGGTGGCGTATGTAGCCTCCCTGACCCACCATGAAAACTGGAACGGCACCGGATACCCCGGCCACATAGATTTAATGACAGGAGAAGCCCTGGAAAAAGATGCCTCAGGGAAAGCCGTCGGTATGAAAGGGGAAGAAATACCCCTGTTCGGCAGGGTAGTGGCATTGGCGGATGTCTTTGACGCATTGTCCTGCCAACGGGTTTATAAACCGGCCTGGAAGGACGAGGACATAAACAAGGAGATCAGGAGTTTATCCGGTAAAAAATTCGACCCCGATTTAGTCGACATATTCTTTGAATCACGCGAATTCATCGAATCCATAAAACAAAAATATCCCGATGTGGATTAATACCCTCATCAGCAAGGCATGAACAGGTATGCAATGGCTATTGGACATATTGAAAACAAACGAGATAAATCTGGTAACAGCCAGTATCCGGCTTTTTTTAAGCATTTTCCTGGGTGGTCTCATAGGCATAGAAAGGGAAACCCATAAGCAGCTTGCCGGTTTCAGGACCAATATTTTAATCTGCGTCGGCTCCACCATGATCATGATGCTTTCCATATACATTCCCCAGGTATTTCAAATGGGAGACCCTGGACGTATTGTGGCGCAGGTTGTTACCGGTGTCGGCTTTCTGGGCGCAGGCGCCATCATGCGGATAGGCGCCAATGTAAGGGGAATAACCACGGCAGCCACAATCTGGGCTGTTGCCGCCGTCGGCATGGTTGTCGGCGCAGGTATGTACCTGATAGCCATACTCAGCACCGGTATCATTATTTTTACACTGATAGTGCTGGATAAATTCGAAAAACGCATCTTTGACGAGCATTTTTTTAAAACCCTTACCCTCAATTTCAAGTCCTGCATTACGGAAGTGGAACCGTTTGTAGACCTGGTCAAGGATAAAAAAATAAAGATACTGACCACGGAGGTCCACCATTCCTTTGACAAAAAAAGCACAAAACTCCTCATCTTTCTCGATGTGACAGGACATATTGACACCAGGGAATTGAGTGAAAAATACCGACAGAATAAAAACGTAACAAGCATGTGTATAGAAAACACGCACTAGTTTTTCAAGTTACATAAAGCAGCATGATACTTGATTTTTTCTATTGCACGGCCTAATATCCGGATATTGAAACAAGGAGGGGAATTCATGATTATTCGATGCGAAAAATGCAGGGCAATGCTCGATCCCAACAAGGACCGGCCCATTCAAACCATCAAAACCGCCGGCAAGGTTACGGAAAAATACAAATGCCCCAAGTGCAAGGAAACATTTATTATAATCAAAGAATCGCTTTAGCGATTCTTGCCTACACACAGGACACTGAATCGCTAAAGCGATTCTTGCCTACGCACAGGACACTGAATCGCTAAAGCGATTCTTGCCTACGCACAGGACACTGAATCGCTAAAGCGATTCTGGATTCATTGACGCCACATGATGATGGAAGGGTCATCCTTGATTTTTTTGGAGAAAAGATAAAGGTTTCTCAAGGTGCTGGACAATTCGAACCTGACTTCCGCGCTGTTAAGCCAGACAAGAAGGCTGTCTTTGTCGGCAAGCAGTCTGGCTATTTCATTCATCGATGATGTCAATTGTACCATCATTGTATTGATCTTCTTGCCGTCAACGGCATTCAGCAGGACATCCACCTGACTTACGGCCCTTTCCAGGGGCGCCGTCATTTTTCCCAGGTTACCCAGCCCTTCAGACAGCTTTTCATGGTTTTCATCAATCAAGGTATTAATGGAACGGGCAAGGTTACCCAACTCGCGCAGTGTTATGGTTAACTGGCTTATGGTATTCTGGACTTCCTCCTGGTTGTCCTGGACCAGCACATTGAGCGCCGAAATAAGGTCTGAAGTGGTAATAAACGTATTCCTGACTTTAGTGATTGTCTCGTCCGCGCTCCCGGGAAGCACGGATGTGAGGGCATCGCCGGCTATTTCAAGAAGCCTGGAATATCCCATGGGATTTTCGCCGACAATATGGGCATCCGGCTCAAGCAAATCCGTGGAAGAGGGATTATAATGGGAAACATTCACATACTTCTGCCCGACAAGGCTGGTCGCATATATCCTGAAAATCGCGTCCCTGTTCAGTTTAAACTGTTCCTTTATAAAAAGCCTCACAATGATGTGACCCTGATCGAAAAATATTTCCTCTACCTGGCCTATATTGGGTCCTCCGAGGATTTTCACCTTCGAACCAACCGTTAAATTATCCAGAAAGGCATATTCCACGTACAGATTATACCCCCGGCCGGAAAAAATATTGATCTGTCCGGACAGGATGATAAAAATGATGATAACGGCAAAACCGATACAGGTGAAAATCGAGATGGATATAATTACCTTTTTTTTATTTCCGCTCATTATTTATTCCCATTATATGTATCGGTATTTTTACGAAACCCTTTATGCCGTTAAGGGGCCGGAAGGAATTCCGTTTACAAACTGGTGAATATAGGGATTCTCCGATTTTTCAATATCCGGGGCCGACCCGGTAAATACGATCCTGCCGTTAAATATCAACCCCACCCTGTCCGCTATGGACCGTGCGCTGTACAGATCATGCGTCACAACCACGAACGTTGTATTCAATTTCCTTTTAATGCTGAGGATCAATTCATCGATCGTTGTGACCATGATGGGATCAAGCCCCGTGGTCGGTTCATCGAATAAAACGATCTCCGGTTCGGCGACGATGGCCCTGGCCAGGGCAACCCGCTTCATCATACCGCCGGACAGGGAGGCAATAGGCAGATCTTCCTTTCCCTCCAGCTCAACCAGATCAAGGGATATCTGTACCTTCCGCTGTTTTTCTTCCTGGGAGAGGTCCGGCCGAAGATGGTCGAGGGCAAAGGTAATATTTTCACCAACGCTGAGTGAATCGAACAAAGCGCCTCCCTGAAAAAGCATGCCGCATTTCTTCCTCACCTTTTTAAGGGATTTCGGGTCCTGGGGATCGAACAACTCGGAATCAATATAAATTTTGCCCTTGTCCGGCAGGAACAAACCAATAATATGTTTTAAGAGAACGCTTTTACCAATACCGCTCTGACCTAAAAGGACGAAAGTCTCCCCTTCATAAATGGTCAAATCAAGACCGTTTAAAATCATGCGGCCGCCCAGTTTTTTACTCAATCCTGAAATTTTTATTTTCTCTTTCATATCCGTTCCCATCAATAAGCGAGAATATATGCTGTTCCGATCAGATAATCCAGAACAATAACCATCAGGCTGCTGGTAACAACGGAACGAATGGTGGCCTTACCCACACCTTCGGCACCGCCCCTGGTGTGAAAACCCATGTAAGTGCTTATAAGAAGGACAACCCCCCCGATAACAGCCGACTTGGTCACCGACTCCCAGACAAAATACAGTTTCAGGGGAAACTGCGCCATTTCCCAGAACAGGGAATTATCCACCTCGAATCCTACGGTAACCATCAGCCAGCCCCCCAGGAACGCTATCGAGATGGACATGGCCGAAAGAACGGGAACACTCACGATTCCGGCCATTACCCTCGGCGTGACGAGGAAATCAACGGGGTCCACGGCAAAGGTCTGCAGGGCATCAATCTGTTCCGTTACCCTCATCGTGCCTAATTTGGCCGTTACGGAGGAACAAACACGGCTTACGACGATAAGCGCCGTGAGGACCGGTCCCAGTTCCTTGAGCAGCCCCACCGACAATGCCGCCCCGATAAACTGGGATGTGCCGGCTATAATGGCTTCGAATGTATCACTCAATTCAAGGCCCAGGATCATACCGGTGAAAAATCCCGTAAGCAGGATGATGGGCAGGGTTTTGACCCCTATTTCATACATCGCCCTGAAAAACTCGAGCGGATACCGTATGTTATGCGGGACATGTCTAAAGGCGTTCAGCGAGAATTTAACGAAGGTGAACAGTTCATTGAAAAAATATTTTATTTTGCCGGTTATATAATTCGGTTTGACGGAACTCACATTTTTACCAAAACAAACGGCCGGTCAGTGAAAACCGGCCGTTTGATGAATAACTCAATCTTTTTCCCTGAGCCACACGTCGTCTATAACAACGGATGCCGGGTCACCGCCCACGCTGAAGGCAAAAGTGACCTTGCCCTTGGGCACCGTGGAAAGCTTCATATCAAAGGAATAATCTTTCATTTCCGTTCCCAGGGTTACCGGGACTCTTGAAATGACCTTCCTGGTTTCCTCTTCAATGATAACCACCTCGATTTTTCTCTCAGCCGCCGCCCTCGCTTTAAACTTGGTTATATACTGTTTACCCGGGTAAACGGTCAATCCCGTCTGAACCACCTGTATGTCGCCGGCGGCCTTGCCGGGATTGTCTATTTTGACCGTCAGTTCCCTGTCTTTGAACGCGTTCCCCACGCTTTTTTCAGCCTTGGCATCCCCGGACGTATTGAGGTGCCAGAAGATCATCCTGTCGTCACCCTGGTCAAAGGTTGAATTGTAAATGTAATTCTTGTTGGGAAGAATCACCTTTTCCGCATCGGACAGGTCGAACGGACTTATCACGACATTGTCGATATACACGGACGACTTGTGCAATCCGAAATTGAACTCCACCCTCGCCCTGTTATCCGTGGGATGGTTCATCTTGAAATAGATGTTATGCGTTTCCCACTCCTTTCCGATATCCACATCGTTCATGCCTGAATAAGCCTGCCACTGGCCCCCGACCTGAGTCACCTTTACCATGATCGGCCGCGGGAAATCAGCCTTGGCGTCGAACCGGATCCGGTATACCACGCCTTTTTTCATGTACAGGGGCGGTTGAATCAGCTGAAGCGAATAGCTCTGGTTTCCAATACTGTTTATATTGACCTTGAATACACCGTTTTCCACGACATTCGTTCCGGAACCGCCGAATCCCGTCATGAACTGCCAGTAACCGTTCTCCTCGACTTCCTTGAGGTAGTCATCCGGCATGGCGCTGATCAACTCATATTTTTTAACCTGCTTCAGGTTGTCGAACGTACCATTGTAGATCATGTTGCCGTCCGGCCGCGGTTTGCGGAGCGGCTGTAACTTTTCCGCCTTTTCCGGTTCATCCGATTTTTCCTTTTTGGGTTTGCCGATGATAACCGGATATCCCGCTTTTTTCTGGTACACACGAACATAATCAATGAGCATTTGCTGGGGGAATTTTGTTTTGCTGTCGGGGTTACCGGGCCACTGGCCGCCCACGGCAAGATTCAACTTGAGAAAAAAGTCCTGGTCAAAAGGCGCGGGAAAGGTAAAATCCGCCGCATTGTCCTCTTCGCGGGCAAACCAGTCATTCTGCGTCAAATATAAATTCCCATCGACAAACCAGCGTATTTCTCCCGGTTCCCATTCCAGGGTAAAAACGTGGTAATCATCATTGAACGTTTTTTTCTTTTCCTTGGGCAGATGGTATTGGGTCCCCGTATAAACATGGGGAACCCCGTAATGGAGGGTCCCGTGAACGGTATACGGTTCATTCCCAATCATCTCCACCATGTCAAGCTCACCGCAGGAAGGCCAGCCGCCGTACTCCCTGTCCTTGTTAATACTCACCGGCATAAACCAGAAGGCGGGCCATATTCCCTGTCCTATGGGCATTTTGGCCTTGATCACGAATTTACCGTATTTCCACGCTTCCTTGCCCTCTGTAATCAACATGGCTGATGTATAGGCATGCCCTAAATGGAGTTCCTTCCGTGCTTCAAAAACAAGTTTGCCGCCTTCAATACGGGCGTTTTCCTTCCGCGACGTATAGTATTGCAGCTCTGAGTTACCAAAACCGCCGCCCGCATTGACCACATTCCATTTTGTCTGGTCGATATCCGGTCCGTCAAACTCGTCATTCCAGACAAGTTTATAAACGTCATCTTCCTTGACAAGTACATCATCCGCACTCTGACAGGAGTAAAAAACAAATGCAAGGGCCAGGCTAAGAATGAGCAATATGCCCCCTAATCTTTTTCTCATATTTTCCTCTCCTTTTCCTTTCTTTAATTTAATGTTTTTCCGGCTTGTTGAACGTAATTCTCCTTTGAATCATAGCAAAAACCCTTTTTTGACCATCAGGTCCGTCAGGGCCGCCGTTATTAATGAACATGTCTTTAAAAAATATAATAATATTTTATCAATCAAATTACAAGGGCTCAATAATTCTCAATTTACATTGAGAATTATCCGTAAAAGCTTAAAAGACTCATATTAAGTGCCTGGTTTTTTATCAGAACCGGAATAAACGAAAACCGGTAAAAAATCCCTGAATATTGCTGTATTCAATTCAAATAATTTGATAAGGTAATGATTATCAAAAAAAAATAGGTACATTCCATTGAACATAGAGGGAGGAGACACTTTAAATGAACGGTGAAGCAAATAAAACAAGCATTGATTCCCGGCCCGTATTTCCCAAAAGGGCCGTGATAACGGGGGGCATGCCCTACGGAAATAAAGACCTGCATTTCGGGCACATCGGCGGTATATTCGTTCACGCGGACATTTTTGCACGTTTCCTGAGGGACAGGATCGGAAAGGATAACGTCATTTTTGTTTCCGGTACGGACTGTTACGGTTCGCCCATTGTCGAGTATTTCAGGAAGGCAAAGGATTCAGGGGAATTTGACGGTGACATCACGGAATTCGTCCGGTTCAATCATGAACGCCAGAAGGAGGTGCTTGATTCGTATCACATCAGCCTGAACCTGTTCGGCACATCGAGCTTCGGGCCCTCGTCTGAAATTCACGGAGAAATGTGCTCCGGATTTTTACGGGAACTCTATGAAAACGGCCACCTCGTTAAATTGACGACACCCCAATTCTACGATCCCGAGAGGGAAGTATTCCTCAACGGCCGCCAGGTAACCGGCAGGTGCCCCATCCCGGGATGCTCTTCGGAAAAGGGGTATGCGGACGAGTGTGACCTGGGCCATCAATACATGCCGCAGGACCTGATTGCTCCCAAAAGCACGCTGACAGGTGAAAAACCGGAAATGAGGGATGTATCAAACTGGTACCTCAAACTTCCCGCCTTCCAGAAATTACTTGAAAAATGGGTTGCTAAAGCGGAGAATATTCCCGGTTCGCGGCTTTTCATGGTCAAAAGCATCAAGGAATTTCTCGATAAACCCACAATCCATATAAAGCAGGACCTGCTTGAACAGGTAACTGAACTGAAAGACAAGCTGCCGGCACATACACGGGAAGAGGGTATGAGTAAATCATTCAAGCTCGTGTTTGAAACCCTGGAACAGAGGGAAGAAGCCTGCCGGATTCTTGCGGAAAACTCGATTTTTTACCGGAATGGAAAAACCCTTACCCCCTTCAGATTAACGGGTAATATCGAATGGGGGCTCCCGGCACCCGACATGGAAGACCTCAAGGGGCTTACCTTCTGGGTCTGGCCGGAATCGCTGTGGGCACCCATCTCGTTCACCGCCACTTACCTCGAACAGCAGGGAAAGAACAGGAACGGCTGGAAGGACTGGTGGTGCTCCGGGGACTCGCAGGTCTATCAAATTCTCGGTGAAGACAATGTTTATTTTTACGGACCGGCGGAAATGGCGATGTTCATGGGCTCCCAGGGCAAGGACCCCGTTGCCAATCCCCCTGAAGGCCGGCTTCAGCTTCCGGAACTGATCGTCAACAATCATCTCCTTTTTCTCAGGAAAAAGGCGAGCAGTTCAGGCGAGGTTAAGCCGCCGATGGCCCGTGAATTCCTGGAATTTTATACTTCCGATCAGCTGCGCGCCCATTTTATCAGCCTGGGTCTGGCCATCCGCAGCATCGATTTCAAACCAAAACCGTTTAACCCCGCGGCGGATGAAAGGGATGCCGACCCTGTCCTCAAGGAAGGGAATCTTTTATGCAATGTTTTCAACAGGGCCGTCCGCTCCTGTTTTTATACGGCGCAAAAATACGCTGACGGCAAAATACCGGTCGGAACAGTTAGCAAGGAAATAATCGATGAAGCAAAGAAAGTAATCCTTGAATTCGAGTCGACAATGTACAGGCATGAATTTCACCTGGCCATGACGGTCGCGGACAATTACATCCGCGGTATAAACAAGTTCTGGGATAAAAACATAAAGGCCGCCGGCAAGGAATACAATGAGGCCATGAAACAGACGCTTGTCGACACATTTCACATGGTGCGCGTGGCGGCGGTGCTCATGCATCCCATCGCTCCCACGGGTACGGAGATGATAAGGGAGTACCTGAATCTTGGAGAGGAATTCTGGGACTGGGACAGGATCTTTGATCCTTTATATTCGTTTATGGAAAATCCGGAACAACATGAATTGAAATTTCTCGAACCGAGGGTGGACTTTTTCGAAAAACATCCCAGCCAGGTTTCGTACAAGTAATAAAATTTGTGTTAATTACTCGCCCAGTTCGGTGCCGAACAGGAATTGCGTTTCCAGCATGATGAAAAAATCCTTCTCACGTCCCCAGCCGAAAATATCATTACTATCGCCCGCCATCGCCCCGGCATAAAAATTGAACGTCAACCCCTGGTACGGATTCCATCCCGCGCCGCCGAAAATCATTGCGCTCGCATCGCAGGGCGAAATGAGGGAACGGAGCTGAAGGCTCAGGGACGAATCAATGGCGAAAGTAATATCGGGGAAGAGATACAATGCATACGAGGGCATGGCTGGAAATGCCGGCGGACTCGGGTCCTCCTCCCAACGCTGAAAAGGTTTTATTGCCGATTCAAGCCGCAGGGTCAGGCTGGAATCCGAACCGAGGCCGAACTGGGAAAAAAGGCCGAAGGAAACACCGAGACTCTGCTTGATCAATTCCGGGTCCGCATTGTCCTGGTTGATGGCACAGCTCGCTGATAAGTTCCAGTCGACAAGCAGGTTTCCCTGGAGGCTGACAAAGGCGTTATGCGATCTAAGCGCCCCCTTGTACAGGTAGCCAAATTCCAGCTTGGTCCTGGCAATGTCAAACTGGAACCTCCCCCCTGCCTCCGTGCTCCCGATATCGACCGACGCTGGCATATAAAATTCAGAGCTTGGAGACGGATCCATATCTACCATCACCGGCTTGGGCAGGTACACTGTCTCGAAATAGGAAAACCGGCCTAATGGAAAGTAAAGGACGGCCATGTAGTCCGTTTCAATGCGAAGGTCCCCTGTACTTATTGCGGACGGAAAGGAAAGCCCGTCAAAAATAAGATCTCCGGCGTTGAAGAGGAACCCCTCCCCCCAGCTGACACGTGTTTTCCCCATCGTCAGCCTGAAAACCGGAAAACGGGCCTTGAAATACGCCTTGGTGATGTTCAGTAACAACTGGTCTGAAACGGTCGCCTCCAGTTCCAGTTCCGCCTTGACATTCCTGTTGCCCGCTGATTTGAAATTCAGGACCGAATCAACGTAATTCATTACGCCGACCGTATCGTTCAATTCATGCGTGAATAAAAGGGAATCGGACAATTTAATCAATGTTAAAATTTCACCGTGTAACGGCAGGGCCAGCAGAACAAGGATGGCCCAAACGAGCCATTTTTTTACCATGACAGTTCCTCCAGCGAGAAGACCGAATCGGGGATATCCATGTCCACTTTCAGGTTCTTGATGATAAATACCGTCTTATTGTTTTTCTTGAGCGGGTCACGCATTTCCATATAGGTGGGTACGCTTTTGCCGGATACGACCTTGATTTCCCTGACGAACATCTCTTTGAGCATCTTGCCCGATCCGGCGAACATTTCCGCCTTCCTGTAAGCGAAAAGCTTTTTGTCCACCCACAAAATCTGCTTGGGGTACACGACATCCCTGCTTTTCGCCGTGGCCACCACCTTGTAGCACGGGAATCCGTCAATATCCTCTTCGCCTTCAAGGACGGCCCTGTATTTGTTTTCAAACTTGTTTTCCTTGGTCAGGTCCTCGTAGGAAAAATCCGAACCCATGACGCTGTCTTTCAGCGATTCACCCTGCAGATGGATTATTTCTTCCGCATCGGGAAAATAGAGATAGATTTCATCTTCGAGCCTCAGTATTTTCTGCCCCTTTTCCTCTATGTTCGTGAATTCGAGCATCATGTCGCCCTTTGCGGACTTGGTGTAGTTGAAACTCTTTGTTTTCGTTCCAAGGCTGTCCGTAATCTGAATGGTGCAGGAAGCCTCCATGCTTCCCTCGTTCTGTTCAAGCCTTTTAATGATTTCATCCGCCGTAATGGCCGACAGTCCCTCCAACGCCAATAAAGTCATCATGGTTATCAAAAATATCTTCTTTAACATATTAACCTCCTTATCGTTATATTGCCCTCAGGGCCTTGACCGGTTCAATTTTCGCCGCACGCCTGGAAGGTATAAACGATGCAAAAGATGCCACCGAAACGGAATACACAAAAATGAAAACCAACAGCAGGGGATTGATACTCGGATAAATGATCGGTGCCATGGGGAAATCAAGCTGATTCATGTACTCGGTGAAGTTAATGCCGGTATGATTGAGGATCAGCACGACGATAAATCCGATGACCACACCGATAAAGGACGCGATGACGCTTATGAAAAACGACTCTAAAAAAAACATTCGGACAATTTCACTTCCCGTCATACCCATGGCCGAAACGGTCCCTATCTCGCGCATTCTTTCATAAATTACCATCATCGTGGTATTGATGATGACGGTTGTACCGAGCAGGAAGAAAAAAAGCGCTATGAAGGCGTACGCAACGTCGGCGTACTGGATATAAAAAGCGAAATTATCAATTTCCTCCCAGCTTTTCACCGTCAATCCGGTAAAGCCGGCGTCCTGAATTTTACCGGACACCGAGGTAATAGTGGGGGCCAGTTTATCGAGGTTTTTGGTCATCACCAGCATTTCGATGACCCTGTCATCCATTTTCAGGAAATTTTGCGCCGTATCCAGGGGGATGAAAAAAAATTTAGTGTTGTACGTGCTGATGGCCAACCTGACTATACCCTTTATACGGAACGTGGCGGCGTTCAATCCTCCCGGTGTGCTCACCGTCAGGGTGAGCTTATCACCTACGGTGAGGTTCAACTGGTCGGCAAGCCCGGCGGGAAGTACGACCTCCCTTGCCTGTGCGTTCATGGCGGGCAGTTCACCGTCAATCAGCGCCTTGTCCAGCTCATAGAATGATTTTTCCCGTACAAAATCACATCCCACTCCCATAACGGGAATGAGTTTCCCGCCTCTCAGGTTGGGTTTAACCAGGCCGGCCATGGCGGAATCCAGCAGTTCCCTGTTATACGAGATCCTGTTCTCGAAGCGGACATCCTCGACGGCGTATTTTTTCACCTCATCCGGAAGGGTAATGCCGGCAAACCGTTCGGGGGAATAGATCACCTTGAACGTCAAAACCCTGTTCAACGCGTCCATAAGCGTAACAAGCTTTTGTTTATCAAAGCTGCCGTCACCGGATAAACCTTCGAGGGCCCGCTTCCCCGGTCCGGGAAGATTCTCTCTTAAGAAAGCGGGCAGAGGCTCATTGGAATCTTTCAGCTGAGAAATGAATTCCGGCATGTCTTTAATGTCTTTTTGGGAAAGGGTCGGGGAACCGTAGATGACATTCGGGAAAGGGATGCGGGGCGCGACAGCCCTGATATTTTCATCATTGATCAACAGCGTATCCAGCTTGCCTGCATTACTGATCGTGTATTCCAGGGGATTCAATTGTTCGTTAGCATCGTATTGTGAATTCCGGATGCGGAAGTGTCCGAGCATCAGTTTAAAAACATTGTTTTTGAGGTCCGACATCATGCCGTTCTCCATGGAAAACATGAATGTTATAACCATGGCCACGATCGCAATGGCAAAACCCGATAAAATACTCCTTCTTTTATTTCTTGATATGTTTCTTAATCCAATTACCGAAAGCTTCATAAAACCCCTCCTTTCACTGGTACCGCAGGCATTCGGTCACTTCCATTTTCAGTGCCCGTGATGACGGGAGGAAAGAAATGATAATGGAAGATATAATCCCAAGTAAAAAAGCCGTGACCATGGTCTGCGGATTCCAGGTGGCCCGGAATACCCCGTAAATCCGGTAGCCGAAATCCATGCTCCCCATCAACTCCGTAAAATCCAGACCGTAGGTGACCATGAAATAATTCAGCACGGCTCCGATAGCCAGGCCCACCACGGAACCGATTAATCCTATACCGGCCGATTCAAATAAAAATGCCAGGCGTATGGAAGAATCCTTCATGCCGAGGGCACGCATCATCCCTATCTCCCGTATCCTTTCAAAAACAGCCATGAGCAGCGTATTGGAGATTCCGACGGCCGCTATAACGAAAATGAGAAAAAGAAAAATATTCAGGAACTTTGACTTGCCTTCCATGATATTGGGATTTCCCGAAAGGTTTTTCCAATCCATAACCGTTAAATCATCCTTCGTATTTGCAAAAAGCGCCGCAACACCTTTAATCCGTTCATTCACATCCTCCCAGGGAGGAAAAAGCATGGCAATCTCCGTGACAGAACCGTTCATCTCCAGTACCGAAGAAGCAATATCCAGGGGAATCATACCAATGGCCTTGTTGATGACGGGATTCGGCGTATTATAAACGGCGACAACTTTCACCGTGAGTGTCTGGTAGGCCCCCAAACGTGTCCGGAATTTCAGCTCCGCTTCCGGCCTTGTTCCCGTTTCAGAATCGGCGGTTATAAACGCGTCTAAATCTATTCCGAGATTTTCAGCAAGATCCCGGCCTATCATGATTTCATCCCGGTTAGCCCGGAGATAGCGGCTGGAGGGCAGAAGGACCTTTTCGTCCTTAAAATTAAAAACGGCATTGTCCGTCTCCGGATTGATACCAATGCACTTGATTTGTTTGGACACATCCCCAAAATACACCTCGGCTGAAAACGTGATCCTCTTGGTAGCCGGTATATTATTTTCCTTAAGAACTTCAAGCATCGAGTCAGGATGATTCAGTGTGAATCTTAGAGGGAGAAAATCCCTTTCATCCCAGTATGTCCTGTCCATTATTTGCGCCGAACCCGTTTCATACTGGATCGTGTTCCGTTCCGATTCTTTTTCAATGCCTTTCATCCACCCGTCAATCCAGATAAAAAAGGCAATACCGACGGCAATGGCGATGGAGGTAATGATGGTTCTCCGCGTGTACCGGAAAAGATTTTTAAAGGCAAGGCTTATGATAAATCCTTTACGCATGGTTTACCTCCTTTCATCTTTTGTTACCAGACCGTCATGGAGCAAAACAAGACGCTTGGCATGATCCATGACCATTTTATCATGCGTGGAAAAAACAAAGGTCGTTTGATGCTTCCGGTTCAGGTTTTCCATCAATTTTAATATTTCCTCACCCGTGACGGAGTCGAGGTTGGCCGTCGGTTCATCCGCCAGCACCAGGTCGGGGTCCTTCACCAGGGCACGGGCTATGGCAACCCTCTGCTGCTGGCCGCCGGAAAGCTCCCTGGGAAACCGGTGTTCCATGCCTTCCAGACCCACTTCCTTCAGTATTTTCATAGTACGGTCCTTTAATTCCGAACCGTTCATGCTGAGCAGGGCAAGGGTAAACGACACATTTTCAAAAGCCGTGAGAACGGGTATCAGGTTGAAAGTCTGGAATACAAATCCCAGCTTCTGCCGGCGGAAAAGGGCAAGTTCATTTTTACTTTTCTCCCCGACGTTTTCACCTGAAATGAAAATATCGCCGGACGTGGATTTATCCAGGCACCCGATCAAATTGAGCAGGGTTGTTTTTCCCGAACCGGAAGGACCGGCAATGGACAGGAATTCCCCCTTGTCGATAAACAGGTCCACACCCCTCAGTGCCTCCACTTTTTGATCTCCCGTTATATAAGTCTTGGTTACCTTTTCAATCTTTATCATGGTTCTCCTCCTTTTTCTCCGTATGGTCAGGCGAAGCCATTTTCCCATACGCCGTGGCCCCGAGCATCGCACCCAATGACATTGAATCCAGGGCGGACGAGGGAATGAGCATAATGGAATTGTTGTTCTTAAGTCCCTCATAAACCATGTTCATGGCGCGCAACTGCAGGGCAGTCGGATTCTCTCTATATTTCAAAGAAGCCTTCTCAAACTTCTCCGCAACTTCAATTTCCGCTTCTCCCAGTATTATACGGGACTGCCTCTCACGCTCCGCCTGGGCGCGGCGGGACATGGCATGTTCCAGTTCCTTGGGTATGATGATGTCCGTGATTTCAACGGAAAGAATCGTGATGCCCCAGGGATTGGTTTTTGCATCCAGCGCCAGCTGAATTTCCTTGCAGAGTTTGTCCCGTGACGACAGCAAATCGGCCAGTTCGTGTTTGCCGATCGCTTCCCTCAGCGCGGTCTGTGCGGAAAGGACGACCGCTTCAAAATAATTTTCCACTTCCAGCACGGTTTTGGATGCATCCCAAACCATCCAGAAGGCAAGGGCATCGACGGAAACCGGCACCGTATCCGTGGTAAGCGTTTTTTCGGCCCTGAAATCGGTGGCCCGGATACGCGTATCGATAAAGGCGGCTATCCTGTCCATAATGGGCATGAGGAAGAACAAACCTGAGCCGCGCACCTTCTTGAATTTTCCGAATCTCAGCACAATGACCTTGTCCCAATGCTGGACAAGCTGAAGGGCCGGTGCTATTAGAAAGCCCAGGAGGAGGGAAATACCGACCGGATAGATATTGCCTTCCGCACCGGAAAGCATCCCGGCCGCCGTAACGATGAGAAAGATGATTGACACGGTCCAATACGGGAAAACCGCCATGATAACCCCGCTGAACAGCACGTATCCCACGACACCCATCAATTTTTCCATTACCAAAGGCTCTTCATAGAAATACTGAAGGCCTATACCGGCACCCAAAAAAAGACAGAGCAGTAAAAAGGAAAATGCATTGAAAATAAAATCCTTGGGCGGTGTCTTCTTTGAGAAAATTTTGGTTAATTCGTTTTTTTGTTTTAAAAGATTCATAAAATCCTCCCTGTCAAGCCTTATCAAGTTCTTCCAGGTAATTACGGACATCCCGAATGGTAAAACCATAAGAAGATGCCTGGGTAATGAACCCCCGCATCAGTTCGCTCAGTATTTTTTCCCTTTCAATGTCCGACATTTCAATTTTTTTATCACTGATGAACGTACCGGTGCCATGCTGGGTATTGACAATGCCCCTGATTTCCAGCTCCGTGTAAGCCCTGGCCACCGTATTCGGATTCACCTGCAGATCCACCGCCAGTCCACGGACCGTTGGTAACTGGTCGCCGCAAACAAGCCTTCCGTCTGCAATGGCCATTTCTATCTGCAAAATGATTTGCTTATAAAAAGGAACACCGCTTTTGGGGTCTAAGGTAATTGTAATCAATTCTTTTTTTTCCATATTGTACTAATACCCTAATACACTATAAGTATAATACTCTAGTTCATTACTGTCAAGAAAAATTTTTTAATAAATTTGGAATTTTTTATGAGATTTTCTATTAAAATTTAAATAAATCCGTGGGAAATAGAGCCTTACCTGGAAAAAAGTATATGGTCCTTCCTTATTTGGCAGTACTTCTACTTCACATCAATACAATAAAGGTTCCCCCTGTCGCTCCTGGCATACAGCCTGCCGTCCATTACATAAGGGGCCGTCCAGAATAACCCTTTTTTGGGTAATTTAGTCCCGGCCACTTCAACATACTTGTCAGCGAAAAGACGGGCCACCAGCAGGTCGCCCTTTTCCCCAAGAAATACAATATAATTATTGACGCCCACCAGAGAACCGAATCCCTTTACCGCCTTCCATTGGGATTTTCCGTTTTTAACATCAATACAATTAATACTGCTTCCGCTTCCGGAAGGTGAACCATTGATTCCGTAGATAAATCCATCTTTGTATATAAAACTGCCGACATGGCTCGATATAGTCTTGTTTTCCCAGATTTTCTTTATGCTGTTATCTGTGATTTCAAAAAGGGCGCAACCGCGGTTATAATCCGAAGATATAAAGATCCTGTTATCAATAATCAACGGATCCGCTGCATTGACGTTACTGCTGTTCTTCCAGTTCACTGACCATCCCTTTTTTCCAGTTTTCACATCAACGGAATAAAGCGTATCGTAGCCGAATATGGCCGCCATCTGACTGTCCCGGCTTTTAAAAGGCACAACGGTAGCATAGCCGGAAGTGCCGCTTGTTTTCCACAGAAAGGCACCGTTTGTTTTATTCAACGCAATGCCGCCATCGCCGGCATTCAGCAGAATCATATTGCCAAGAATCACGGGCGTACCCGCCTGCCCCCAGGAAGGCGGTTTTAAATTTGCCAGTTTTTTAAAATCTTTCATCCACTTTATTTTACCCGTTTTGGAATCCAGACAATGAAGCTGACCTTCCTGACTGAAAATGTAAAGGTTATCGCCGTCCAGGACCGGGGTTGCCTTTGGCCCGGGGTAATTCCCCGAGGCACACTTGTATTGTATGGTCCAGACCACTTTCCCGCTTTTCCGGTTCAGACAATAAACCTTGTTGACATTCCATTCCGAACCCGTCGTGTAAAGGTAATCGCCGGACAGAACCACATTGGAATATCCCCTGCCAAGCTCCGCCTGCCATAATATTTTCGGATTCCCTTTTAAAGTATCAGGATTGAAGGTGGGATCGGATGCGATACCATACTCATCCGTTCCCCTCCAGTTCACATCCCGGGAAAAAACCGGAAACGGAAGAATTAAAATGAATATCGATACCATCATTCTTTTAAGGGACTTAACCATACAAAACTCCTGTACTATAGATTTTTCCTGAGAAATATAATAATATTTATCGAAAAAGGAAAGCCGAGAGAACCTGATAATCCATACTTACCGGCTGATGTCAAACCGGTGCCGCATTTTTCAAGAATCCATTTTTTTAAAACCGATTCCGGAAAAATAAAAGTTCCGGTCCTCATTACCCGCCATAAGGTCGTTTATAAATTGAATTTTTAACGAATGGCTTCCCTTTCCAATCCTGCAAATACCAAATACAACCGTATCGGTCATCAAGAACGGGATTTCACGTTCCCCGAGATCTACTTCATCCAGCAGTATGCGAACCTTTGCGTACTCTCCCAGTGCCGGAGAGGACCTGCCGGATAAATTGATTTCATATTCTGCATCAGATACAGAGGAAAAAACAGAGCTTACTGTCCCCGCTGCAACCAGTGAAATTTCCTTTTCATCCGATTTATAATAAGGTATGGTTCCTACGGGCCGGAATTTCTTATGGCTTATCCATGTAATCCGCTTAACCTCATTTCTGAAAGGGGCACCTAAAGAGGAGAATAGGGTATTCGCATAGCGGTCCGCTTTAATCCTGTTTGATTGACTGATGTCCCATCGCACGCAGTCAATAACCACGGAATTGCCGTTTGCCAGCTTCAGGGCGGCTACCGCGGGAGGATTGCAGAAGAATTCGACACCGCCTGTATCAAGAGTCTTCTTCGTAACCAATAAGGCATCCAGGAAAAGATTCCTGTCCTCCCCGCCAGTATCATAGGCGTCATTAATAAAAGACAGGGTTATCCGGTAGGTACCCGCTTTGGTTTCAAAAACGGCCGAGTATCCCTTCAAGGCAGACTGATCAAGCATGATTCTACAGACCACGCTGCCGTCCAGCGATATATTGACAAGCGGCCATTGCTTGCGCATCGGCGTTCCTGCCGCCAGAAGGACTATCTTGTACAAACCGGCGGATGCGAAGGTCAGAGAGGATTCGGCAGTGCCGTTTGTATTGAAATTGACCCCTTTACCGTCTGCAGAGACACTCACATATTTACCCGAAAAATCCCATTCCTCCACTTCGAACCGGTTCATGGTTATATTTTCAGCGTCGAAGGAAAGGCTTCGGTCAATGACAGCGGGGTCCGGTTCGAATTCCCTCATCCACGTTCTGTTGGCGCCTTGCCCGATAAAAGTTAAATCCTCCCTTAAAAAGCCGTAAAAAGGGAAATACCGGGTTTCCCTGAAACTCAAGGGACCGGTTGAAGGCTCTATAATGTAACCTCCCAGTCCCATGATACCGCGTAACTCTTTAAACGCGGCCGGGTCAGGTGAATGCCAGTATAATACGTGACTTCCCGATGAATCATTAATGAATGTTTTTATATTTTCCTTCTCAGCCATCATATCTTCCCCTCCGTTATGGAGAATGAGGAGATTCGTGTCAGACAGGGAAGAAGCGGTTTTTTGAAAATCAAGATTGTATGAATCAAGTCTGCCGACAAACGAATCCATCCGATTACCGGAGCCCAATACAAAAGCTTTCTTTCCCGCCTTAACGGGCCGTCCAAGATAATTTAAACAATTTTGAAGCAAAGTGCGTGCAACCGGTTCCACCGTGAGTTTATCACCGAACAGGGATTGACATAAAATCACCCTGCCTTTTCCGTATGGCATCTCGACCATGGGAGCCTGGTCCAGTGCATCGGGTCCGCCGGAAACAATCAATGAACGCGCCCCTGATTTCCGGGGTCTTTTGATCTCCCTTTGCGTAACGTAATGATCATCACGCCAAAACCTGAAATCCCCATTGTCAAGACCCTTAAAAACGGGATGGGCCGCGGAAGCAACGAAGGTTATCGTCGAGGCATGATCGGTTAATTCAAGACCGGGGAAAATACTCCCCACGCTGTCCTGTGCCGAAAACAAGGCCCTCCCCCCCTTATCAAGAAAAAACAGCAGCGGGGTTACATCGTTTTTGGTTTCCCCTATCACAACGGGACCGTTACCCGTTTTGTTATCGTGAAAAACCAGTGGACCCACAACCACGATCGAACGGGCGGCATCAAGACTGGAAAATTCGCCAATGTCCTTTATTATTTGAAAATTTCTTTCCTGTAGATGAGGATATATCCGTTCTTCGGGATCGTACACATACACCTTGTAACCGGAAGGTGCGGCAAATCGTTTACGCGTCCATACATGGAAAGGGAAATAGCTTGAGTAAAGAATTTTTCCCTCCGAAATCAATTCAATTTTTAATTTCAATTCACCCGTTACTTGCTTTACCGGCATGGGTATTGAAGCTTTCACGGCCATGTGCGCAGCGGGTTCCAGTGCCAGTCTTTTACTGAATCCCTCTTTCCAGCCGGGATAAGTTACATGGAGGTCCAGGTTTAAGGCGGTATTGCCGTCATTAAAAACGTCAAATGTCTTGAGCATTCTTTCCGATGCAAAATAATGGTTACACAATTCCCTCACAAAAACGGCTGCCGGTGAGTAGACCTCTTTCTGCACGGAATACAAAGGACTGGATTCATCAATTCTCAATCCGGCTTCCGCGAAGGTCCAGGGGCACATTCCGGACACTCCCGCCCTCCTGTACGCTATGGTTTGGTAACGCCACGCTTCCGCCTTGGCCTTTAGATTAAACGACCGCCTGTCCGTATAGGCTTCATCGCCGAAAAAAATGGAAGCCGGGGAAAAATCCTCAAACGGGACCCAAAGGTATTCCCCTATGTATAGCGGTTTTTTCCTGTCCCATTCGAACTTTTTATTGCGGCTTCCCAATAGACCGCCTTCCCTGCCGGTAGTCACTGCCTGCCCGGAAAGCCAATCCGCCGTATTCGGGTAGGCATAATTATCCGGAATCTCATGGGGATAATGCAGCCCTATAACATCGGCCGCGCCGCCGGGGTCCAGATCCGCCTCATACGTTATCAGGTGTGAAGGGTCCAATGCCTTTATCTTTCCGCCCATTTCGGCCAATCTTTGTTCGACGGAAGGCAGATATTGCGATGCACCACAATGAAGGATCTCGTTTTCCAGGCTCCACATAACCAATGAGGGATGATTCCTGTCACGCTTTACCATCCCTTCCAGATGTTCCAGGATATTTTTCCACAGCCTTTCATCCCCGTAGGCATAACCTCCTCCCCCGTCACACCACAGCGCCCCTTCCTCAATAATCAGGACTCCTACTTCATCGGCGGCATCCAGCCACTTCCTCTGCCAGGGCTGCGTATGAAGCCGGAATGCGGTAACATTCGCCTTCTTCAGGGCAAGCAGGTTGTTCCTCACTTCCTCATAACTCTGGTTGGACGGCAGCGGCCATGTGCTTGAAGCCAGGAGATGCCTCTTAACGCCGTTTAAATAAAAATCCGGCCCTTCGGCCCATAATTCCCTGAATCCAAAGGGCTCGGTCAGGTGGTCCAGGACCGTTCCCGTTTCCCCATTAACCAGGCTGAGGTCAAGCGAATAAGTTTTACATTCTTCAGGAGACCAATACTGGATACTTTTAATGTTTTCTTCCAGGACAAAGGAACCGCTACCTGTTATTTTCACCGCCCCAAGCGAACAAATAAGGGAACCAAGATCCCTTACCTCCCCTTTTACCCTGAGGTCTCCCGTATGCGTGGAAATCCCCGTAACCGTCAACAGGTTGTTCTTCCTTACAGAAGTCTGGATGAAAATATCCTTCAAGTGGGCATTGGGGCGGGCAACCAGAAAAGCGTCATCCCAGATACCGTAATGTGCAAAATATCCTCCTATGGGAGCAATTATCCTGTTCTTCGGCGTGCTGCGTAAAATATCCCAGTTCCCGGAAGCGTCCACGGGGAGCACATAATTACCGGAGAACGTCGCACCCCAGTCCTGGCATACGACATCCAGTCTGAACGAATGTCCCGGTTCAACCAGGCCCGTTAATTCCACTTCAAAGGGCGTCCAACCTTCAAGCCTGCCGGCTATCAATTTCCCGTTTACATAAACCTGTGGATTATACCGTGCTCCGGATAACAGAAGAAAGACCCTTATATCCTTCCATTCTGCCGGTACATTCACCTGCCGGGAAAAACAGGCGTATTCGCTTCCTCCGCGCGCTTCACCGTATAGAAGGCCGGGCACATCCATCTCTTTCCAGTCCGCCATGCCGGAGGGCAACGGATTACCTTTTGAAACGGCAACTTTCCATGTTCCATTCAGGTTCAACCGGTCCCTTATTCCCGGCAACAGGGGTAATTCCTTCTGGGGCGAAGCATAAAGAAACGAATTTAACAGAATAAAAAAAAGTATCAATAAAAAATTTTCACGCCGAACCATATTTTATTCCTCCTGATCGATTCTTTGCACATGTCAGCCTGTATTTGAACAACCCTTTTCCAGGGAGCCTTATTATTTTACGGCTTATAAGTTCCTGTAAGGCATCGTCAATATCATCTATACTCCAGTTTTCAAGAACTCCGAAAAAACGGTTCTTATAAAGTTCTTTCATGGTGCATTCCAGACCCGGTTTTCCCGACAGAATCTGCCTCGCTTCCCTGATGGAATATACGCGCCTGTTGCTTTTAGCAAAAAGCATAATTTCATGAAGGCCTTCCGGTTCCGCCTGCACGGAGCCATCACATACATCACAGCCGGAACAGGCCCCTGAAAAATTATAATTCAACAGCCCAAGAAGACGTTCACGCCTGCAACGATTAATACCGGAAACATATCCGAGCATGGCCGTATAACGTGCTTGCTCTGTTCCGCTACTGATATTCCCGGCAAACAACTCGTCCTCAAGCGAATGAAGCAGAATTGCCCGGCTCGGTTTCCCATCCCTGCCCGCCCTGCCGGATTCCTGCAGGTACGCCTCAACCGACAGGGGAACATCGGCATGGAGAACGGTCCTTATATTTCTTTTATCAATCCCCATGCCGTAGGCACAGGTGGAAACCAGCACTCCCTTGTCGGATTGAAAAAACCAGTCTTCTATTTTCCCCCGCTCCTCTTTTGTGAGTCCGGCATGGTAGAAATAAACCTCGCCGCTGTCCAGCCTGTCCCTTAACAGCCTGGCAACCAGTTCGGTTCTTTTCCTGCTTCGTGTAAAGATGATCAGTGGTTTCGGACAAGATGCCGCTATATTACTGACGGCATGGTTTTTTGAAAGCACCGGATGAACGCTGTACCGGATATTGGGCCTGTCGGGGTCTGACATTACCGTACGGAACGGCCTGTTTCTGAATAGTATTTTCCGGATGTTTTCAATGACCCGGGGTGAAGCGGTGGCCGTGAAAGCGCTCACCCTCGGAACATCCAGAATTTCCAGGAGACGCTGCAGTTCAAGATAGGCAGGCCTGAACGTTTCTCCCCATTCACTGACGCAATGCGCCTCATCGATGACAATATGCGCGATGGAAATGCGGGCTAATTCCGATAAAACTTTCCCGTTCTGCAAAACCTCCGGGGTGGATAAAAGCATCCTCAGCTCACCGGAGCCGGCTTTTCTGAAGATTTCTTCCCGCTCACCGGCGCCCTGCCCTCCTTTGATCTCACGGCAGGGAATCCGTTTTTCATTCAGGCTTCTTATCTGGTCCTTTATAAGGGACAGCAACGGCATGACCACGAGGGTTATGCCTTCCATGAAATAAAGGGGAAGCTGGAAACAGACGGATTTACCGCCGCCGGTGGGAAAAATCACTATCTGGTTGATACCCTCCAGGATATTGGCCAAGACAAAACGCTGGTAAGGATAAAGATACGGTATACCGAATATTTCCCGCGCCGTCGATTGGATAGGATCATCATAAATATGCACAGATGAAGACATGTTGAATTATATTAACATATTCCCCAAAAGGGCAAGGTAACGAATGGTATTAAAAAACAGATTTGATCGCTTTAATCATCTCTTCCATACCGTAAGGTTTGAACAAAACGCCATTGAATCCGTATTTTTTAAATTCCGAAAGGACCGGATCATTGAAATAGCCGTTTGATACAATGACTTTCATGGAAGGGTCTATTTTCCGCAATTCAATGATCGCTTCTTTACCGCCCATTCCATTGGGAATGGGCAGGTCCATCACGACCAGATCATACATTTCACTATTTTTCCTGGCCGTCCTGAATTTCATGATGGCTTCCTTCCCTTCGACGGCAAAATCAACTTTAATTTTTAATATTTTAAAAATTTCAAAGGAAAGGTCCCTGATGGATTTTTCAACATCCATTAATAAAACGGAAAAAATTTCAGGTAATTTCATCTTCAATTCATTTTTCCGCCGGTTTTGAACAATCAAAACAGGATTGGCAGGAAGATAAATAACAAACTCCGCGCCCTCCCCTGGTTTTGAATCCACCTCTATAATTCCATTGTGTTTTTTTATAATGGAATGGCAGATGGACAACCCAAGACCGCTCCCGACTTTTTTTGTCGAAAAATAGGGATCAACAATGTTTTTCATATCCTCTTTTTTTATGCCGCCGCCCTGGTCTTTGACCTTGATTCTCAGGTACAATCCGTCAGGATCGAGTAATAAATTTCCTTTATCCGGATTCCTGAAATTGGAAACGGTAAAATCTATCCGGCCCCCTTCCGGCATGGCCTGTATCGCATTGAGCACCAGGTTCTGTATTACCTGGCTTATCTGGCTTTTATCTATCTCAACCGGCCATAATCCATCCTGGAAATCAAAAAAGCATTTGACCTTTGAACCCTGCGTAATGAAAACGGCGGATTCCCGGATTATTTCCTCGATCCGCATTTTTTCCTTGACAGGCTCGCCCCCCCTTGAAAAAGTAAGAAGCTGCCGGGTCAAATCCCTGGCCCTGTCTCAGGCTTTCTCCGCGGCGCCAATATATTCCATGGTTTTATCGTTTACAAAGGTAAACCGGCCTTCATTATCTGTTTCAAAAATCCCCAGGGGTAATAACTGTACCATCTCTTTATATTTCTTCTGGCTTTCCTTCAAGGACAATTCGGCCTGCTTTCGATCACGCCGCCCCACACGTTTTAATCATCTCACCCATGAAACGCGCTGCGGCCGGCCAATCATCCTTAATAAAGGATATTTTCCCAATTGGTATCTGCTTCAACTTCTTCAAACACCCGGCCCGTGATTTTATTATAATTATCCGAGACATAAACGATTTTCATTTTCCCTTCGGGGTCTACGCTTACCTTAAAAAAATAATCGGTAAGCAGACCGAAAAAAAACCGGGTAGTCTATATTGTTTTTTGATGGCATACCATATACTCCCTATTAGTCAATTCGGAGTTTATGAGGCTTTTGTCTGCGTGTCCCGAATAAAGTGTTGAATTGCATCGACATATTCGGGATTGTAAGTTACCGAATACCGCACCTTCAGGAATCCGGACTTGTTATCCAGGACTTTCGTAATTTTTCCCTTGAAATTCAGCGGATTTTCATTCATAAAAAGACGCGAAGCAAAGATGAATCCTTCTTTTATATTCGGGTTTATGGCGGGAATTAAGAGGGTAAAATGATTGACGGAAAGGGACAATATTTTTACTTCAATCATGCGGGAAGCAATATTGCATTGAAGGTATCTCTTTACCTGCAGCTGCTGGGCCGATTCGTTATTCAGGGAAACGGCGTTTTCCCCGAGCAGGGTATACTGGTTCTTTAACTTTTTCTGGATATCAAGAAACTGCCCTATAATGTTGATTAAATCTTCAGGCGTATTCTTATATACGACCTCCACCATGCATACATTTTCTTTATCCTTGATTTCCTCGATTCTTGAAATGGTGGTGTAAACAAAAAATTTCAGGGGTTTGTCCCTGTCTTTTGGCTGGAAGGCAAACCGGAGAAGATGGACATTATTCTGGTACGGCCTGAGCATATTCAGTTCATTTTTGCTTAAAATGACAAACAATACTGCCTTTTGCATGGAAATAGTGAGCGGGGCGCTGATTATTGAAAACTTGCCGATCCGTAAAACAGTCTGGGTCTGCAGCAAACCAAGCTTCCGAATGACAAAAGCATCAATTCTTACAGCCTCTGAAGCATATTTATCCCAATACTGCTTTGTTCTGTTTTTATCCATACTTCTATGCTTATAATATCCTAATTTTCATATTTTCTTAATTTAATCATATCCTATTAATCAATCTAGTCAAGAAAAAATAATGTAAATTCGACAATTCTCTTTTCAAACGATTAGAAAGCACTTTTATGAACGCTGCTTCGTTCAAGCCTGTTTTCAGGAGTATGGTTAAAAATAATGTTTTTCCTTTAAAAGCATGAATTCATGCCCAAAATTGGGTGTTATTATATTCAATCCCCTCATTTCTTCAATTTTCTCCCGGTAAAAAAACCTGCCGTCTTCAATTTCCTCCCTGTTAATCCGGATAGCACCGTTGTGAACAAGCCTGAAAGTATAAACAAATTCCGATTCCACATCGGTCTTCCAGATATACGTGTAGAGAGGCTCCGCTTTAGCCGCCTCTATGCCCAATTCTTCAACGGCTTCCCTGTTCAGCGCTTCCATAACACTTTCCCCCTGGGCAATATGCCCTCCCACCGAGGTGTCCCAGTATCCCGGTAATAAATCTTTTGATTTTGCCCTTTTTTGCAGATATATCTGGCCTTTATTATTAAAAACATGAAGGTGAATAACAGGATGCAGGAGGCCGGGATCTTTATGGCAATCCTTACGCTCGGCCTTTCCGATAATTCTTCCCATGGTATCTACAAGGGGCAGCCATTCTTCAGTCATGTGGCATAGAATACAATTTTCAAAACTGATTGGCAAGAAAAAATAAATATGATCTGTTGAATAAATGAGTAAAATGATCTATATTTTATTCTAAAATTAAAAGTATTGTGTTTAAATAAAGAGAAAAAACCTTGAAAGAGGCCGGTAATGGGTAAAAAATTATCATTTATTAAAAATATCATATCAAACAAGTTCAAATTGGCAGAATTCGCCTTAACGAATATTTGTACGGCAAAATGTGATTTCTGCTCTATTTGGCAGCAAAAAGAGAAGCACATGGTCGACAAGGAATCAGCCCTGGCAACCATTCGGCATCTTTCCAAAATGGGTATAGGTTTCATCACTCTCACAGGGGGAGAACCCCTGCTGCATCCCAATTTCGGCGATATCATCAAGGAATGTACCCGTTTAAACATGATAAGCTCCATCCTGAATGCCGATGCCCGCTTACTCAATGAAAAACGGCTCAATGCCCTCGCAGAGGCCAAAGTGGATCTCATGTGCATATCTGTTGATTCACACCTGGATGAGGTAGCCTCGAAGTCAAGAAAAATTCCCGATTTACTTTCCCATATTGAAAAGGCGGTACATGAATTACATGCAAGGAAAATAAAGGTGATGGCTTCCACGCTTATATGTAATTACAACAAGGAGGCCTTATTCGAGCTCTTTAATAAATGCACGGAGATTGGATTTGACATGATTTCTGTAAATTACCCTGAATTTTCCGAATCTCCCGTCTACACTCTCGGTGGTGATGCGATAAAAATATCACGGGAAGAACTCATCAAGGCGATGGAAGAAGTGATCAGTTTAAAACCGAAATTCAAGCTTGTCAATACCGTCACCTCCATCAGAAATATTATCAAATATTTGAATAACGAAACTCCTGATTTTATGTGTCTTGGAGGATACCGGGCCATTTTTGTGGACTGGTTCCTCAATGCTTATCCCTGCATGTATCTGGGAAGGAATCTCGGTCCCGTCCTGGAACTTACCGAGGATAAATTTGAAAAAGTGCTTTGCAATGCCTGTAACATGAGCTGGTACCGGGATTTCAGTATTTACTTCCAGGGCTTAAAATCTCTAAAACCTTTGCTTGAAGGTGTGAATTTCACGTTAAATTTCCTGAAGCAATAGTAAGATAATTACCACGTTTTAAGAAGGTATCATAGTTGAATAAAAGGTTATTTATAGGGCTTTTTGGAATCTTAATATTACTCCTGCCCTTTCAATTGTCCGGACTTTCTTTTTTGACAGGAGACACCCAACTTGACGCCACACTTGTAAATATAAATGCCGAAGCATCGGCAGATCTGAAAGATTTCAAATCAGATTTAAGCGTAAGTTTTAATATACCCGTTATTAAATTCGAATATTTGTTCACGGAAATTAAAATGACCCCGGCCGAAGTGTATTTAACCCTGGAATTGGCAAAAATCACGAAAAAACCTGTAAAACATATATCCGATTCCTATAAAAAAAACAGGAAGAAAGGCTGGGGAGCCGTAGCAAAGGAAATGGGAATAAAGGCGGGATCAAAAGATTTCAAACAGCTGAAAGGGCAATCCATAAACCATCTGGATAAAATCAAGAAAAAAAAGAAGCAGAAAAAGCCGAAAAAGAATAAAGTAAAAAACTGATACATATAAAACGCCTTGCAATTTCATTAATGTAATTAGCTCTTACAATCTGTTTATGGATGAATAACAGGCACGGATTTCCTTTTTTTTTTAAAATTACTTACTTTTTAATTACTTTCTATACAATAAATTAGCGTACAGTCAAGGCTGCTTTTTTATTCTTTGGTTGACTTCTGAATTTTTTTTTATTAAATTATTATCAAAAGGATTTTAAGAAAAAGTAGGTGAGCTTATGCAAATCAAAATTGATCTTAACAAAGCATCGGCAGAAGCTTCCAAGGGCGGAAGAACCAATTTCTACATCTGGCGGGACCTCAACCATTTAAAGGATTATTACAGGGATGTAATTTCACCCGAAGAAATCTCCAAGATCGCCAACGGTATCCGTAACGGGGAAAAACTGATAAATAACAGAAGATATCAGTACCGGAAAGAACTGAGCGAACAGATGAACGAACGGGGACTCTGTAATCTGGTCGAGATAGAGCTTCTGACGTATTCCG
This sequence comes from Spirochaetales bacterium, assembly GCA_016928415.1. Lineage (GTDB taxonomy): Bacteria > Spirochaetota > Spirochaetia > SZUA-6 > JAFGRV01 > JAFGKU01. Next base: position 33,134 of record JAFGKU010000225.1, read on the forward strand.
ATGTAATGGACAAATTTTTTGACAGGTCTGCCGATAAAAATTAATCAAGAGAACCTGTAGAAAATCCATTCAGACACGTATTCCAAGAAACACGCATGTGTTGTTTTCAAAGGTATTATCATATAAAGATCCCGATAATATAATAAGAAATCACAAAAAAATTTTTTTTACATACCGGCTGGTCGCTCTTATTATCAGCATACTCCCCTTTTACTGGACTGAATCATTGAAGTGCACTATATTATAAGTGAGGGGATAATTTGGAATAATGACTGAAGACAAAATAAACTCCAACGAATCTGAAGGCGCTTTTAACGAATTCATTCAAGACACAATCGAAGATCTCCTGAATGACATTATCAACAGGGGGGGATTGGACAGGTTCGGCGACAAGGGAACTGATATCATCATTGAGATGGATGATATCGTTCCCCCAACGTTCATTTACGATGATGGAAGCGGATTCGGTCCGGGCCGGGGGAAAAAACCGGGCAGGGAAGGTGAAAAAATCCGCTTCAATCTGCCTTTTAAATCCTTCATGGAACTTTTGGCGGAGAAATTGAATCTCCCGAATCTGACCAAGGAAGGAAAAGGTAAAATAAAACAGATTTCCTATACATTCAAAACTTTCGGCCCCACGGGTGTTATTCTCGATAAAAAAAGGACATTCAAGCGCGCGTTAAAAACAAGCGTCTGGACGGGCCTTTATAATCCTGACGCGGCCAAATACACCGTCCTTATCCGGCGCCGTGATAAAAGGTTCAAACTGCCCAAACGGGAGGAAAAACCCAAATATCACGCCGTCGTTTTTTACATGGGGGACATATCCTATTCCACCTTCGGTGAACGGCTGGAACTGGAAAAAAGAATAGTGAATTTTATCCATCATTGGATAGATTTCAATTACGGGCCGGAAAATGTTGAACACCGCTTTTTCGTACACGACGTTGAAGCGTACGAGGTGAACCCGGAGGATTTTTACAACATCAACAATGCCGGAGGAACAATCGCCGCGTCGGTATTCGACCTGATAAACAAGATTGCGTTTAACGAGTATGTGGTCCCGGCAACCAATTTTTACGCTTTTTACTTCGGCGATGGTGAACTGTTCGGCAATGACGCCCAGGACATCCTGAAAATTATTGATACCGGTTTACGGCCAATCTGCAACCGTATCGGCGTTGTGGAGGTGAAACCGAGTACGGAAAGCCATTTGAAAAGGGCACTGAACGACAGGTTCTATAACGATTCCATTATCCGGGTCTGCGACATTCAAAACCGGGACCAGACGGTAAATGTCATAAAAACACTCTTTGGAGAATCCAATGCTGAGCATAAAAAGTGATCCGCGCATTTATGAATTATACCAACGGGTATTGCACCATGCCAAAACCTTTGGCAGACATTTTCCCGAGATCCGTTTTTTTATTTTAGACGGCCTGGAATTTGCGTCCCTTCTTGAGAAAAATGTTTACCCGGCAAGCCCCCTGAATATATGGGAAGGCAAGCGGATGGTGAACAAAAAAAGACGGATTGAAACGGGGGCGGAATCCTCCCTGTATTACGAGGTTGTCCAGACGGGGAACCCGGCATACGCCTACCTGAACAAGTTCAATACGCCCATGACACAGGCCTCCGTAATGGCCCATGTGGTCGGGCATTGCGAATTTTCCGAATTGAATATACTGAAGGATTCCAGCAGGGACAGAAGTGAATACGTCATGTTCCTGGTCAGAAAAGTGGATTTATCCAGGAATCAAATGGGCGAATACCATTATCTTAATTACTGGAACGCCTGCGAATCCGCCGTGGACCTCATTGCGCCCAATTCGCAATTCAACCTGGAGCGGTCGCTGGATACCGAGACTTTAATGAGTTACAAGGTGGAGGAAACCAGCGAAAACAAGGTAAAAACGACTAAATCGTTAATGCCTTTTTCTTCCACCCTCTCCTTCATGATTACCAGCAAGACCAAAACCGACGTATTCAAGGAAGAAGTGAATAAAAAACGGCGGCAGGAAAACCTGAGCCGTGTCGGGTACACCCTCAAAGCCCCCTGCCAGGATGTTTTTAATTTTTTAAGAAATTACGCCCCGACGAGTAAAGGGGAAAAGGCGATAATGGATTACCTTTACACGACGCATTACCCCCAGGACTTCGTACTTAGGACGCAAATCATGAATGAGGGCTGGGCAATGTACTGGGAAAAGAAAATAATGCTCGAACTTTTCAAGGAAAAGTCCGTAAAGGGTATCATCGAATATGCCAAAATTTTTTCAGGTGTTTGTTACCCCAGGCCGTATTTCTACAGAAACCCGTATCACCTTGGGTACAATCTCTGGAATCATATAGAACAACTGTATAAGGACGGCAAGGTAACATTGGAATACCAGGAAGAAAAGGACATAGAAAAAAAGGAGTACTGGAAAAAAGAAACCGGCATCAATCCGATCAAGGCCATGGAACACCTTATAGAAACCATTACGGATTATGAATTCTTAAGACGCTTTTTGAGCCATGACCTGATCCACGAGCTGCACTTGAACCGCATCGACAAACGGTACGCGGAATACCTGAGGATACCCGAAAAAAATATCGTGGACGCGGATAAAAACTGGGTCTGGCTTGACCCCGTCCTGGTAAAAACCGATATGCTCAATTTTTTTACCCATTTCGGCCGTCCCAGGATTTTCGTCATCGATACCAATTTCATGGACGGCGGGCTGCTCCTGTACCATCGTGACGATAACAGGGAATTGCGGAAGGACTGGATAAAACCTACCCTGCAGAATATAAATATTATCTGGAAGAATTCCGTCCATATTATTTCCAAGGGCATGTTATACAGTTTTTCAGGTGGTAAATACAGCGAAACCAACATCCGACCGGTCAGTTTCGAGGAGATAACGGAAAGGATGCAAAAAAACCAGAAACCTTTCAGGGTGGAGTAGAAAATGGAAAAAGTAGACGTACAAAAATTATTGCAGTATTACAAGGAAAAGAGCATGAGTTTCTCGGAATTCATAGAGGAATTCCTTGAGAATCCCAGGGCCCACCTCCACACGAGCTCAACCCTGATCTACGAAGCGATCAATCATTTCGGATACAAGATAGTAATCCGGAGCGGGGAGCCGACACTCAGCTATAATATTTTCGAGGATCCCTTTTCCAATGGAACAACGGCCATTTTCGGCCAGGAATTCGCCATAAAACATCTGGTAGATGTTATAGAATCAATCGGCAAGGAATCGGGACCCAACCGCGGCATAGTGCTTGTGGGCCCGCCGGCTTCCGGAAAAACAAATATCATAGATCTTATCAGCATGGCCCTGGAGGTCTATTCAAAGGAAGAAAAAGTAAAACTCTACACGTTTTACTTTCACATTACGGATCAAAAGGGTATGGAACTGGAGATCCGGTCCTCGTTCAACCATAACCCGATCCTTCTTCTGCCCACCATATTGAAACGGAACGGCGTAATCTCCCACCCCAGGCAGGAACTGTTCGACGCCATCAATGCCTCCCGCTTCGTGAAAGACAAAATCACCATACCGACGTATTACCAGAACGCCACACTTGACAAGTTGAGTCTGGATATTCTCAAAAGCCTGATAAACAATCCCCGGAATGCTTCCAAATCGCTTTTCAACATCCTGGAAGAATACGTGCACGTGGAAAAAATAGATTTCGCGAGCGCACAGGCCAATGGCATTGCCAATATCGACGACATGTCCAATCTTTCCGTCAAGGCCCAGCCACTGAACCTGTCAAGCGAATACGATCATTTACTGAGCGACCATCTGCCCGGCACCCACCTGTACCAGTATTCCGGCGCCATGGTTTCGGCTAACCGCGGGCTGCTGCACATCCATGACTCGTTCGGCATCACGAAAAACAACATGCCCGTGGAGAGCGAGTATAAACCCCTGCTCATGCTCCTGGGAAGCGGCAAAACATCCGTGGAAGCCACGCAAACCCATATCGATACAACCGTCATGCTCACCACGAACATAGAGGAAATGAAAATCCTGGACAATCAGCTGACCGCCTCCAAGCTTCTGGACAGGATAGACAAGATTGCCGTCAACTACCTTCTTGATGCCAATTCGGAAATGGATATCCTAAGGCGGGATTTATCAAACATGCGGGAAAAGTACGACATTGATCCGAACCTCGTCAAAATAGCAGCCTACTATGCCGTCATGACCCGTCTTTTACCGCCCATGAAACCAAAGCGTATGGCCAACTGGTCCGAGGAAAAAAAGGACCTCTATGCTTCGATTACCCCGGAACAAAAAATGTTCATCTACTCGTCGCAGCCGGACGACCCCGTTTCGACCATCCAGAGACTGCCCTCCTGGCATTCCTTCCATAACATGGCCGTCAAACTCGGTATTAATATCCATGACCCGGGTACTTTTGAACACCTCATCAGCAAAAGGGATAAAGGCATATTCCTGGATGAAATCGGCATTTTCAGCCAGGATCAGCTCAAGCTGATCGACGACGATTTCATGAGGGAACTCTGGAACGAATATCACGTGGAAGAGGGAAAACACGGCATATCCGTACGCCAGCTCCAGAATATCATGCGTAATACGATTGCCAGGTCGGATGGCCGAAGCGTCAATGTGGGAATCTTTTTCAGCCAGATAGACAAGATGTTCACCGAAGGGCCTGCCATCCACCACTGGCTGACAATCGATCCCAAGTACAAGGACAGCAGAAAGCCGGTTCATTCCAGGAAATTGGGTAACTTAGAACTGGCACAGGGAGAAGGTGATTACGGCGATTTTATAGGGCTGGCAAAAGTGGCCAAATACCTGTATTACCATATCATTTCAAAGGAAATTACCCTCTGCACCGTTGACAGGGACCCGGAGGAAGTGGCCTATGATTTAAGAAAATACATACAGCATTCCCTTTTGGCCAATGCCGTTGAAAACAAGGCCTTTTCCCATATCCTGATTCCGAAATATACTTTTATTGATCCCAAAAACGGCGAAAAAGTTGACCGGCCTGATTTTAACTTCCTTATTTCCATAGAAAGTGTGCTTGTTGCAGACCAGGAGCCTTCATCCTTCCGGCACGAAACCGCTCAAAGGTTCCTCAATCTGCTCGAAAACGGCGAACTGAAACTGGAGGAAGGGAAGTCAGTGATCAATTCCAGGGACGATAATCTTCTCATCTGCTTCGGGCGCGAGTATTCCACACTGCTTTCCCACAGGCGGAGCGTGGAGGGACTGAGCACGGAACAATTGAGGGATGCCTTTTTCCATATGCAGAATTCAACGGAAAAATATAAATCCTACCAGCCTGAAATCAGGGAACTGGCGGAATCAATCCTGGAAAACATGGTTAAACGGTTCGGTTATTCCCACCAGATTGCCCTGGGTACAATTGTTTACGCGTTGAGGAAAAGCGTGATCGATTTTTCACAAATAATCTTATAAAAAAAATCTATCATTTATTTTTATTTGTCAGCGAGTCGATTAATGATTATAATATAAACACTGGAGAACAATTATTAAAATATTATTTATACATCCGGATAATACTTTTCTCGATTTTATGGTGAGTTACCTGACCCTCAAGGGTTTTGAAGTAAAATCCGCCGAGGACCTTGTTGACGGTTATCGAACGGCGAATGAGATATTACCGGACCTTATCATATGCAACAGGAAATTCACCAATTATTCCGCCGAAGGTTTTTTGATCAAAAAACGGACCATGGCAAAAATCAAAAGCACTCCCGTCTTTCTCATGGGAGATTTCAAACCTGAAGAAATCATGAAATTTAAAAAGGAAAATGTTTATGCCTTTCTTTCACTGCCGCTGAATCCACAGGCCCTGGCGGAAAGATTGTACCTGTTCTTTAACATGCCTATTCCGCAGGAACTGGGCACCTGGACACCGATGCTTTTCGATTTGAATATGCGGGGCAGCATCATAACGATTCAAATTGAGGGTAACCTTGAACTGGACAAACTGGAAATAATGAATTACCTGCTTCGCTGTTTCTGCAGGGAAAAACGCATAAAACGGCCGAAAATACTCGTATTCATACCCAACCTGTATCCGGAAAGCATTACAATGGTGAACGTTGACGCCCTGATGAAATTCCGTAAATTTCCCGAACTTGAAATAGACAGTAGAAACATTAAAATCCTGACAAGTATTGATAAACTGGTAACCTATATTCACAGGCTGAAAGGCTGCTTCAATTTTGAAGCGGCCAGGGATTTTCTGGATGCCATGCATGCGCTCCAGATAGATTTCAGCAAGGAAAAAACCGTGCCTGTCGATTTTCTGAAAGCGGGCTGCTTCTATATCTTTGACCTTTTCGACGCGGAAGGAAGAAGAATGATTCCGGCCATGACGAGGGTTTCCGAAGACCATTTAAGCCGGATAAAAGATTCAGGAATAAAAACACTCAGCTATTTCGGCGATACGGATTACAAGAATATTGAGGAAATTTATTCCGATGAACAGCATGATCTCGTGAAAAAAAGGCTTATGGATACGATAACGGCTGATTATGAAGCCATCAGTACTGAAATCCATTCCATACAGGTTCTGAATGAAAAGCAAAGCCTTTTCTTCAGGAAGCTTAAAGGACAAAATCTCCTCATTATCACACAAACAGATGCCTATTTTGAACTGATAAAGGGCACCCTGGATATTTATTTTCAAATAGACCGCGTTCCAACGGGGGAAAATATCGAGGAAGTCATCGAGAAAACCAAGTATATCTGCATTTTTATTGATACAAATATATCCCCGTCAAGACCATTGGATATTCTTACCCGTATCAGGACCCTGGCAACACGCAGAAAAACCTCGGTCATCATTTTAACCCCAATGATTGACAAAATATCCGTTATGCGGTTTAAGAACTGCGGAACCGACAATATCATACTCGAGCCGTTTTCCAGCGCCACAATCCAGAAAAAGCTTTTTGACGCGTTAACCCTGGACAGAAAATCGTGATTTGTTAAAATTAAAATTCAACCGAAAAATGTTTATACACGCCTGTATAAGCCGTTCCCCGCACCTGAAACCGGTTTACCTGGGCACCGGGCGGTCCCTTCCTAAGCCATTGTTTGAATTCTTCAATTTCTTTATTCAGCCCCTCGGCAACCACCTCCACCGTGCCGTCAGGGAGATTTCTGACATATCCGGTTATACTGCGCAGACGTTTTGCTTGATTATATGTAGAAAACCTGAAACCGACACCTTGAACAATCCCTTCAATTATTGCATGAAAGGCTTCAAAGTCAGCGGTATCCAAAGATTTAAGCTTCTTTCTCTGATTCTTTATACTTTTTTACCAGTTTTTTTATTTCGGATACCAGCTTGCTAAAATCAAATGGCTTGGCAAAATAGGCATCCGCACCCTCACCCATTATCGTTTCTTTGCCTTCGGCTTCTTCAAAACCCGTTACCGCGATGACAACCGGATTACCGAAAGTAGGATCGGATTTTATATCTTTACAGAGCTTATGGCCGTCAATTCCTGGCAGGCGGATATCCAGGATGATAATTCCGGGTTTATACTTGGAGATGAGTTTCCCGGCCTCAAAACCGTCGAAGGCCTGAAACAATGTGAGTTCCGGCATTTTTTTCTGGATGAATTTTTTGACCACATTATTCAATTCCTCATCATCATCCACGATGATGAGCGTGTCCCAGTCAACACGGGTTTCTCCCGGTTCCAGCAGGACTTCCGGGATTCTCATTCCCCTGGATTCAAGGAATTCAATAAGGTCCTCAGCATACACCCTGTATTGGCCGCCGGGTGTGATAAAGGCTTTTAAATATCCGTTTTTTATCCAATTGATAGTCGTTTGGTTCACGACACCGCAAATATTGGCTATCTCCAATGCTGAGAAAATGCGTATTTTTTTATCGTTCTTTCCCATTCGTACTGTCCACTTCCATTTATATAGTATTATGTAACTATCTGATTATACAAACTTATCTTTAATCATTATCGACAAATAATTACATTTTTCATAATATATCCAAAAAGTCACTATTTATTCAAGTAATCTTTTATTTATTATAAAAAATAAT